>DAOTYG010000125.1:0-6162 GCA_034435155.1 Anaerolineae bacterium | reverse complement strand
ACCCTCCCGCAGGTTCGGGCGCAATCTCCGCACTGAAGTGCGCCGCAATGAGCTGCTCGCTCTCTTGCCAGCCGCTTTCTAACCTGCGGGAGGGTGGCGGGTAGGTATTTACAGAGCCAGTCTGAAAACCACCAAGGGCACTAAGACGCTTGGTGTGAATTAGCGACCGAGGTCGCGCCTGGCTGTCCTGGCGGCCGGGCGTCCCCCTACGGGGACGCTCAAACCGACCGCGTAGGCGGTCGGTCGGCGGTTTACGCCCATCAGGTGCGGTTTCAACCGCCATATCTCACACCAAGCGTCAAAGTACACGAACGCAGCTTATGGTCAACAGCCTGGAAAACATCATTGGTATAGTCTTCAGCGACAAGTCGCTTCTGACGCGCGCCCTGGTACATCGTTCGGCCCTGAACGAGCAGCCTGACCTGGCCCCTTGTTCCAACGAACGGCTGGAGTTCCTGGGCGATGCCGTGTTGGGGCTGGTAACGGCCGAATATCTATACCATCGCTTTCCAGAATATCAGGAGGGCGATCTGACCACCCTGCGCGCGGCCCTGGTATGCGGCGAAACCCTGGCTCAGTTCGCGCGGCGGATCAACCTGGGGCAATTCCTCTATTTGAGTAAGGGGGAGGAGGCTGCCGGGGGTCGAGATCGGGAAGCCAACCTGGCCTGTGCCTTCGAGGCCCTGGTGGGGGCCATCTACCTGGATCAGGGCCTGCCGGTGGCCTGCCGTTTCATCCAGCGTTTCATCGAACCCGAGATCGGGGAGCGCATGGTGCCGGTGGTGAACAAAGACCCCAAAAGCCGCCTGCAAGAGGTGGTCCAGGGCGAATATCAACGCACCCCGCGCTACCGCACCGTGGCCGAGGAGGGGCCGGACCACGCCAAATGTTTCACCGTGGAGGTGATGATGGGTGACCGGGTGTTAGGCCGGGGTACCGGTCGCAGCAAGCAGGCAGCCGAACGGGCGGCGGCCGAGGCCGCTCTGGCTGCCTGGCCAGCGACTAATATGGAGGTGGAATAGTCATGACCCTGAAACGCATCGCGGTGATGACCAGTGGCGGTGATGCGCCGGGGATGAACGCAGCCATCCGGGCTGTGGTGCGTACCGGGGTCCACTATGGCCTCAGCGTCTATGGCATCCGGCGCGGCTACGCCGGCATGATCGGGGGGGACATGGCAGAGTTGGACCGCCGCGCTGTGGGGGGGATCATCCAGCGAGGCGGCACCATCCTGCTCACTGCCCGCTGCCCCCAGTTCATGACCGAGGAAGGGCAGGTGGAGGGCCTGCGCCAGTTGCGCCAGCGAGATATTGACAGTCTCATCGTCATCGGGGGCAACGGCTCTCTGACCGGCGCGTTGCGGCTGCAACAGATGGGTATGCCGGTGGTGGGCATCCCGGCCTCCATTGACAATGACCTGGCCCGGACGGACATGAGCATCGGTGTAGACACAGCCCTCAACACGGCCCTGGATGCCATTGACAAGCTCAAAGACACAGCCTCGTCGCATGGCCGGGCCTTTATCGTGGAGGTGATGGGCCGCCACTGCGGTTGGTTGGCTTTGGAGGTGGGCATCGCCGGCGGGGCCGAGGTCGTCCTGATCCCGGAACGGGAGATGGCGCTGGAAACGGTAGCCCGGGAGATCAAAGAAGGCTATCTGCGGGGCAAGGCGCATGCCGTCATCGTCGTGGCCGAGGGGGCCCGGCATACCACCCAGGAGGTGGCCGCTTATCTGACCCAGGAGAAAGTGGGGTTTGAGGTGCGCGTGACCATCCTGGGGCACGTGCAACGCGGCGGTACGCCCACCGCCTTTGATCGCACCCTGGCCACGCGCATGGGTGTGGCGGCCGTGGAAGCCCTGCTTAACGGCGAGAGCGGCGTGATGGTGGGGTTACAGGGGCAACGCGTGGTAACCGTCCCGCTGGAGGAAGTGCTGGCTGCCCAACGCCCGCTGAACCCCTTCACCTTGCGCATGGAAGAGATCCTGGCGCGTTAGATTGCCAGAATCCCCTGCTGAACCAGAAAAAGGAGCGACCTGCCAGTCGCCCCTTTTTTTATTGCCCTGGAGCCGGGTATGGCCCCGGAGACCCGGCCGGCGTTGGCCCCACTGTGGGGGATGGCGAGACAGCACCCGGCCGGAAGATGACGAAATCCTTGATGGTAGTGCGATACGGTCCCACTTCCACCAGGTGGCTGTAGAGCTGAGGGTCCGGGGCCAGCCGCACCACATAGTGCCCTGACGGCAACTCCACGGTATAGCGACCCTGTTCATCAGTGATCACTTCCCGGGTCGGCACCCTTTGCGCCAGGTAGACGTTCTGGCCCGGCACGTTCTGCCGGTCTGTAGCGTAGATGCTCACCCTGACCCCTGGCGCTGGTTCCCCGGCGTTCTGGGGGTCCGTCAATGGCAGGTCTGGCTGCCGGGCATACCGGACCGTGCCCGTCAACGTCCCCGGCCCGGTGATAGGGTCACAAGAAACCAGAGTCAGGACCAGAACGGCCAGTCCCAGACAGTATATCAGTTTGACAGTGGTTAATTTATCGCTTTGTGCTCCTCGGCGGTCTGCGACCGCCGATAAACGCGGGTCACAGACCCGCTTTGAGCAACTTTTTCCAGCTACTGAGCATATCAGTTTGACGGTGGTTAATCTGTCGCTCACGAGTTTGTCCCCTCCATTGTCTGGCGATAAACGGCCAGCGTCTCGGCGGCGGTCCGCTCCCAGGAGAAGCGAGCGGCCTGGGCCAGGCCGGCGGCTCGCATCTGATCGCGCCGGGCCGCATCTTCCCACACGGCGGCGATGGCCCGGGCCATGTCGTCCACGTCGGTGGGGTCAAAGTAACTGGCGGCCGCGCCACCCACCTCCGGCAGGCTGGACGTGCCGGCGCAGACCACCGGCGTGCCGCAGGCCATAGCCTCCAGCACCGGCAGTCCAAAGCCTTCATAGACGGACGATACCACGCAGAGGTCGGCCCCGGCGTAGACGGCCGGCAGGTCCTCGTCGGGCACGAACCCCGGCCGGGTGATGGCGTCGGCCACGTCGGGCCGGGCCAGGCGGGCCAGGGTCTCAGCGTAGAGCCAGCCCGGCGCGCCTACGACCACCAGGCGCACGTCCAGGCCCCCGGCGCGGAGCCGGGCCACGGCGTCGGCCAGGCGCACCAGGTTCTTGCGCGGCTCGATGGTACCCACGGTCACGGCGTAGCGGGTCGGCAGACCGTAACGCGCCCGGACAGCGGCCACCTGATCCGGTGGCACCGGGTGGAACCGGGGCTGGGCGGCCTCCGGCACCACGGTCACCTTGTCCTCCGGGACGCCGTAGAGCCGCACCAGGTTGCCTTTGCTGCACGCGGAGACGGCGATGATGCGCGTGGCCCGCCGGCAAAATAGAGGCATGGCCGCGTCCAGGAACCAGCGGTTCAGCCGCTTGTGGTGCTCTGGAAACAGGTGCCAGATGAGGTCATGGACGGTGAGGACCGTGGGGGCGCGGCGCAAGGGCAGGAGCAGGTGCTCCAGGGCGTGAAAGAGCGTGACGCCGGGGACCAGCCGTCCGAAGTCGGCGTGGGCCAGTTGCCCCAGCCAGACGGCCATACGCCAGGGTTTGTAGCCGGCCCGCACGGTGCGCACGGGCACACGCGAAGCTTCCAGCCCGGCCGGCAGGCGCGTGGTCGCATCCCGGTTGTAAAAGAGCGCAAAGCCGTCCGGGTTGCGGGCCAGGAGGGCAGCGGCCAGGCTGGCGGCGTAGCGGCCCAGGCCGGCCCGGCCGTGCGCGGCGGCGGAAACGTCAAGGTAGATCGGCACGTTCGCAGTTCCGAGTTTCGAGCAACGAGACTCAGTAGATAGAAAAAGGTAACTACCTGCGGGGGAATCCTTTCACAAAAACCGCGAAGGACACGAAGGGACACGAAGGATTCTTTTGGGACTTGCCTATCCGAAAAAGGTGTAGGACATCCTTCCAGGCTGTCCAGGCAGGCTGGAAAGCCTGCCCTACAGTTTTTTTGCTCGCGCCCACGCTCTGCGTGGGTGCGGCACTGCCTCCACGACGCGGAGCGTCCCGTTGGCCTTCCCACGCGGAGTGTGGGAACGAGGGGAACTGTCCATGTGAATCTGGGCGCATCTATGGCTGAGTGTCCACATAGTCCCGCGTGAACAGTTCGCCGTCGGCAGCGCGACGCACCTCCGCCAGCCAGGTGAGGCGGTCGCCGACGCGGGAGCGGGGCCGGGCGGTCACGGTGAGCACGTCGCCGGGCTGGGCCGGGCGCAGGTATTCGATCTCGTGGCGGGTGATGGGCACGTTACTGCCCACGGCGCGCCAGACGGCCTCCTCGAACCAGCCGGTGTAGACGGCGTTGTTCACGTGACCAGCGGCATCGGCCTCGCGCCAGCGCACCGTCCAGGGGATGGCCGTGGCCGGGGTCGCCGGGTACAGGTCCGGCTCGTCAGCGCGGGAGATGGACGCCACAGCGCTCTGGCCGTTGGGCTTGAACTGAGCCAGCAGGTCCGGGGAGAGCCTCTTGGGCCAGCGGGTCCGCACATCCAGATAGACCCAGTCGGCCTGGGCACGAAGGACCTCCTCGCCAGAAGGGACGTGGGTCAGGATGTATTCACGATGGGAGCGGAACTTGCGGAAATCGCTCACCCAGGTGCGGGCCTCGATCTCGTCGTCGAAGCCGACCGGCCGGCCATATTCCACGATGATCTGGCGGATGAACCACATGGTGCCCAGTTCGGAGTAACGTTTCAGGCCAAAACCGGCATCGGCCGAAGCCTCGAAGGATAGCTGGTGCAGGTAGTTTTGATAGACAGCATGATGAACGTGGCCGGTGGGACTGAGTTCGTAATGGCGCACGCGAAAGCGAGTGGTATAGACGTGAGTCATGCGGCGACTCCTTCCAGGTCTATACATACGATCTCCGGCGGGCACAGGAACCGGGCCCGGGGTGCGGCCATCCCTTCCATCCCCAGGCCCCGGCTCACATAGAGCGTGGTCCGACCCTGGCGATATAGCCCGGTTTCGTAACGCTTCCAGTAGCTTGAGGAGGTGACGAATGCCCCGAACAGCGGTAGCCGAATCTGCCCGCCGTGGGTATGCCCGGCCAGATACAGGTCTACCCCCGCTGCGACCGCTTCGGGCAGGAGGTCTGGCAGATGGTACAACAGTAGCCGGAATCCATCGTGGCCCCTGGCCGGCAAAGCCGCAAAGGTGCGCTGAAATCGCGCCCGGTCCTCATCCAGGGTCATCCCGGCCCCCACCCCGACGATGATCACCTGACCGCCATCCCCGACAGATAGCGTCACATACTCGTTGCGCAGAAGGCGGACCGATAGCCCATCGAACAACTCTTCCATCAGGTGATCCGGGTCTACCGGTGGGGTCCCCTGGACAGCATAGACGCTATAGCGGGCCTCAAGCTGGCCGGCCCAGGCCCGAAAGTGTGCCATCGCCGTCGGCTCACCCACATAAGACAGGTTAAGGAAATCGCCGGTGAGGAGGATCAGGTCGGGTGCCAGATCACGAACACGCCGGAGCACCTCTTGATCGCGTCGGGTGGTGCGTTCCATATGCACGTCGGAGAGCTGGACCAGGCGCAGGCGTGCGCCGGCCGGTAGCCGGGTGGTGCTCAACGTCAGATGGGTCACGCCCAGGCGGAACGGCTCGATCCAGGTGGCATAGAGCACCAGAGACGAGGTTAGCGCGTTCAACGCGAATGCCAGGAGCAAGAGCCGGTCGGCCGGCCGACCGTTCAGCATCAGCAGACCTGTTCCGGCATCCAACCCCCAGCGCGCCAGGCTCAAAGCCAACAGCGGAGGGATGGGCGGGCCAAAGCTGCGGCCTCGACGCGGCAACCAGGCCAGCATGGCCCAGTCCGCCAGGGCCAGGACAAGGTAGAGCGCGCTGACCAGCAAGGCCGTCGTGCCACCCCCCAGGCTGTGCCACCAGAGGCCCTGGGTTGCGGCGGCCAGGAGGAGCACCGCCAGGACCGTCGTTGCCGGCCAGTATGCCAGCCGCTGGATGGTGAGCAGAGCATGATGCAGAGGGTTTTGTTCGCGGTGGTAAATACCTACCCGCCACCCTCCCGCAGGTTAGAAAGCGGCTGGCAAGAGAGCGAGCAGCTCATTGCGGCGCACTTCAGTGCGGAGATTGCGCCCGAACCTGCGGGAGGGTA
>DAOTYG010000124.1:0-3410 GCA_034435155.1 Anaerolineae bacterium | reverse complement strand
CCCCCATGGCGTAGATGCGCTCCTGATCCCGCCAATGGACGCCGGGGCCGGTGTCCACCACCCGCACCTGGATCGGGCAGGGGAACCCCGGGCCGCGATACCGGGACTGCACGATGACCAGTCTCCCTGGCAGCGCGTCGCCTCGCCGTTCCGCTTCGATTTTTTCGAACTGTTCGTGCTGCCGCGCGATCTGCTGGATCGCGTTGAGCGCCAGGTTCAGGATCACCTGCTCCAACTGCGACTGGATCCCCCACGCCGGGGGCACATCGTCGGCCAGGTCCAGGACGATCTCCACCATCGCGTCCTTTGCCGTATAGGTTAACTGGCGAATGGCGGCCTGCACCGCCTCGTTCACCGACACTCGTCCCAGTTCCCCCCGCGCCAGACGCCGATACGCCTGCACCAATTGTTTGATCTCTTCCTCATCCCGGACGATCTTATTGGCCGCGTCCCGGGCGGTGTCCAGCCATCTGTCCGGTGGGTTCGCCGCCTGCCCTGCGTCGGGCAGATTCTCCAATAGCCGTTGGGCTTGAGACCGTATACCCCCCAGTTTGTTGTTTATCTCGTGCACCATATCGTTCAGCAGCCGCCCGTCGGCGTATTGCGACTGGTATTGCCGCATGTGTTCCAACAGCACGGATCGCTCAATCGCCACGGCCAGGAACTGGGCGGCCAGCCGGGCCTGTTGAAGTTTCTGTTTTCGCCGCCGGGCGTCAAAGCTCCAGGCGCGTCGGTCGAGCAGAAAGAGAGCGTGGCGCGTCAGATGGTCGGGTATACGGATGGGAAGGCCCAGACAGGACCGGTACGTCAACCGGGGGAACAGGTTCTTGAACTGAGCATCGCCTTCCTGGATGTCGTTCCGCCGGAACTCTTCCTCATCCTCGATCACGTTGCGCGCCGGGCTGTAGTACAGGCCGCCAGGGGACGCGCACAGGTGATCCGGCAGGGGCGGGTCCGCCGCCAGGACCGACACCTGCCGGCCGGTCGGGTCCAGCTCGAGCACGATGGCGTGGGAGACCCCGGCCTTTTGTCGCAGGGCGCCCAGCATGTCGCCAAGTCGCTCCTTCAGGGAACGCCGCACAAAGGCCGCCAGGCCCAATTGCTGCACAAAGTGATCCGCCGATTCTGCCCCGGCCGATTCCTGGAACCCCCAATCCCCGCTGCACAGCCGGTCTATCCACTCCACGATGGCGTCCGGCTCTTTGCTGCTGAGGGGGGTGCGGCTGGTGTCAATGGCCGCGCGGTCCCGATCACTGAGTTCGGCGACGCTCACATACAGAACAGGCAGATCGGGTCGCAAGGCCCAGAGCCGCTCCGCCACCTCCGCGCCGTGCTCCCCATCCAGGCGCACGTCAATGATCGCCAATCCATAGGGCAGGCCCTGCCTGACCTTCGCCACGGCCTCTTTGCCGTCCGGCGCCTCATCCGCCAGGATGCCGTATTCTTTTTCCAAACGTTGGCAGATGAGCCGGCGGGCCTGGGGGTCGTCGTCCACCACCAGGAACCGCTGGGGGCGGGGTATCCGGGGGCGGAACCGGCGCACGATCCGGGGCTGGTCGGTAGCCTCAGGCCCGGCCGGCCCTGCGGTCCCGGTCTCGCCGCCAAGCAAGGCCAGTTGGACCGCTTTGCGGTCTGGCACCGTTTCCAGCCGCCGCAGTTCATCCCACAGGCTCAGTTCGATCTCGTGGGTGCCCAGCTCCGCTTTGGTGATCACGCCGCGCACCTGGTCCCCCACCCACAAGACGTCCTCGATGGTCTGGTCTTTGGGCAGCGGGACGCCGGCTGGCGGGACCCGCGCGTCAATGCCCGGCTCGAGCTGCACAAAGGCGCCAAACCGGCGCACGTTGACCACCTCGCCCGACACCGACTGGCCCACCTGGTACTTCCGATTGGCGATCACCGGCTCCCAGGGATCCGAAAGTCGGCGAATGCTCAGATAGAGCAGGCCGGTCTCCGCGCTGTCCTCGATGATGACGGCGTCAACGTCTTCCCCCGGCATGGGCATCTGGGGGAGGCGACCCACCCGGCGGTCCCAGGATAGCTCCCGGCGGCGGATAAAGCCGGCCCGGCCGCTGTCCAGCACCTTGACGAGAACGCCGTTATCCCGGACCTCGCTCACGCGCGCCCGGACCCGTGGTGGCGATTGGCTCATCGCTTCATCCGTCCCGCTCCACCGGCAACGTATCACACCGCACGCTGCCCCCGCTCTTGATCACCTCGGAGTAGGGCAGCGTGATCACCTCAAGCCCCAGCCGGGCCAGCCGCTCGTTCACGGTGGCGTTCTCGGCGATGGAGATCACCCTGTCCGGGCTGAGGCACAGCACGTTGGCCCCGGCGTTTCGCTGCTCCTCGTCCGTCAGGGAGATGAGGGTGGGGTACGCCTCCCGGATACGTTGCAGGGAAGCCGGCTCGAACGCCGGCTCGTAGACCAGCGCATGGCCCCGGCCCACCACGCCCAGCACCGTGTCCAGATGGGTATAGTGGGGGTCGAAGCGCAGGGGGATCACGTCATAATCCCGCCCAAAGGTGCGGTCCAGGAACTCGGCGCCTCGCTCGTCGGTGCGGGACCCCAGGCCCACCCATAAACGCCCGTCGTCTACCACCACGTCGCCGCCTTCTACGAAGCCTTGCTTGGGCATCAGCACCTTCAGCCCGTACTTCTGCAGCGCCGGCTCTGCGATCTGGGTCTCCCGCCGGCGCATCTCCTCCTTGAGCGGGGCCAGCACAATGGCCTCCCCAATGACCACGCCCACGTCGCGCGTGGCGTGCTGGTAGGGCAGGCCATAGACCGGCGGCAGCAGCTCCACTTCCACGCCCTCCTGGCGCAGGATGTCCACCAGCCGGCTGTGCTGCTGCACCATCGTCTGCGGCACCGGCCGGGGCAGGCCGTCGCTGTGATAGAGCCACTGGATGTAGTTGATCGGCTTCAGGATCTCAAAGAACGTGGGTGGGCACATCACCACCCGGCGCAGCCGGCCCGCCTCAGAATCGCAGCCCACGCTTCGTTACCCCCTCCTGGTCCAGTAATGATCGCTAGACCGTAGGTGATTTGCCCGATCAGTACACCCTCCTGCAGGCTTACACGTTCCAAATCTGCGGGAGGGCAGGCCGGGCAATTACGAAAACAAAAAAAGCCCCGTCCCCGGCCTTTGACCGGGCAACTGGGCCATTAGACGAACCAAAGGCACGCCATTCGCCATGCCTGCATAAAGCCGCTTCCCCATTGAGGCCACCGATCGCGGTCCACAGTGCCCTTCTCCCCGTGGATTCCCTCCCATACCCCATTGTTTGAACCCGGCGGGAATCCCCACTTATTATATCATATTGCGACGAAGAGATCAATAGCGGCCTACAAGAACACTTGTTCTATTATCAGTACCCCAGTACTACCTCACCATTGCCCCTCCGCC
>DAOTYG010000123.1:0-7601 GCA_034435155.1 Anaerolineae bacterium | reverse complement strand
CAATCCAGCGAGCACAGAGCTGAATGAATTTGACTGTGATACTGGTTGCCGCATTGGACGGAACTGGTCATAGTGAATACGGTGTTGGAAAATTTAAATCACTATAATCTCTAATCGCTGTCAGGCGAACGGATTCGGTCATGGGTTTCTTCTCAGTCCAGGTCTGCCACCCTCTCCTGGGCCGGGGCCCGGCCATGCCACCACAAGACCCCACCCGGCAGGGAAGCCAGGTAAACAATGGCCTGAAAAGTCAACGAGATGGAGATAGCCTCGTCGGCGGTGATAAGATGTCCCAGGCGATGATAAAAGATGTCAAAGAAGCCCTGGGTCACGCCCAGTCCACCCAACGAGGGGATGATGAGCGGCGTAAAGGCCACCAGAGGGTTAAATAAAAAGATATAGAGCAGGGGCAGGTCTATGCCCAGGGCCAGAGCGACCAGCAGGTTGATCACGTTGGTCAGCACCAGCCCGCTGAAAGATATGCCAGCGGCCAGGAGTAACACGCCCGGCCGGTCTCGATACATCTGCACCGTCACGGAGAGCCGCCGATACAACAAAGCCAGCCGGGATAGTCCCGGCAGGGTAAATAGCCGCTCCACAAGGCCGCGCAGACGCCGACTCAACAAAGAGGCCAGGCCCACCGTCACCAGCCCAAAGAGGACGACCACTATCCCCACCAGATGCGCCAGGTCCGGCCGCCCGACTCCCCACACCACGACCGCGCCTATCACGGCCGCCACCGTGATATAAGTGAACAGTCCCACCAGCCGGTCCATCACCACCGACAGGGCCGATTCGGCCCGCCGGTCCGTATCGCGGGCCAACGTGGCAAAACGGGCCAGGTCCCCACCCACGGAGGTGGGCAGGAGGTTATTGAAAAAGAACCCCACGAACGTATAGACCAGCACGTCGGTCAGGGCCAGACGAATCCCCTGGGCGCGCAGGAGCACGTACCATTTGAGACCATTGGCGGCCATGGCCCCCACATACAGCGTCAGGCCCAACAACAGCAGTCCCAGGTTGGCGCGCGCGATGATGGTCAACACCTGATTCAGGTTCACCTGGGAAAGCAACAGCCCGATCAGACCCAGGCTGATGACCACTTTCAGGATGTCGAATATACGATGACGCAACGGCTCCTCCGAGGCGAGTTCAGTATAATGGCGGTAAGAGGTCTTGTCAAGTACCCCTGACACCAGTGCATAACTTTTGTCAGGGAGGGAACAGAGAGGGAGAAAGCCTTTCTGGGGGTTTTTGCGGCGGCGAAGCCGCCGCAAAAACCCCTACCAGGCATTCTTTCCCCTCCCCGCATCGCGTAGCGGCGACGAAGTGGGGAATGGGGCAGGGTCCCTCATGCATTTAATTACGCACGGATGTCAAGTACCCGCCTGGTCTGGCCTTGACAGATATGTTATAATTTGAAAAACTTTTTCAACAAGGCGAGGAAGACAGACATGGCGGGATATGATATAACTCTACCCCGCGAGGTGATCACGGTTCGCCATCTGTGGGCCGGCTATGATGGCGAGATGGTGCTGGAGGACATCAACCTCTCGGTCTATGAGCGGGACTTTATCGGCCTCATCGGCCCCAACGGGGGCGGCAAGACCACGCTGTTCAAAGTGCTGCTGGGCCTGTTGCCGCCCCAACGCGGCGAGGTGCGCATCATGGGCCAGGACGTCCGGGCGGGTCGGCGGCATATCGGCTATGTGCCCCAGACGGTAGAGTTCGACCGCGATTTTCCCATCCGGGTCTGGGATGTGGTCCGCATGGGCCGGCTGGGCCGAAGGCGTCTGTTGCAACGTTATACCGCTCAGGATGACGAGGCCGTGGCCGAGGCGTTGCGTCAGGTGGAGCTGCTGGCCCTGCGCGACCGGCCCATTGGCGAGCTGTCCGGCGGACAGCGGCAACGGGTCTATATCGCCCGCGCCCTGGCCGCAGAACCCGCGATCCTGCTCCTGGACGAACCCACGGCCAGCGTGGACCCGCAGATGAGCAGCGGCCTCTACGAGCTTCTGGGGCGGTTGAACGAGCATGTGACTATCCTGCTGGTGTCTCATGACATGAGCGCCATTTCGGCGCACGTCAAGACGGTGGGCTGCCTGAACCGACGGTTGTTCTACCACCGGGAGAAGCAGATCACGCCGGAGATGCTGGAGGCGGGCTACCAGTGTCCCATTGATCTGATCGCTCACGGCGTGCCCCACCGGGTCTTTGCCGAGCACATCGAGGAGGCGGCGTAATGGAGCCGTTTCTGGAGGCTTTGCAATTCACCTTTATGCGTCACGCGCTCCTGGCCGGGGTGTTGGTGAGCATCGCCTGCGGGGTCATCGGCACGCTGGTGGTGGTCAACCGCATTGTCTTTCTCAGCGGTGGCATCGCCCATGCGGCCTATGGCGGCGTGGGGCTGGGCTACTTTTTCCGGTTTAACCCGGTGTGGGGGGCGGTGATCTTTAGCTTGGCGGCGGCGTTGGGGATGGGCGTGGTGCAGCGGCGGACCCGGCAACGCGCGGATACTATCATCGGTGTGCTGTGGGCCATCGGCATGGCCTGGGGCATCATCCTGGTGGACCTGACGGCGGGTTACAAGACCGATCTGATGAGCTACCTGTTCGGCAGTATCCTGACGGTTCCGGCCAGCGACCTGCTGCTCATGCTGGTGCTCGATGGGATCATCATCGGGGTGGTGGCATTGTTCTACAAGGAGCTGCTGGCGATCTCGTTCGACGAGACCTTTGCCACGGTGGAGAACGTGCCGGTGGATGCCATCTATCTGCTCCTGGTGGTTCTGGTGGCCCTGACGGTGGTGATGGTGATGCGGGTAGTGGGGCTGATCCTGGTCATCGCCCTGCTGACGATGCCGGCGGCGATCAGTGGGCAGTTCGTGCGGGACCTGAAAAGGATGATGGTCCTGGCGAGTGTGCTGGGCGTATTCTTCACGACAACCGGGCTATGGTTGTCGTATTTCCTGAATCTCACCTCCGGGGCTACGATCATTTTGGTGGCCGGGGTGACTTATCTGCTGAGCCTGGCCGTGACCGCCGGCAGGCCGGTGTGGGGGTGGCTTCAGGGGCGTCGGACGGCTCGTTCATAGTGGTCCCAGGGCCAGGAGTTTGGCCCCGCCGGTGGGGCCTGAGGTGGTCTCCTGGGGCGTGGCGGTCGTGCCGATCAGGAGTGCCCGCTGGCTGATGACCGGCGAGGTAACCACCGTCTGCGGCAGATCGTATTGCCAACGACGCCGGCCCCGGGCGATGTCGAAGGCATAGAGCCGGCCGGGAGTGGTGGAGGTCACGTAGAGCAACTGGCCGGCCAGGGCCGGGGCCTTCAGGGCCGCCACGTCAGGCAGCGGCACTTCCCATTCGATCTGGCCGGAGATGATGTCCAGGGCCGCCAGCACGTTGCCGTAGGCCAGGTAGAGCCGGCTCTCCCAGGCGGCCAGTTCCGAGAACCCATCGCGGATGGGTTTGAACCGGGCGTTCCAGCGGCGTTCGCCACTGGTGGCGACCAGGGCATAGAGCAGGCAATCCCTGGTGGGGACAAATACCGTCGGTCCGCTGACCACTGGTGGGCAGGCGGCTTCCCCGATGTTGACGGACCACAACTCTGTGCCGCTCCGGGCATCCACGGCCCGGAAGCGGCGGTCACCGGCGCTGGCAAAGACGCGCCCCCTGTCCACGGCCGGGGCCGTTGTCACCGCCCCGCCGGTCTCAAGGTGCCAGCGCTCCTGGCCGGTGAGCAGGGCCAACGCATACAGGCAGCGGTCGTCGGAGCCGACGTAGACGAGATTGCCGGCGACGGCCGGGGCGGCACGGATCGCGCCCCGGGTCTCAAACTGCCAGGCCACGCGCCCGATGGCCGCGTCGAGGGCATAAAATATCCCGCCGGTGGTGCCCAGCAACACCAGACCATCGTGAGCGGCCGGCGTGGTGGAGATGGAGTGGTTACGCGGCACGGTAAAGCGCCATATCTCCTCGCCGGTCACACCGTCCAGGGCGAGCAGCACGCCCGCGCCGTCGCGGCCGGACTGGCAGGCCAGGTAGACCACGCCGTTGAACATGATGGGCGCAGTGGCGATCTCCCCAGGTGTGTCGAACTGCCAGTGGATGCCCAGCGGTGGCGTCAACAGGGCCGGCTCATGGGCGGTGCGGGCCGGGTCCCGGCGGGCCATCGGCCATTGGAGTTGCCCGATGAGGGCCTGGCGTTGTAGAGCCACCTCGCCGATCTGATTGCCCCGGTTGCGCTGAGCCACGATGGCGTATTGCTCCAGGGCCGCCGCGTTCATCCCGCGACCGCGATAGATGGCGGCCAGGCGGTTGCGCGCAGCGTCCAGGGTCGGGTCAATCTCCAGCGCGTCGCAGAAGGCATCCACCGCCGCCTCCAGCTTGCGCTCGGCCAGCAGCGCGTTCCCCAGGGCATAGCGGGCCAGGGCATCCTGTGGGTCCAGTTCGATGGCCCGGCGGTATTCTTTTTGCGCCTGCTCCCAGCGGCCCTGGGCCTCGTAGACGCCACCCAGCCCCCGATGTAGCCAGGGGTCGGCTGATTCTAGCGCCAAGGCTGACCGGTATAATTCCTCGGCCCGCTCAAGCTGGCCCAACTGGTGGTAGATCAACCCCAGGTTGCCCAGAGCCAGGGTATTCTCCCGGTCGCAACGCAGGGATGCTTCCAGCTTCTCGATGGCCCCGGGCACGTCGCCGGACTCCAGGCGAGATAGGCCCTCCTCCAGATGCGCCAGGCTCTCCTCGTACCGGTTGGTGAATCGGCGCCTCGCGGTCAGGTCCACCTGGTTCTCCTCCGCCCCGGCAGGCTGAAAAGCAAGCCACTATCGTCGCTTGCCCGCCGTAGCCGTGACTTTTACGATGCGATTATACACATTGCCAGCAAGAATGTCAAAGAGGCTATCCTCGCCCCCGGCTCACCAACTGCCTCACTACACCTCGGTCCTCGGCCGTGAACGTCCGCAACACTACCAGTATGATCGCATAGATCGCCAGGCCTGCCGGCACCGTCACCAGGAAGCTCTGTTCGCGCAGGGGGAACAGGGCTATCCCCATGATGGTCGTCGCCACGACCGGCCGCCAGAAGAGCCGCAGCCACGGCACCGGCCCCACGTGCTTGCGAATCCCGTAGTAGAACGGCATCAGCAGCACCAGCTCGCTCAGGATCGTCACGGCCGCCGCGCCCAGGATACCGTAGAGGGGAATGGCGATCAGGTTGGCGACCACGTTGAACGTGGCCCCGATGATGAAGGCCAGGGTGAGGAAACGCTGTTGCCCCACGGCGATGAGCACGTAGTGCGTCACGCTGTTGACAAAGCTGAAGGGCAGAAACCAGATGAGCACCTGCAGCGCGGTCACGCTCCCCGGCACGTACTCGGCCCCACCCAGGATGAGGATGAGATCGCGCGCCGCGTAGACCGTCAGCACCGTGAGGGGAACGGCGATGAGCAGCAGGAACTTGAGCGCCAGGTGGTAGGCGCGGTTCAGCCGCTCTCGCGCCGACTCCGCGTAGGACGAGAACAGGGGAAAGATCGCCAGGGTGAACGTGCTGGGCACGATGTTCAGCCCGTCCAGGTACTTGTATGGCGTGGTGTAGTAGCCAATCGCCAGGTCGCTCCCGGCGCCCAGGAGCGGCTTCATCAACAGCGTGTCCACGCGGAAAAAGATGCGCGCCAGCAGGTCGTTCAGCAGGAGCGGGTACGATTCCCCCACCATCCAGCGCGCCTGGGTTGTATCGGCCACGGGCCGGGGCCGGAACAGCATCGCGGCCGTCAGCCGCCACAGGATGACCAGCGTTACCAGGTTGATGACGATGGAGACCCCGGCCAGCCCCAGGATACCCAGACCGGCGAAGAGCGCGACCGCTCCCAGCGCCGCCCGCAGCACGTTGGACACCACGGTGATGGCGGCCGGGTACTCCATCAGCTCGTGGGCCTGGAACAGGGCCGTGAGCGCGCCGTTGATGCTGCCGGGGATCAGCCCGACGAGCAGTAACACGATGGCCCAGCCGGTGTCTGGCGTCACGTTCATCGGCCCGGCCAGCGGCCCGATCAGCAGCAGGGCGGCCGGCGCGGCCAGCACCAGCAGCCCGGCGCGCAGCAGCAGCGCGTTCGCCAGGAACCGAGGACCTTGCGATTTGTCTCGCGCCACCTCGCGGATGATGAGCGTGTTCAGCCCAAAGCCCACAAAGATGTCAAAGTAGGTGAAGATGATGACCGCGAAGGCATACTTGCCGGCGTCCACCGGACCCAGGATGCGCAGCATGAGCATGGCGAAGGCGATGTCCACGCCCTTGTTGAAGAGCTGCGCGATCATCGGCGTGAGGCTGTTCTTGGCGATGCGCTGGACCGTGCCGGCGTCTTGCATCCCGCGATAGAACCGCCGCCAGGCCCAATAGCCCAGCCCCAGTAGCCCCAGCACCGCGCCGATAAAGCTGACGTAGAGGCCGTAGCGGAACGAGTCGGGCAGGTACTTGAAGCGGATGGTGTGCGCGCCGGCCGGCACGGCCACGGCCCGCAGGCACCCGTCGGCCCGGTAGATGCGTGTCTCCTGCCCGTCCACATAGGCCCGCCAGCCGGGGAAGTAGGAATCGGCCAGGACGAGGGTGGCCGTGGTCGAGACCGTGGCGGAGATGACCACTTCGTTCGGTGCATAGCGTACCACCGTGGCTGGCAGGTTCTCTCTATCCCTCGTCTCTATCTCTTGCTCCAGCCCTTCGACTACTGCCACCCGGCGCGGGTCGAAGCCCGGCTCCGCCAGCAGCGTCAACGCCTGCTCGCGGCTCGCTGCTTTCTGGACCGTCGGCACGATGAAGGCCCGGGGCAGCGCATCCTCGTTGCGGTAGATGTTCACCTCGCCCCGGTAGACCTCAGTCAGGCCGGGCACCGACAGGTCCTGCGTCGTGAGCACGTAGCGCACGCCCAGCAGGTCCAAAATAGGCGACGTGAGCGACTTGGGTTCCACCAGCTTGTGGATCATGCTGTAGAGCAGGCCGTGCGGCTCCTCCATCAACTGCCAGGTCTCCACGTATTGCTTGAGGACGATGGTGTCGTAGCCGCGCATATCCTGGAGGCGGTAGCGCATGGCCGTGTTGGGCTTGAGCACGTCCTGGTAGCCGAAGGTGGTGATGCGGTAGAGGTCGGTATCCTGCTGGAGGAAGGCGATGGCCGGGGGCGTAAAGTCGAGGAGGGCGGGGTCGCCGGCCGTGTTGAAGCCCACGCCGAACAGGAACAGGTCGAGCACCAGCACGACCACGGCAGCGACCTGCCAGACTGGAATGCCCGACTCCGATTCTGGAGTAGAAGCTTTAGCTGGAATGTCCCGCCTGAAGGATCTACTCCAGGAGGATAATCGCCGGGGTAGATAGATGGGACACAGCGCCACCCTCAGCACGGCCCCGCTGGCCGCCAGGAGTAACCCGAAGAGCAGCACGTTGCAGAACTGGTAGGAGTAGAACATCTGCGGGCTGGCGAAGGCTCGTTGCAGGGACTCGCTCCCGGCAAAGACCCGCTCCACCAGGGCCATCGTGGGGCCGATCAGCACGAAACGGCTCACCAGCAGCCCGGCCAGGACCGCGACCCCGGCCCAGAACACCGACCACGCAAA
>DAOTYG010000122.1:0-20750 GCA_034435155.1 Anaerolineae bacterium | reverse complement strand
TCTTTGTGGACGGCGGTGGTTCGGCGGTGCGAGTGGGGCCGGCAGTGCGGGTGGGGGCTGGCGCGCGCGTGGGCAGCGTGGCCGGCACCAGCTCCGGGTTAAACTCCACCACCGCCGAACCACCGCCGTCCACAAAGACGGATACGGTGGCATCCAGGCCCAACGGCTCAACCGTATATGTGCCGCCGGGCAGGGCGGAGAACTCGACAGAGAAGGGGCCATACTCCGGCTTGGTGCCGGTATAACCGGCGATGCTCCAATCACCGGTGCGGAGGCGCACCGGTAGCCCCTGCTTGCCGGCCACCGTCACCACAATGGATGAGAATTTGCCGCCGGTAGGCTGGGATTCGCGGCTGGTGTTCCGCGTGACTCGCCCGGTCCAGACCAGTCTGGAACCCTGTCCCGGGGCTTCGATGTACGACACAAACTCCACCCAGGCCACGCAGATGCCATCCACATCCACCGTGGCCCGGGCGTCCATCCCCTCCGGCTCCACGCGATACTCGTTGGCCGTCAGGCCCCCGAACTCCAGCGCCCATTCCCCATATTCGGGTTTGGTGCCCACTATTTGCGAGACCTTCCAGTCCCCGCTGCGCAGCCAGACGGTGGAGCCGGCGCGCCCCGGCACGATGACGATGATCGCCGAGGCCGCCAGCGGTGTGTCGGCCCCGCATTGGCTGCGGTTGACCTTGGTGGTCCACCGGATGACCGGCCCGGCCGGCCGGGGTGTGGGCGTGGGATAGATGGACGTGGGGCGTGGCGTGCGCGGCCCGACCGTCGGCGCCTGGACCCGCTCGAACTCGATGTAATAGACGCCGGGTTTGTCCACCGTGAACGGGAAGCTGACCCCCAGGTTGTATGGCACGACGACATACGCGCCCTTGCTCAGGGTGGCAAACTCGGCCACATCGCTGCCCAGCTCGGCCTTGACGCCGGTCCAGTTGGTGGTGCGAAAGTCGCCGTTGGGCGTGCGGATCTCCACGGCCAGGCCGCTTTGCCCTTCCACCCGCACGCGGACCAGCGCCCCGCCGATGGCCGGGTTCTCCTCGATGCTGACCAGCCGGGCTGCCCAGGACGACAACGTCGGCGAAGGAGTAGGCGTAACCACCTGCAATACCTGGCGGAACTCGATGGTGATCAGATTGTTGCCGGTGGCGTGAAAAGCAACCCGGGCCTCCAGGTCCGGGGCCACCAGCACATAGTCGCCGGGTGAGAGCGAGGTGAACTCACAGGCGTGTTCACCGCGCTCCGGCTTGGTACCGCTGGTGTTACGAGTGATGAACTCGCCAGTCTGGGCATAGACCTCCAATACCACGCCGTCCCGGGCCACTACCGAGGCGATGACCATCGTGCCGCCGATAGTCGCCCCCCGCTGGTCGCTGAGGATAACACCCTGCCAGACCAGGCGTTGCGCCGGTGAGGCGGCCGGTTGATGACCCGCTGCCTGGATGCCCGGTAGCGTCAGCGAGATCACCCCAAGCACCGACGCTATGGCGAACAAGCCCGACAAGGGCCAGGTCCCCTTCATCCGTTTTCTCCCCGTATCGAGTTTACCCTTTGTGAGACCCCATAAGTTTCCAGGAGGTTACCCAACGTCCAATACTCGCCGTTGACAAAGGCCACCGGCTGAGCCAGACGCACGTCCAGGGTCCCGCTCTGGTCCAGCACATCCTGGTCCATCTGTACCGCCACGATCTCGCCCAGGAACAGGGTGTGAGCGCCCAGGGACAGGTGTTGTTCCACCCGGCATTCCAGGTTCACCGGGCACTCGGCGATGAGCGGCGGGCGCACCTTTGAGGCCGGGAGCGGCGTCAGGCCGGTGACAGCGAACTTGTCCACCTCTGCGCCGGACACATGGCCGCAATAATCCACCGCCTCGACGATAGTGGCGCTGGGGATGTTGACCACGAACTCGCCGCCGTCGCGGATGAGGTCGTGGGAATAGCGACTGGGGCGCACGCCGATGCCCACCATCGGCGGGGCCGAGCAGACGGTGCCGACCCAGGCCAGGGTGATGATATTGGGCCGGCCGGTCCGGTCCACGCAGGTGACCAGGACCGCCGGGACCGGATACAACATCGTGCCGGGTCGCCGGGTGATACGAGCCATGCTCCTCCTCCTTCTTATATACGCCGGTACGGGCGCGATCCTTCCGTCCCATACCAGGCGGGTTTTGATTCGTGTGGGCTAAGAGCAATACATTTCAAATAAGGTGCCGGAGTAGAGGCTTCAGCCGGATTTTCCGCCTGAAGGCTCGATTCCGGAGTGTTATTTGAAAGGTATTGGGGCTAAGAGACGAACCCGAACCACCCCTCAGCCATCTTCAACAAGGTCAACGCGCCATTGAGCAGGCCGCCCCAGGGTAGCACCAGCCCGTCACCCAGGACCAGCAGGATAAAGAACCGGTCGGCCAGGCCAGCGTGCCAGCCGGTGACCTCTCCGATCCGCTCCCAATCCACGCGCCAGATAGCCAGCCCAGCCACCACATAGGCTACCAGGAAGGCCGGGAACAGAACGAAATAAGCTGCCAGCACGTCGAAACGGCCACCGCTGAGGGCCTGGCGCAGGACCGGGTCCCATAGTCCTTCCACCACCAGGATGAGATGCTCCAACGGCTGCGCCAGGACGGCGGTGAGGGCCAGGGTCAATAGCAGGCGCAAGATCGCCCCGGGGATAGGACCGGCCGGCCGCACAGCCCGCCCGGCCAGGGGGTTATCGTAGGCCAATGCCCAGGCCACGTACAGGCTCGTCAGCCAGGCCGTGACCCGCGCAATAAGGAAAACCAGGTTTATGAGATCATCCATCTGCGCTCTCCGAGGATCAGTAGGTGAAAATTCGTGCTCCTCGGCGGTCTGTGACCGCCGAGAAAGGCGGGTCACAGACCCGCTTTGAGCAACATCTGCGCTCTCCGAGGATAGATTTTTAACTTTTAGTGCCCATCCGAAAAACTGTAGGGCAGGCTTTCCAGCCTGCCTGGACAGCCTGGAAAGGCTGTCCTACACCTTTTTCGGATAGGCTCTTAGTGGTGCCCGATCTGGTACAGGTGCCAGCCGTAGCCATAACCCACCACGGTCAGAAGCAACAGGTCCCGGATATGCACATGGGCATCGCGGGGCATGAGGGCGTCCAGGGCCAGGAAGTAGAGGGCCAGCAAGATCATGAGGGCTGTGAGAGCCACCGTCACGATGAGCAGTTGGTCCGAGTTATATTGCCGGGTGGCCTGCAAATAGACCACATGCCGGGCATAGACCTCCCCCAGGGCAAAGAAGAGTAGACTGGCGATGATCGTATAGGCATACAGCTCCTGAATGAGCTGGATAGACCAGTTCGGCCAGCACAAACCCAGGGTGACCAGGCCCAACAGCAACACGATGAGAAAAGCCACCACCCCCCTTTGGGTGAGCCGGGTCAGCACCGCCGGGGCTGGCATATCGTTCGCATACCGGAACAGCCGTGGCGGGATCAGGAATGCAGCCAGAGTACCCCCGAACACCAGGGTCCCCGCCAACATCGCCCGTGGCACCGAGCTGTGATAGGCCGTCAGTTCCCCATACAGTATCGCCCAGCCCACAGAAGAAAGCAATGCGTGTAAGATTGACATCACATGATCTCCACCGGCCGCCAGTCGGTAAGACCAAAGAGCGGCTCCAGGGGGCTTTCGCGCTGGCGAAACAACTCTGCCGCCTCCAGGTCATAGGGGGCACCGTGGGCCGCCGCACGCATCCCGATGGCCATGGCGATGGCATCCGCCGCGCGAGCCGGGTCCAACAGGGCTAACAGGTCGGCCGGCGCGCCGGCCAGTTCCGCCAGCCGCCGTACCTCCGCCACCGTGAAGCGCATCTGGCTGGCATGGGCCTGCAAGGCGGCGATGCGCCGCTCCAGATAGGCGCTGACATCCACGGCCTTGTTCGCCTCGCGGGGGGTGCGGGCGAAATGGTAGACGGTGAGCACCACCTGAACCGGCAACCCCTCTGCCAGATGCTCAGGGTGATAGAGGGGCAGGCCAGCCGCGCTGACCGCATCTGTAGCCGCGACGGCGACACACTGATGGTCCGGGTGGTCCGTCACGTCCAGCGGGTCGAAGGTGAACACCACATCGGCCCGGTGTTGGCGAATGGCCCGGATGAACCGCTCGCGTAGCGTGGTCAGGGGCACGTCACGCAGGAATCCGTCGCTATAGCCCAGGAACGACACGGAACGCACGCCAAGGATGCGGCCGGCCTCCTGGGCCTCGCAACGCCGGATCTGGCGCAGTTCGGCGGCCCCATACTCCAGGCTGCCACGCTCGCCATCGGTGGCGATGAGGATGTGAATGGCGTGCCCCTGGTCAGCAGCCCGGGCCAGGGTGCCGCCGGCAAAGAACTCGGCGTCGTCGGGATGAGCAGTTAGAACCAGGATATTCAAGATCCACCTCACTCGTTATAATATGTGCTCGCCAGGGGCCTGCAACCCCGCGCCCGGCGGCGGGTGACACACCCGCCACGAGCGGGGGGCGGGTCTGCAACCCCGCGCCCGGCGGCGGGTGACACACCCGCCGCGAGCGTGGCCCGCCGCGAGCGTGGGCGGAGGGTGACGCTTGCTCAAAAGCGGTCTGCGACCGCCGTTGTGGACAGCGGGTCTCATGGTCTGCTCCGAAACAGGAGCCGGATGGGCGTGCCGTGGAAGCCAAAAGCCTCACGTAACTGGTTTTCCAGGTAGCGCTGGTACGAAAAGTGTACCAGGGCCGGGTCGTTCACAAAAAACACGAATACGGGCGGGTCTACGGCCGGCTGGGTTACATAAAAGACCTGCAACGCGCGCCCCTTACGGGTGGGGGGCGGATGGTGTAGCAGGACCTGGCGGACGAACTGATTTAACTGGCCGGTGGGGATGCGCAAGGCCCGGTTCTCGGTGATGCCCAACGCCAGGTCCAGCACCTGGTCTACGCGCTGCCGCTTGAGGGCCGAGACAAAGACTATCGGCACATAATCAGCGAACTTGAGCCTGGCCCTGAGCCGGGCCCGGTAGTCGTGGCTGGTCTGGGCGGTCTTGTGGGGCACCAGGTCCCACTTGTTCACGGCCACGACGATCCCCTTGCCGGCCTCCACGATATAGCCGGCGATATGGGCATCCTGACTGGCCTCCTCTGTAGCGTCGAGCACCAGCACCGCCACATCGGCGCGGTTGATGGCCTTGAGTGCCCGCAGCACGCTGTATTGCTCCACCCCCGGCTGAATGCGCCCGCGCCGGCGGATACCGGCTGTATCAATCAGGATCACCGGCTGGCCGGCCCAGGTCAGAGGGGTGTCAAGGGCATCCCGGGTCGTGCCGGGGATAGGGCTGACGATGGCCCGCTCGCGGCCCAGGATGGCGTTGAGGAGCGCGCTTTTGCCCACGTTGGGCCGGCCCACGATGGCGACGTGAATGGCCTCCGTCTCCTCGGTGGCGATGTCCGCCGGCAGATGAGCCACCACCCGCTCCAGGAGGTCGCCGGTGCCGGAACCGTGCAGGGCCGAGATGGGGACCGGCTCGCCCAGCCCCAGGGCATAGAACTCGACGGCCTCCAACCGCCGTTGCTCGTTATCGCACTTGTTCACGGCCAGGATCACCGGCCGCTGGGTCTGGCGTAACCGGTCGGCCACCTCATAGTCCAGACCGGTCAGCCCGGCGAGGACATCCACGAGCAGGATCACCACATCGGCCTCGGCGATGGCGAGTTGGGCCTGTTCCCGGACGCGCGCAGTCAGATCATCGGTGCTGCTGAGGTCCAGCCCGCCGGTGTCTATGAGGGTGAAGGCGCGCCCGGCCCACTCCACATCGGCATAGAGGCGGTCCCGGGTGGTGCCCGCCTCTTCGTGCACGATGGCCTGGCGGCGACCGGTGAGGCGATTGAACAGGGTGGACTTGCCCACGTTGGGCCGGCCCACGATGGCAACCAGTGGCTTGCTCATGGCTGACCCGGCTTATCTGGCAGTGATCGTGACGGTAATGACCTGTGGTTCAAACCCCACGATGGTTACCGGCGCGGTGGGGGTGATGATCACACTGGGTGTCAGAGCATAGACGCCGGCGGTGAGATCGGTCACGTCCACGTAGGCGATCACGGCCTGCGGGCGCAGATCGCGCAGGGTGAGCAGGTCACCGGCCAGCTCGATGTCTATGCTGTTAGCAGACAGGCCGACGTTCCAACGTTCCTCGTCCAGGCCCCGGATCTCCACCGGCCGACGCACGAACTGGCTGCCGGGCACGGGGACCACCTCCACCCGCACCAGGACGCTATCTCGCTCATGGAGTTGGACCCCCTCCGGCAAGATCAGGCCCACCTTCTGATAAGTAATGGCGCGCACGCCGCTGATATTCACCGGCACGGTTTCCACGAACTGGACCTGGCTCAAGGCCTCCAGCGTGCCGACCAGGGTGACGGTTGACGGCACGACAGCCAGGTTGCGTAACCAGTAACCGACCGGTGGTTCGCCGTCGAGCATGACCAGCACCGGCGTGGTCTTGTAGCTCAGCAGTTGCTCCACCGGGATGACCATGACCACCGTTGGGGGGGCGATAGTCACGCCGGTGACCTCCTGGCCCTGGGCGTTCTCGGCCACGGGGCGCGCGGCCTTGCGGATGCCCACGGTGATACCGGTCAGGTCCACGTCCACCACGGCGCGGGCCACCGGTTCCACCAGGCTCTCGGCCCCGCTCACCGTGACCTGGCTGGGTTGCACGGTATAAGCGCCCAGGCCATAGCCGGTGGGTGGCAATCCCAGGATATTGAGCTGGACCGGCACGGTCTTTTGGATATTGCGTTCCAGGTGGACGGTGATCCGCTCCGGTTCAGTCTTCAAGACGGTCATATAGGGCACGGAACAACGCACCTGGACGGGGAGATCATGGCGGCCGGAGCCCACGTTGTTCAGGTCCACCCAGGCATAAAAACTAGAAGTGCGCAGGGCCTCCCAGCCGTCTTTAGGGCCTTGCAGGATCACATAGACACTATCGGCGCCGGTCTTCCAGAGCACCAGATCGGCGCCCAGGCCGGTGTACTCCACCGGGACAGGGTTGCCAAAGGTCCCGGCCCGGTTAGGGTTCTCCTCGCTGGTGGCCGCCACCCAGACCAGGAGAGCCAGACCCATAGCCCAGGCCAGTAAAATCAGGTTGCGGCTGGCGGCGCGCATATCAGAGCCTCCCCCAGACCGGACGTTGGGTATACAGGGTGGTCAACTGCTGTTCGAGTTGTGGGGCCGTCAGGGGCCGGTGCAACCGGCCGTTATAGGCCAGCGAAATGGTGCCGGTCTCTTCCGAGACCACGATGGCCAGGGCATCCGTCCCCTCAGTGATGCCCACGGCGGCCCGATGGCGCGTGCCCAGGTGTTCATCCACCAGCAGGCTATCGCTGAGGGGCAGGAGACAGCCCGCAGCCGCCAGGCGCAGGTCACGGATGATGACCGCCCCATCGTGGAGCGGGGTCTCAGGATAAAAGAGGGTGAGCAACAAGGCGGCCGAGACATCAGCGTGGAGGGGCACCCCGGTATCCACATAATCCTGAAGGCCAGTATCGCGCTCCAGGATGATCAAGGCCCCCCGGCGTCTTTCGGCCAGGAGGGCGACGGCCCGACTTAGTTCCGCAAAGACCTGGACCGCGTCGCTATGGTTATCGCGCAGACGCCAGGGGGTCCAGCGACCAGCGCGCCCCAGGCGTTCCAGGCCCCGCCGGATCTCGGGCTGAAAGATCACGGGTAAGGCAAAGAACAGGGTGGGCAAGACCAGTCGCATGAGCCAGTTAAAGGCTGTGAGGGGCAGGAATAAACCCACCAGCCACAAGGCAGCCGCCAGCAAGGTGAGACCCCGCAAGAGCGACTCGGCACGGGTGCCCCGGATCAGGACCAGGATCAGGTAGAACAAGGCCGTCACCAACAAGACATCTAACAGGCTGGTAGGCTGAGCGGCTCTGGAGAGCAGCCAGTTCATATCGGGCATGGGAATACCGTGATGCGTGATTCATCCTGCGTCAATGCCTGCCGTTTGACGCTTACGAATGACGAATGACTACCCTTGCTGGCGCAACTGGGCCAGTAATTGCCGATAGGCGTCCACGTTGGGTGGTTCCAGGGCAATGATGGCCGCGATGGTTTGCTGGGCTTCCTGGAACAGGCCCTGGTCCAGTTGCAGTTCGCCCAGTTTGTCCAGTTCGGCCACGGCCTCCTGGCGCAGACCGCGCGCCGCATAGGCCTGGGCCAGGGCCTGGCGGGCTGCCAGGTCGTCAGGCCGGCGACGGATCATCACCCGCAGGCGTTCCAGAGTTTCATCGGCCCACAGTTCTTCCCGCGAGGGGATAGGGGCCGGGGCCGATTCTAAATCTGCCAGTTCCGCCCGGGCCAGGTCCGGGCGGCCCTGTTTCAGATAGAGTTCTCCCAGTTGCCGGCGCACCTCCTCGTTGTCTGGGGCCAGCTTTTTGGCCTGGAGCAGGGCGGCAATGGCCCGGTTCCAATCCACACGGCTGGCATACGCCTCGGCGATGGCGCGATAGAGGCGCACCCCCCAGCCACGGGCATCCGCCGTCCGCGGGGCCAGCTTCAGAGCCTGGGCATATAGCCCCACGGCCTCGTCCACCTGGAGCAACCGCAAGTGGACAGCGGCCGTGTCCAGGTACTGCTGGATAGCCTCTTCATAGCGGCCTTCCTGGTGCAGCAGATTGGTCAGGTGTGCCCGCACTGTCAGATCATCAGGGACCAGGGCCAGGACATCCTGGTAGACCTGGATGGCCTGGGCCGGCTCGTGGCGGGCTTCGTAGGTTCGCGCCAGCATGTCATATTTTTCCACGGCCTCGCTCAGGCGACCCTGGCGGACCAGGATCTCGGCCAGGCGGCGGTGGATGGGGAGGTAGCCGGGGGCGTGCTCGATGACGCGATAGCACTGGTCCATGGCCGCCCGCAGGTAGCCGCGCGCCAGGTATTCCTGGCTCAGGGCGATGGCTTCCATGACCACCTGGTAGGAAGGCACGGCAAAGAACTCGGCCAGGGTGCCGATCTGCCCCCCCACGGCCAGGGCATTGGCCCGCTGCCGGGCATCAATGATCCGCTCCTCCCAATCCTCACTGTTGAGGAAATCGGTCAGCGAGTTGCAAAAAGCTGTCGCCTCGTCCGGGGCGATTTGGGTGGCATAGCTTTCCGCCAGGCCATCATAGAGGGGGGCAATCTGGCGGCCCGTCGCTTCGTCCACGGTGCGCAGGTCCACGATCTTGAGGGCCTCCACAAAGTGGCGCAAGGCGAGGTCCAGTGTACCCTGGGCCTGATGGGCCTGCCCCAGGGCGAAATGACAGGCCAGGGCATAGGCTGGTTCGACCAGGGCCTGGTTCAGGGCGGCGATAGCCGGTTCCCACCGACTCTGGCGCAGGTAGAGGACGCCCAGGTTCAGGGCCACCTCTGGCTGGCTGGCGCCGTGGCGACGGGCCTCTTCATAGCGGGCGATGGCCTCCTCCACCATATCCCGCGATTGAAAGTCAATCGCCTGGCCGATGAGGGCATTGAGTTGCTGGGGGCTGAGGCGCAATTGAGCCTGGTCAGCGGTGCCCCTGGTCTCCAGGGCACGCAGGTCGAGCCGGGTCTCGGCCACCGCGCTTTGCTCAAAGACCTGCTCCGCCAGGCGGGACAGGGCATCCTGGACGGCCTGGTTGATGGGGTTGCCGCGCCGGGTAACGGCAGAGACGCTAAAGATGCCGGCTTCCAGGGCCTCCAGGCGCAGGTCTTCCAGCAAGGCCCGGCCCTCAACGTGGGCCGGGTCCATAGTCAGGGCGCGCTCGCACTCCTGGATGGCCTGTTGTAGCTCGCCCCGCCCCCGATAGACACGGGCCAGGGCCAGAGCCTCCTGGACCGCGGCATCCATGTCGCGGCGGCTGCCGCCAGCGGCATAGACCTCGCTCAGACGGCGGCGGGCCTCGGCGTGGTCAGGCTGCCAGGTGATGACCCGGCGCCAGGTGGCGATGGCGGAGGGCCGGTCGCCCCGGGCCAGGTACTGCTCGGCCAGGTTCAGGGCCGTGGCCACGGCCTCCGGGATGCGACCCAGGGCAGCCAGCAGTTCGGCGACCTTGTCCAGGAGGGCCGGATCGTCCGGGGCCTGGCGCTGGGCCGCCTGGTAGCAGTCCAGGGCCTCCTGATGACGCCCCAGACTCAGGCAGGCCTGACCCAGGCAAGACAGGGCCAGCACGTCATCGGGGCGCTCGGCCAGGGCGCGGCGGTAGGCGGCGGCGGCCTCGGCCCAGCGGCCATCCCAGGCATGGTTGTGGCCTTGCTGAAGGGCTTGTTCGTAGGCGGTTCTGTCAGCGGGCATGTGGTAGCTCCGTCAAACGTCAGGCGTGGTGCGCATGGCGTATCATCTGTGTCAATTCTAACCGGCGGGGTAACTGCCTACCCTGAACCATCCCGCAGGTTAAAAAGGGGCTGGCAACCGATGCAGCCGGTCACCTGGCGTGCTCTGGTCTGGTCATTGCGCCCAAACCTGCGGGAGGATGGGTAGTTACCCGGCGGGAGGGTTCAGGGTAATAACATCTTGAGTTGTCGAGCTGTCTCCACTGCCTGGCCTTGCCAGTGATTATTGGCAAAGATAAAAACCTGTTCAGCCTGCCGGGCCATCTGTCGGATGGAGGGAACCCACTGGGCCAGCTCTGCCGGACTGTAGGTATAATCGTAGCGCTCCCAGGCGTGCTCATGGCGCCACCACCTGGCCGCATTGCGCCCGTGAAAGCGCACATAGGCGATGGCCGAGGTGACCACGGCGACCGGCGGGATCAGCCCTTTCAGGCGCGGCTCATCCACGCAACAAAAGCCCAGGTCTAGCGCGCGCAGCAGCGCATAGGTCTCCTCTGTAAGCCACGCCGCATTGCGAAACTCGACGACCACCGGCACGGTTCCCAGTCGCTCGCGCAGGAGTTTGAGGTAATCCCGATTCGCGGCCGTGGCATGAAATGAAAAGGGGAACTGGGCCAACACACATCCCAGGCGACCTTCATCGCGCAGGGGCTGGATGGCTGCCTGAAACTGGGTCCAGGCCGAGGCGTCGTCATCCCGCTCGTGGGTCAGGCCCTGATACGCTTTGACTGCGAATTGAAAACCCGGTGGTGTCTTGGCGATCAGGCGTTGGAACACGACCGGCGGCAGGAGACGATAGTAAGAGGCGTTCACCTCGGTCGCGTTGAACTCCTGGGCATAGAAACTCAGCCAATCCTTCTTGGGCAGGTCCGGCGGGTAAACCGGCCCCACCCAGTCATCGTAAGCGTACCCGCTGGTGCCGATCCAGATATGCGCCTCCATCTTCCCCCCTCTATCTTACCACCAGCCCCGACGTTCGTCCTCACCCCAGCCTTGCTCACCGATCAGGGGAACAAAGACGCAACCCCCAAAGTCCTCTTCTTTGAAGCGAGAGCCTTGCCGGGTAAGGCGGAGCAGGCTCTGGTAGCCACCGCTCCCCACCGGGATGACCAGGCGGCCCCCGTCGGCCAGTTGGTCCTTGAGGGCCTGGGGCACGCGGGGCGCGCCAGCGGTGATGATGATGGCGTCATACGGGGCATGGGGAGGCCAGCCCAACGTACCATCGCCCACCACCACCGTGACGTTGGTGTAGCCCAACTCGGCCAGCACCTGGCGGGCGCGTTCGGCGAGGGGGGCATGGCGTTCGATGGTGGTGACCCGGCGAGCCAGCTCGGCCAGGATCGCCGCCTGGTAGCCGGAGCCGGCTCCCACCTCCAGCACGTTCTCATCGCCGGTCAGTTGCAGGCACTCGGTCATCAATGCCACCATGTACGGCTGGCTGATGGTCTGCCCCAGACCGATGGGCAGGGGCCGGTCCTGGTAGGCCGAATCCACCTGATCCGGCGGCACAAAGCGGTGCCGGGGCACCCGGCGCATCGCCGCCAGCACCCGTTGATCCCGGATGCCACGCCGGGCGATCTGGGTCTCGACCATGCGCTCCCGCTCGCGTTGCTCGCGTTGGTAGTGGGGGTCCGCTTCCATGTGCGGCTCAGCTTTGACTGACATCCGTGCGTAACTCCTGTTAGGGAGGGAACAAGAGGAGAGAAAGCCTTTCTGGGGGTTTTTGCGGCGGCGAAGCCGCCGCAAAAACCCCCTATAAGGCAGTCTTTCCCCTCCCCGAAGAGACGCGAAGCGGGGTGGGGGGGCGGTGCCCTCATGCGTTTAATTTACGCACGGATGTCAAGCTTTGAACCCTCCCACAGGTTAGACTGGCCCTCCAACCTGCGGGAGGGCAGGTGTTGGGTATTACGTCAATCCAGCCAGGACTGGCACCACCTGCTTTTTGCGCGATAGTATGGATTCCACGACGAGCGAATGTTCGTTTTCCAGTGGCCGTTGGAAGGCTTCGGCGATCTCCTCGGCCCGGCCCACGACGAGCAGTTCTGTCTCATTACGGATGATGTCGCTGATCATGAGCAAGATGGAATCATAGCCCCGCCGTTGGCGCAGGCGGCTCATCTCGGCCAGCAACTCTGCGCGCAACTTGTCACTCAGCAAGGCCCGGTTCATCATCTCCAATGCCCCCACCCCATAATGGCGCTGACCAAAGATAAACTCCTTAAAGTCCGCCAGAATGATCTGCCGGGGCGTGCGATTCAGGTCGGCCGCGGCGGCGAACAGGGCTTCTCCCAGGTCCAGGGCTTCCACCTGGGCGATGCCGGCCAGCGTGCGTGCCGCCTGCCAGTCCCGCTCGGTGGAGGTGGGCGAGCGGAAGATCAGGGTGTCGGCCAGGATGGCGCCCAGCAAGACGCCGGCGATGTCCGCCGGTATGGTGAGGCCGGCTTCCTGATACATCTCGGCGATAAGGGTCGAGGTGGCCCCCACCGGCTCGTTGCGAAAGCGAATGGGGCCAGTGGTCTGCACATCGCCGATGCGATGATGGTCAACGACGCCCAGTACCTCCGCTTCCTCCAGGCCATCAATGGATTGGCTGCGCTCGTTGTGATCTACCAGGATCACCTTGTGCCGACGGGGGTGCAGCACGTCCGTGCGCCCCAGCATCCCCACCACACGGTCTTGATCATCCACCACCACCAGGTAGCGATGGCGGAGCAGGGCGTTATGCACGTCCTCCAGCCGGCTGTCCGGCGAACAGGTAGCCACATCAGGTCGGCTCTGCATGATATGATGGACCGCCACGCTCATGTTCAACAGCCGCACGGTAGTGAAGGTGCGATGGGGGCTGGAGATGATCGTCACATTGAAGCGTCTCGCCAGCTCAAGGATCTCGGACGAGACCGGCAGATTACCGGTGATGATGAGGGCAGCCGCGCCCCGGCTGATACCCACCCGTTGGGCGTCGGCCCGGTCGCCCAGGACCAACAGGCAATCCTTCTGGATGTGGTTCTTCATCGTCTCGGCATCCATCGCCCCCACCATGACAAAATCGCGGAGCTGACGCCCGGTGGCCGCTACCAATACCCGGCCGCCCAGGGTGTGCACAACGTTGTCCAACTCCAGGGGGATGCTCTCCAGCAGGTCGGGGTCCAGGCCCTCGAAGAACAGCCGGGCGAATTGCTCGGCGGAGACGATACCCAGCAGGTGCCGTTCCTCATCGGTGATGGGCAGGATGCGGATATCATGCTCCTGAAGCAGGCGCCCCACTTCCAGGAGTGGTTGGTGAGGACGGCCGGTCACCGGGTTGGCGGTCATGGCATCGCGGACACGCAGATAGACGTCTTCCAACAAATGGGGGACAGGCACGCCGAAGCGCTCCAGGAGATAGTGAGTCTCTGGGCGCAGCTCCCCCAGGCGCACTGCTACAGCATCGCCCCCATGCTGACGGCGGTACAGGTCCGCATAGCCAATGGCCGCGGCAATGGCGTCGGTGTCTGGACTTTTGTGCCCCACCACATAGATGGTTTGGGGGGACGTGTCTCTGGCCATAAAGCTCTTCACAAGATCGGGAAGCGCACCTGGAGGCGGCGCGCGGTATCTCCCCCTGGAGACAGGGGGCGCACGGCTACCACCACCACGCTCACGTCATCCTGGGGCCGGCCCTGATCCTGGGCGATGGCGGCTGCCAGCAGACCATCGGCCACGGCCTGGGCCTCCCCAGGGCCGGCCAGCTCGCGCCGCTCCCCACGCAGCAGGCCCTCCAACGTCGCCACGACATCCAGCGGTTGGCCGGCCCGCTCGCCGGCGTGCAAAACACCGTCTGAATAGACCACCACGGTGATGCCAGGCGCGATAGGGACCTCGATGATGACCGGCCTGGTGCGCGGATAGAGGCCGATGGGCGTGCACAGCTGATCATACACATGGGTATGCACCGGGTCCACCACGATAACCGGGCAATCGCTGTTGCGGGAGACGACGATGGTATTGGTAGTCAGGTCCACCGAGACGATGTGCAGGGCCACGCTGACCCGGCCCTTCTTGTGGGCGTAGAGAAAGTCGTGGGTGGCCCGGGCTACCGCGCCATCGCGCACCCCCTCGGCCAGCAGGCTGGCGGCCCGCCGGGCCACCAGGTGCGAGAGGGCTTTGGCCGCTGCGCCGGAGCCCTGCCCATCGGCCAGGACCAGACTCAGGCCGCCGGCGGGCCGCTCCATCATCTCTAACGTATCACCGCTCTCGCGCACGGCATAGCGGGCTACTTTGGACGCCGCGATCTGGATCTCCAGGTTACTGGCAGGACCTTCAACGCCCAACAAGTGTACTCCCCTGGTAACTGCTCACCCTCCCGCAGGTTCTGACACGATCTCCAGACCAGCGTAGACCTGCTTGACCCGTTGCCAGACACTTGCGCACTTGCGGGAGGATACAGACTATAGTATACCACACCGGCCCATGATCATACAACCAGTCGAATCTGACATCCAGGGTTCTAAGTGCGCCAGGTAAACCGAATAACAACATTCTATTCACTGCTGCTGGCTCTGATTCGTGGCCTCGAACCGCAGATCCCAGGTATAGGCTATGTGGTTCTGGCCCCGGCCGCGCGGCGTGGGAGGGGAAAAGCTTCGAGGGGGTTTTGCGGCGGCGAAGCCGCCGCAAAACCCCCAAAAAGCAGGCAGAACGGGTGGCGTGGAACGCCGATTTGTGGGGCAAACCCCCTGCCAGGGCTTCACGTAGTGGCTCAGGGCAGGAACTCCCCACCTAGCAGGACCAATCCGAGCAACAAGCCCAGCAGGATGACCCACGCCAGCGCATAGTGGCCATCCAGGGGTTGGACCAGGCCGGCCACCAGCCGGCTCACCATCCCCCAGGCCCACCAGCCCAGACGATAGGCCCAGGCCAGGTCCAGCACCGTCCCGATGACCCGCAGCCAGTGATTCCCGGCACGCCACGGCAGTCGCCACCAACTGCCCCAGCCCAGGCCAGCAACGATCGCCACCAGCGTCAGCCCCAGGGCACCTGACGTCAACCAGGGAATGAGAGGGTCGGCGGTCGGTGACAGGCCAGTGACTGACAGCGTGGGGGCCGGGACACCGGCCAGCAGGGCCACGGTAGCCTGTAGCCCGGCCAGTAACGCCGGCGGCCAGAGGCCCAGGAGTAGCAGGGGCAGGCTCAACAACCCCAGGATGGTCCCCCGCCAGATCCACGTTATAACCCTGATCCTCCTCCCGGTTCTTTCCCCGCCAGTCTCAGTAGATGGCATTTTGTGCTCCCCGGCGGTCGCAGACCCGCTTGGAGCGACTTTGGACTGAGTCTGATCAGCCGGCGAGCTATTGGCGTTATCCCAGGCGCGGATAGCTGCCCCGGCCGGGAAGAGTTCTGAGGCCAGGGCACGCCCCAAAGCTACCAGGGTGCTGATCTGACTGACCAGGATCAGCAGCATCAACCCTGGCTGGTGCCATTCCAGGATCACGTTCAGGCGCATCCACAGGCCCCAAAATCCCAGAAACGGGGGCAGGCCGGCCAGCGAGGCCAACGGCATCAGCCGCAGCGCCCGGTCAACCCAGGGCCGTCCGATGTGGCCGGGCAGGGGGTGAAAGGCCAGCAAGAACAATCCAGTGGCAGCCAGGACCAGGCTCAGCAGGCTCACCAACGTCGCGGTGATGGCTTCCAGAGAGCCGAGGGTGAACACCACCACCAGTCCCCCCACCTGGCTCAGGAAGGCGTCGGAAAGCCGCTCCCAGGGATCGCGCCGGTGCCAGATCAGCACGGCCCCTGCCACCAGGGAGAACACGCCCAGCATCTGGACCCCGCCCAGGCCGGGCATCTCGCCGGAGGCCAGGGCGCAGAGTCGGGCCAGCAGGTAAAAGCCGGCCACCAGCGGTAGAAAATGGCCCAGGATGGCCCATAGCGACGAGCCGGCAGTGGCGTGGCGGAAGCGCAGGTGGAAAGGATATAATGTCAGACGAAAGACGGCCGCCAGGAGCAGCATCCCCAGGACCCGATCCTCTAACAGGATCGGCGAGGCCCGGCTAAAGAACAGCATACCCTCGAAAGGGCCGATCACCAGGGTGGCCCAGAACAGGGCCAGCGTTACCACCATGCTCCCGGCTGCGCTGACCACCAGGAGCGGGGTATCCTTCTCACCGGCCCACCCGATCAACCCGGCCAGCAGGGCTATATCCAGGACCACCCAGCCGATCAGGAAAGCGATCAGGTCCCAGCTATAGATGGTGTGGATCAAAGCGGCCACCGCCACCAGGCTCCAGGCATAGTCGCGGGTGCGGGCAGACCGGCCATCTCGGGACCAGGACTGGGCGGCCACGGTCAGGAGCATCACCGCCAGTGCCAGTTGGACCAGCCCCCGGCTCAGGTCGTCCAGGCGGGCCAGCAGGGTGACGTGCAGGTCGGTGACCGGCTCCCAGGCCCAGAGTATAGCTGAGGACGGCGCCCCCAGGACGTTCCCCAGGGCCACCAGGGTTACCAGGAAGGCGATGATCTGGGCGCTGCGCGCCAGGGTGATCTCCCGCAGCGCCTGGGCCAGGGCCTGACGCCGGCGTTGGCGCGCTTCCATCTGGGCCAGGTCAGTGGCCCGACGCGCCCGCCGGGGCCGGCGTCGTCGCCAGTTACCGATCCAGCGCGCAGGCCGGCTCTCCCGCAGACTGATCGCCCAGTCGCCCTGAAACGGCCACCAGACGCGCCCCTGGTAACGCAGGGCGGCCAGGGCCATGATCGCCCCGGCGCCGAGGAGTAGCCAGGTGACGGATTGGAAAATCGCAGGCGCGGTAAACGAATACACTCCTCTATCACCTCGCGCCGGGCTACCAGTGTTCGATGGCCCACCGCAATTCGTCTGGGGTAGGGACAGCATTGCCCAGCCTGCGCACCACCAGGCCGGCCGCATAGTTAGCCAGTTGGGCGGCTTCCAGGAAAGATGCCCCGGCGATTACCGCCAGCGTCACCACGGCGGCCACGGTGTCACCGGCGCCGGTTACGTCATAAACCTCGGTGCGGTTAGCGGCCGGCAGGTGATAGTACGCGCCGGGCACGCACAGGCTCATCCCGTCTCCCCCGCGCCCGATGAGCACCGCCTGGGCTGCCAGCTCGCGCAGCAGGTGAACCCCGGCCCGTTGGATCTCGTCCTCTGTTTTCAGCGACTGCCCCAAGGTGGCCTCCGTATCGGGCAGATTCGCTCGCACCAGGTGGAATCCGCCAAAACGGCCCAGGTCGCCCTGGGTATCCACCGCCAGGAAGAGACCGTGGGCGCGGGCCAATTCCCGGCAGGTGACTACCAGCCGGTCACTCACCACCCCGGCCCGGTAGTTGGAGACCAACAGGGCCTGGGCACCGACGACAGCCTGGGCCAAAGCCCTGGTCAGGGGAGCCTCGTCCACCGGGCTGTGGTCCACCTGGTCCAGGCGGACAAGTTGCTGGGGGAAACGCAGGGTACCTTCGGCCAGGATCCGGGTTTTGGTGCTGGTGGTGTGGGCCGGGTCCACCACCAGGGCGGTATCATCAATGGCGGCGGCGCGAAGCAAGGCCCGGAGTTGAGCCCCGGCCGGGTCAGCACCCACCAGACCCACCTGCCGGGCCTGGCTGCCCAGGGCAGTGATGTTACGGGCCGGGTTGGCCGCCCCACCGGGCAGATGGATGCGCCGGACCAGTTCCAGCACCGGGACCGGCGCCTCACGGGATAGCCGGGTGGCCCGGCCGATCAGATACTCATCCAGGAATACGTCACCCAGCACGACCACGGTATGGCCGGCCAGGCGGGGTATCCAGGATAATAACCCGCTCTCCATAAACCGCCAGTCACTCCTTAGAGCTAGTCTGAAAAGCTCACCACAAAGACACAAAGCCACAAAGGAACACGAAGGAAACGAATAAAAATCGCATAGTGTCCTTGGTGTCTTGGTGGTTTTCAGACAAGCTCTTACACCCTACTGATCCAGCAAGCCTGCCAGCCGGGCCGCATGGGCGTGACAGATAGCTACGGCCAGGGCATCGGCGGCGTCATCCGGGTACGGGATGCTCTCCAGCCCCAACAATATGCGCACCATCTCTTGCACCTGGGACTTGGCAGCCTGCCCATAGCCGGCCACAGCCTGCTTGACCTGGAGGGGAGTATATTCGTGGATCGGCAGGTCCGCCTCGGCCAGGGCCAGCAAAGCCACACCCCGGGCCTGTCCCACGGCGATAGCCGTGCGCACGTTGCGGGCAAAGAAAAGCTCCTCCACGGCTGCCTCCGTGGGGTGGTAGCGGGCGATGAGGGCCGTCAACTCGTGGTAGATCGTGCGCAGGCGAACCGGTAACGGCGTGTGAGCAGGGGTAGTGATCGCGCCATAGCTGACGGGCGTCAGGTGTTGTCCATCGTGGTGGATCAGGCCATAGCCGGTGATGGCCATGCCTGGGTCCAGGCCCAGGATCACCTGAAGGGGGTGAGAGGTGTCGCTCAAGGTCATCTATCTCCAGACCCAGAGGGTAAGGCCCTTGGGGTCTACGTGCTACTCGGCCACGATGAGCCGGGTACGCTCGATGGTCTGAATGATCGCCTTATCATCCAGGGCCTCGATCACCTCTTCCGGGCGGCCAGTCCCGCCGGGGCCGATCCGCAGCCGCATCCCGATGGTACACCGCTCCTCTTGCCAACGATAGAGCCACAAGTCCTCGATCAGGGGGCGCAAGTTATACTCCCGGCCTGTCCCATCGCGGCGTTGCTGGGTACGGAGCAGCCGGGGGCTATCCAGCAGGTTCTGGAGTTGCTCGCCGATGGCGCCGGCCAGGGCGGCAGTGCGAATCGTGACGCGGTATTCGGCGGCCCGGATCTGGGATTGGAGCGAGGGCAGGCGGGGGTTGATCTCCTCTACTCCCACCACCCGTATCCCGGCTGGCAGGGACTCGTCCATCCGCCGCATGAAGATGGCCGGCGACATTCGCCGGCTCAGGAAGAGGTCCAGCAATTCGGCCTGGCTGAGATAACCCACCGGCAGCGGCGCGCCGATGGCGAGCCGGGGTTTGGGATTGTAGCCCTGTGAGTAGGCGACGGGGATGTCCCCACGCCGCAAAGCCCGTTCCCACAGGCGCATCATGTCCAGGTGGGAGAGGTATTTGATCTCCTCACCACGGGAATAGGTCACACGCAACCGTTGAACTTTCACGCTCCCCCCGTATCCTGCCCTGCACCCTCCTGCCCGGTTAGAAAGGTTCTGGCGACCGATTGCGCCCCAACCGTTCGGCTGAGCTCACGGCGAAGCCTGCGGGAGGGTAGGCAGTCAAATCGGCTCGTACCGGGCCAGCGGCAGGCTCCTACGAGCCAGGGCTACGTGGGCACGCGCCGCAGCCGTGGCACGGGCCGATGTGACAATCGGTTGTGGGTTGACCGGTGGTCAGGTGTTGGGCCTCGGCGGCCAGGAAGGCCCGGCTCGGCCCGGCGTTCAGGTGGTCCCAGGGCAGCACCTCGTCTGGTGGTCGTGCGCGCCGGGCATAAAAGTCCAGCTCCAGGCCGGCGGCCGCACAGGCTTCCTGCCACCGGGTCAGGTCAAACTGTTCGGCCCAGGCTTCCAGGCGCGCCCCGCGCCGCCAGGCGCCCTCTACAGCCGCCGCCAGCCGCCGGTCACCCCGGGCCAGGGCCGCCTCCAGCAGGCTGGTGGCCGGGTCGTGCCAGCTCAGGTGGATGTTGCCTTTACGCAGACCTCGCTGGAGCAGGCGTTGTTTCTCCTGCAAAGTCGCCTCGTCGTCCAGAGCTTGCCACTGGCAAGGGGTATGGGGTTTGGGCACAAAGGTCGCCACGCTCACGTTCACGCTGGCCCGGGGGCCGTGGCTTTCCCGGCCCAGGCGGTAGATCTGCTGCACCAGGTCCACGATGCCCTGCACGTCGTCCATCGTCTCCGTGGGCAGGCCGACCATGAAATAGAGTTTGAGGCCGGTCCAGCCGGCCTTAAAGGCGGCCTCCGCCGTGCGGATGATCTGTTCGTCAGTGACGCTCTTGTTGATAGCCTGGCGTAGCCGTTGGGTGCCGGCCTCTGGGGCAAAGGTCAGTCCGCCCCGACTCGCCGCCGGCGGCCCACCACTGACCGGGACGCGGCTGAGCAGGCGGGCCAGGGAGATCGAAAAAGTGTCCATCCGCAGCGAGGGGAGGGAGATGGTCACCTGGCGCGGGTTCAGGCGCGCAACCAGTTGCCCCACGAGTGGCTCGATATGGCTATAGTCGGTACTGCTAAGGGATAACAGGGCTACCTCATTGTAGCCGGTGTGGGCCAGGATCTCCTCCACCGCTGCCAGCACCTCGGCCGGGGCGCGCTCGCGGACCGGGCGATAGATGGCCCCGGCCTGGCAGAAGCGACAACCCCGGGCACAACCGCGCATGATCTCGATGGCGGCCCGGTCGTGGACGGCTTCCACGAAGGGGACGAT
>DAOTYG010000121.1:0-21349 GCA_034435155.1 Anaerolineae bacterium | reverse complement strand
CCCCCATTCCCCCTCCCCTCTCCCAAATTGGGGAGAGAGGAGGGGGTAAGGGGGAGAGGAACGGGCCCTACGCAAACAGGTGATCCGCCACGCGGTTCAGCATCGGCGTGCCGCGCACCTCGGTCTCAAAGAGGGGGATGATGGCGCGCACATCGGGGAAGGAGCGCCAGATCTCCTCCATATAGCGGCACTGCATGTCCACGCGGTTGCAGACGAACTCTGGCGCATCGGTGGCCAGCGAGTCTTTGTCAATGACCATGTTGACCACCACCCCGCCCACCGGGATGCCGAATTCGTGGAACCAGTTGATGAACCGCTTGATCACGGCGATGGGCAGCGCTTCTGGCAGGGTGACGAAGAAAAAGGCCGTCTTCTGCTCGTCGGTCAGCAGGACCTTGGCCCGCTCCATCCGCTCGCGGAAGGAGATCAGGTAGTCCATCAGCGGGTCTTTCTCCTTCTTCTTGCGGCTATAGGACAACAGCTCGCGCAGGCTCTGGGCCTCCTGGCGGCTCTGGACCATCTTGTTCACCCACATGGAATAGACGCTGGACATGCCCAGCAAGCGGCGGGCGTTGGCCGTGGGGGCCGTGTCGAACACATAGGCTTCGTACTCGTCCTGGAACATGAGGTCAATCATGTTCTCGAACATGGCCGATTCCTCAAAGGCCGGGTTCATGGTGGCGGATTCCACGAACTCGTCCGCCTGGGTCTTGATGTCGGCGTACTTGAGGAACCATTCGATCTTTTCGCGGATCTCGCGTTTGGACTTTTCGATGGTGGATTTGGTATCGATCTCGTAGGCATAGCAGTTGGGCACGCCGGCCACCAGGGTAGGTTTACCAAAGACATCCTGGCCCAACATGCTGGTGAGGCTGTGCACCGGATTGGTGGAGGCCAGGAGGGTACGTCTGCCCTGGCGGGCCATCCACAGAGCCGCCGCGCCGGCCATCACCGTCTTGCCCACACCACCCTTGCCACCGAAAAAGATATATTTCAGGTTCGGGTGTTCGGCCAGAAACTGGCGCGTATCCTTCTCGATCATGCCGCACCTCCGAACAGGGCCTCCGCCACCCTGGCGATCATGGGCAGGCCGGTGATGTCGCGCTCGAACTCGGGCACAGAGGCCAGCACCTCCCGGCCAAAGGTCTCCCTGATCTTGGTCAGGTAGCCACGTTGCATCTCCAGGCGGTTCCTCAGATACTCCGGGATATTCTGGTGGGCCAGCTCCTCCGGGATCACCCGGTTGACGATGTAGCCGGCGATGGGCACCTGGAACCGGGAGAACATCCCGGCGGCCTTTTGCGTGTCCAGGATGATCATCTCCTCCGGCGTGATCACGAAAAAGAACGCTGTCCTCTCCCGGTCGGTGAGGATGCCCGAGGAGGTGTTGATGCGGTTCTTGATGTACAGAAGCTCCTGGAGGATCTTGTCTTCCTCCAGCTCTTCGTCGCGTTTCATGATCGCCGCCACCTGAGCGTACTCTTGCATCTCTTCCCGCAGCCTGGTGATCTTGTCAATCCACTCGTCATAGACAGAGGCCATGCTCAGGTAATACAGGGCATGGCCCAGAGGCACCAGGTCGTAGATGTAATAATCGTACTCACCGCCGACGACGATGTCCACCACGGCATCAAAGATCGCGCTCTCCTCCATAGCTGGCTCGGCCGCCGCCGCCTGGATATAGTTCTCGATCTCCTCCGGGACCTGGTCAAAGCCATACATATCCAGGATGCGCTGACGGATCTCCTGTTGATACTCCCGGATGCGCCGGTCCGCGTCAATCTCCTCGGCATAAAGGTTAGGCATGATCTCCACCGGACCCTGACCAAAGATGTCCCGCTCAAAGATGTCCGAGAGAGACGCCTGAGGGTCCACGGAAAAGACCAGGACCTTGTGGCCTTGCTGCGCCAGCCAATAGGCTGTGGCGGCGGAGAAGGTGGTCTTGCCCAGCCCCCCCTTGCCGCCAAACATGATGTATCGCCGGTTCGGTTGCTCCTTAAAAACGGTTGCTAATGACAATGTTACCTCCTTGTCTCCTGTCTACGCCAGCGCGTCGGTCAAATCCCGTTCGCGCAACATGCGCCGTTTCCAGGTGGATATTTGCGGCACGACGTAGGGCAGCAGGCGCAGTGAGTAGTAAGGCGGCAGGATGGGGATGCCCAGCAAGTCGCCCATGGTGATGAGGATGAACAGGTGCTCCATGCTGCCGCGCGTCTTCAGCGCGTAACGGGCCATATCATGGCCGGCCATGCCATAGAGCACGCTTCGGGCCGCATCGAGAAACCCGCCTCTTCTTTTCTCCTCTGTTTCTGGCATAAGAATCTCCTCTCTGTGTTTCTGTTGTTAGCCGGTTACGGGCTGCTTGTTGCTGACCGGCGGGTCCCAGCAACAAGCAGCAAGCAACCACTCCCTGGCCCCAATACTTTTCAAATAAGATGCCGGAGTAGAGGCTTCAGCCGGATTTTCCGCCTGAAGGCTCGATTCCGGAGTGTTATTTGAAGGTATTGCCCCTAGCCCAACTCTTGATCGAACAACTCGGTCAGGTCACGTTCCCGCAACATGCTGCGCCGCCAGGTCTCCAGGGTGGGGATCACGTAAGGGATGAGCCGCAAGGTATAGTAGGGCGGCAGGATGGGGATGCCCAGCAACTCGCCAAAGACGATGAGGGTGAACAACCGCTCAACCTGTCCCCGCTCCTTCTGCAATTCGCGCACCCAGTCATAGACAGTCATGCCATAGATGATCTGCTTCAGGGCGCGTACCAGGTCCCATAGGCTCGTCATGCGCTTGCTCATCCCGGCTGCTCAGGCCAGCGCCGTAGCCACGGCTGTTTCCAGGCCCGCGCGATCCCAGCCCACGATCCGGGTCGGTCTGCCCGGGCCGCGCACGATGAAGGTGGGGTAGCGCCGGGCGCGATGGCGCAGGGCCTTCCACAAACCATGGGGCGAGCGCGGGTCATACAGTTGAACAAACACCCGATTGCGATAGCGGGCTGTCAGTTCGGCGACCCAGCCCATCAACTGCCGAAACTCAGCCTGCCAGTCAGCCGGGTACTCTGCCAGACCTCGTTCCAGAGGCCGCTGGTCCGGCAGGGCATCGGTGACCAGCATCTCACAGGCTGGACACAGGCCATAGCTCTCTGGCAACGGCATGAGCACCTCTATCGTTACTGGTTTCATGGGCACCTCCATAGAAGTAAGGCCTGTCCTCGCCCTACCCCACAAACCGCACCGCCGTGGGACGCGGGTCACAGACCCGCCTGGAGCAACTTTTTCCCACCCCACCCAACAACCGCACCGTCGTGGGACGCGGGTCACAGACCCGCTTGGAGCAACTTTTTCCACCCCACCCAACAACCGTACCTGGCTCCGACTGGCAAGGGATGGGAGAGCCGACCGGCCCTCCCATCCCCCACGATCTTGTTTGGGAAGGTGCGACGCACTCGTCGCACCCTATGTAAGCCTAGCTTGCGGGCACCGGCCTGGCCTGTTCCGCCCGGGCGCGCATGAGGGCGCGGATGCCATCATAGGCCAGGACCAGCGCGCTGATGATCAGGATCACCGCCAGCAGGCCGGCGACGACGTTGCCAAACACGCTGTCCCAGGGCACGGCCCCACCCGCCATGACGGTCTTGTAGGCTGCCTCCAGGGACAACCAGCCGTTGATGGTCAGGGCCGCGATGGTGGTGACGAACATGAAGGCGAACGGGATGAGCGCCCACCAGATGTTCTTGCGGTTGGTGATCAGCCACAGGGTGATGATCAGCAGGGCCAGGGAGGCCATGAGCTGGTTCGCGCCGCCGAACAGTATCCAAATGCGCTGCCAGAAGCCGGTCCAGATCAGGATCGCCGAGAGGACCAGGGCCACGATGCTGCCGATATGAGCGTTCTTCATGACCGGGAAGCGGTCCCCGATGAACTCGGCCGAGGCCACGCGCATGAACCGCACCACCAGGTACATGATGGTGAGGGCCATCAGGGTCAGGAACACCGAGGCATAGGGCAGGCCGTAGGATTTGGGCACAAAGATATGGTTGAGGAACTCGGACAGGCCGGTGGCAAAGACCCCGGCGTACTTGCCGGCCGCCGCCAGGTTGGCGTAGCCGTTCCAGCCGCTCACCGCGCCCACGCCCAGCACGGCCGTGAGCAGGGCCAGCGTGGCCAGGAACATCTCCAGGAACATGGCCCCACCGCCCACAAAGAGGGCGTCTCCCTCTTTCTCAAGCTGGCGGGCCGTGCCGGAGCTGGAGACCAGGGAGTGCCAGCCGGAGATGGCGCCGCAGGCGATGGTCACGAACAGGACCGGCCATAGTGGCCCCAGAGGCGGCAGCGTCTTTTCCGCCCCTTCCGCCGTCTTGTAGACGATGGAGGCATCCAGGTTGCCCAGGGCCGGGAAGCCCGCCGGGATCGAGGGATGCCAGATGAGCAGGCCTAACGTCCCGCCCAGGATACCCAGGAAGACGATCCAGAAGGCCACATAGTTGATGGGCTGCGCCCAACGCCAGATGGGGAGCACCGCGCCAAAGTAGCACAGGATCAGCGTCACCAGGCTCCACAGGAACTGGGCCCAGGTCACCGAGATGCCGGGGATGGGGAGCACCGGCGAGGTCTTGGCGCCAAAGGTGCCCAGCCAGTTGATGAGGTCCGGAACAAAGCTCAGCAACTTGGCATCGCCCAACCAGGGGCCACCGGCGCTGATCCAGATGCCCAGGAACGAGCCGATGACCGTGACGACGCTGGTGAGGATGATGTCCATCTTCCATTTGTAAGTCATCTGGCCGGCCAGGATGCCCAGCAAGACCACCAGGATCACCCCCACGGGCACCGCCGGGTTGGTCATCAGGTCATAGCCCACGATCTTGCCAAAGGCCCCCATGATCAGGAGCAGGTAACAGTAGATGAAGATGAGCAAGATGGAGCGGGAGCGTGGCGAGATCAGCCGATAGCTCAGGGCACCAAAGGTCTGACCTTCCGAGCGCACGCCCACGATAATGCTGGCATAGTCTTGCACCCAGCCAATGAAGAACGTACCCAGGATGACCCAGAGCAGGGCCGGGAGCCAGCCCCACCGCACAGCCGTGATCGGCCCGACGATCGGGCCCAGGGCGGCGATGGATTTGAACTGGTAACCGAAGAGGACATTGCGGTTGGCCGGCGTAAAGTCCACCCCGTCCATATACATCTTGGCGGGCGTGGCCTTGTCTGTCGGCTGGATGATCCGACGGTCTACGCTCCGTGCGTAGACCCAGTAGCCGAGAACGATGCCCAAGATCGCCAGGATCAGGATCAGAATGGTATCCATAACGATTCTCCTCCTTTACCGGGTTGTCTGATACCGCATAGGCCAGTTCTCACGATGGATCAGTGTATCCTGACTCACGCCGTAGACAAGCTCTCTTCTTCGCCGATAGACCTCACCTCCTTCCGAAGATGTAATTGCTCAGCCTACCCTCCAGCAAGCTGGGGCGCAAATGGTCAGGTAGGCGTGCTCAATGACCAACTGCATCGGTTGCCAGGCCCGTTCTAACCTGCGGGAGGGTTCAGGGTGGGTGGTTACGCCCAGCCCATATTTTACCACAAAAGGCACAAATGGACAATACCTTTCAAATAACGGTCCGGAGTCGAGCCTTCAGGCGGCGCTTTGCGACCGGCTAAAGCCTCGCCGCCAGTGGCTTATTTGATAAAGTATTGGCTTCAGGAGGGAAACCATCGCCCGCGCACCTGGCCCAAGAGATACAGGGAACCGGTGACGCATACCAGGTCCTCGGGCCGGGCCAGGGCCAGGGCGTGTTCCACAGCTCCGAGTGGCTCCGGCTCGCAGACCAGCCGGTCGGCCGGGAAACCGGCGCTGCGCAGCAGGCGGGCGATCTCGGCCGGCGCGACCGGCGCCTTGCCCGGCGCACCGGCGGTGGTGACGATGACCAGGTCCGCCAGTGGCGCGATGCGCGAGACCACCCCGACGCAATCCTTGGCCGCGATCATCCCCAGCACCAGGATCAATCGCCCATAGGTGAACAGCGCAGGCAGGGCCTGCGCCAGCCGCTCCATCTTTTCCGGGTTGTGGGCCCCGTCCAGCACTACCAACGGGTCGCGTTGCACGACCTCCAGCCGGCCAGGGAAACGCGCCTGGGTCAGCCCGACGCGGATCGCTGCCTCCGAGATGTCCAGGTCGGCGAAACGCCGGGCGGCCTGCAAGGCCGTAAGGGCCACGGCTGCATTCGTTACCTGGTGCGCTCCCAACAGGGACACGTGCAGGTTGTCCCAGCGGGTCCCGTCCAGGCCGAGGAAATCGAACCAGCCGCCATCCTGGTCCAGCCGACGGATTGCGTAGTGCGTATCCCTCCCCACCCGCCAGAGCGGCGCGGCCCGGCGTTCGCTCTCCTCTTGTAGAACCCACAGCACCTCTGGCTGGCTGGCCCCGGTTACGGCCGGTATACCGGTCTTGATGATGCCGGCCTTGTGCCAGGCGATCTCGGCCAGGGTCTCCCCCAGGGGCACGATGTGGTCATAATCCACCGTGGTGATGACCGCCACCGTCGGTTCGACCAGGTTTGTGGGGTCGTAGCGACCACCCATGTCCACCTCAACGACGGCCCAGGCGACCCCGGCGGCGGCAAAGTGGACCAGCGGGAGCGCGGTCCATACCTCGCCGTAGCCGGGCGGCCCCAGCGGACTCGCCCGCACCTGCTCAAAGGCCGGCCGGCAGCGCGCCACCAGGTCGGCAAAACCGGCCGGCGAGATGGGTTGTCCATCCACCATGATCTTTTCCAGCGGCGACTGGAGATACGGCGTGGTGTGCCGGCCCGTCCGGTAGCCGGCCGCCTGGAGGATGGCCGCCAGAAAGGCACAGGTGGAGCCTTTGCCGGACGTGCCGCCCACGTGCAGGACGTGATAGCGATGGTGCGGATCACCCAGGAGACGCAACAGGTAGCGCATACGGGGGATACGCGCACGCATACGCTCCCGGTGCTCCGTCGGCGTCAGACCGGGGATGAGGGCCGGCCCGGTCATAAAAGATTCGACATAGGCCAGGGCATCGTTATAGTTCACAGTCCGCAGTCACCAGTCCGCAGTCGGTGGTCTATTGGTACACCTTTTCCTCTTCCTGGTCCGCGGCCGGGGCGTCGGCCTCCAGGTCCCGGCTGGCGGGCGGCTGGCCCAACAGCTCCTTGTAGTATTCATGCTGGATGATAAGCCGCATGATCTCGTTGGTGCCGGTCCAGATGGTGATGAGGCGCACATCCCGCAGGAGCCGCTCGATGGGATAGACGTCGGTATAGCCGATACCGCCCATGATCTGCATGGCGTGGTTCACCACCTGCCAGGCCGCGTCGGTGGCGAAGAACTTGGTCTCTGAGACCAGGCGGCGGCAGCGGGCCGGGTCGTCGCCGGCGTCAATGGCCCGGGCCGTGAGGTGGGCCAGACCCCGGGCGGCGTCCAACAGGGTGATGGATTCGGCCACCTTGAAGCTCACGCCCTCAAAGTTGCGGATGGTCTGCCCGAAGGCGTGGCGTTTGTTGGAGTAGCGCGCGGCGATCTCCAAGGCGGCCCGGCCCATGCCGATGGCCCCGGCCGCACTGGTCATGCGTTCCGGGATCATCATCTGGTAAAAGATGGCCGCCGCCCCGTTCTCCGGTCCCAGGCGGTTGGCCACCGGGACGCGGGCCTCGTGAAAGACCAGGCGGCCAGTGCCCCCGCCGCGCGTCCCCATGAGGCCATAGACGTAACGGGTCTCCACGCCCGGCCCCCGTTCCACGATGAACGCGCTCAGCCCTTTGTGGGCCGGGGCCTCCGGGTCAGTGCGGGCGTAGACGAGAAAGATGTCCGCGCCATCGGCCCCCACCACAAAGCGTTTCTGGCCGGTGAGGATATAGTGATCGCCGTCGCGGATGGCGCGGGTGGTGGTCCCGAAAAAGTCCGAGCCGCCACGTGGCTCGGTGAGGCCCTCGGCCACGCCGAACTGCCCGGCCAGGGCCGGCCGCAGCCAGCGCTCCTTCTGTTCCTCCGTGCCAAAGACGTTGATGGCCTCGCCCACGATGCTATAGAGCGAGTAGAGACATGCCAGGGACGTGCCCAGGACGCCGATCTCCTCCAGGGCCACGATCTCGTCAGCCCAGCCCAGGCCCCGACCACCATACTGGGGCGGGAAGCGCAGACCCAACAGGTTGCGTCGGGCCGCCTCCTGGATGTATTCACGGGGATAGCGCACCCTGTCGGCGTCCATATCCAGGATGAGTTGCTTGGGCACCCAGCGCACGAAATCGCGAGCCTCGTCGCGCAGGGCACGTTGTTGGTCGGTGAGAATGGCCTCAAACATAGATCAAACCTCCTCTGGCCCCCACGGCCTCCTACAAGGCATCCAGGCGCACCATGAGCAAGGGCGATAGCATCTCCTGGGGCGACAGCCCGCCATGGCGGCCGATCATGTCCGGCTCTTTGGGCCGGTCGTACAGGATCCAATCCTGGCGGGCGATGGCTACCAGGTCACCCAACCGATGAGGGACGGCCGGCATCATCGGTCCCCGGCCCAATAACCCGCTGTTCAGCACCGTCTCAGCCTCTAACACCACAAAGGCGTGGGCCAGGTGCTCAGCAAAATAAGATTTCACGAACTCGACCCGGCCGGGCCGCACGTGGAGAAACGGCACGCGCGGCTCACCAGTGGGCGACATGACCAGGGCTTCCTCCAGGGCCGGATGCTGTTTGAGATAGACCGTCCGCGCCAATGGGGTCACGATCTGCCCGTGGTCAGCGGTGATGATGAGCAACGTGCCCTCGCGGTCGGCCGGCGTGAGCGGGCGCAGGAACTCGCGCTCCAGCGAATAGGCCAGGTTGCGCAGGGCCGCGTCCCAGTGGGGGCTGTGTGGTCCCCGGTCGTGGGAGATGGTGTCCACCTCGCCCCAGTAGGCCGTCAGATAGAGCCGCTCGTCACGGTGGGCCTGGAGCATCTCCCGCAGACAGACCCACATGTCAGGCGAATCCAGATGTCCCTTCACCTCCGCCACGCCGCGATAGTGCATCTGGGACAGGAAACTCCCCACGTATTCCTGGCGCAAGACGCTGCGCGTGACGATCCCATGGGCGGCCAGCGATTCCGCCAGGCCGGGCACCGGCAGGAATCCATCCGGCTTTAATCCCCAATCCAGGAGGGTATCCCGGCCGGGGCCGCTCTTGTCGCGGCCCCGGGGGATGAGGCGGATCATGTCGGTGGTGACGCCGAACTCGCGGAGAAAGAGCACATAGCCGATGAGGCCATGCTCGACCGGGGTGCGGCCGGTCCACAGGCTGGTCAACGTTGCGGTGGTGGTGGAGGGGAACAGCGAGGTCACCGGGATCAGCCGCCCGCCGTCGGCCAGATGCCGGAACACCAGGGATTCATCATCCAGGGTGGTTTGAAACCGGTCATAGCCCACGGCATCCAGCAACACCAGGACCACCCGGCGCACGCCAGGGGCCAGGTCAGCCCAGACCTCACGGGGCAGGGGTACGCCGCCGGGCACATCGCCCCCCAGCACCCCGGCCACGGTGGGGCCGAGGTTAGCCAGCGAAAAACCCTCATAATGGGGCAGCACGAACTCATCCGGCAGGGCCGGGTGCCTCCTGGCGCGGATCGCCCCTTCTACCTGCGCCGCCAATGAGGTGGGGACTATCATGCAAACCCTCAACCCTCCCGCAGGTTCGCCCCAATCTGCGGGAGGACAGGTAATGCTCACCCCCGCAGTTTATACGCAACGGACAGGCCCCAAACGATCTGCGGGGGTTGGCTGACTCTATTTGATTATACACGCCTTTGACGGTCTTGACAATCGCGGCACATGCCGGTATATTGTACCTTGTGGCGAGAGGCCACGGACATCTTGTAGCGGGAGGGATTCATGGGCAAGACTCTCGTGCCCCTTATCGTGGCGTTGCTGTTGATTGGCAGTGGGATCATCTTTTTGCTCTATAACCTGGGCCTGCTGGGTGACTGGGGGCCGTGGGTCTGGTCGGCCGGCTTCATGGTGGGCGGGCTGGCTTTTCTGGGCGTGTTTGTGGCCGACCGCCAACAGTGGTGGGCGATCATCCCTGGCGGTGTGCTCATCGTGATGGGGATTATCCCACTGCTGGAGCTGTTCTTGCCGGATAGCGTGACCGGGTCCTTGTTCTTTGTGGGCGTGGGGCTGGTCTTTGCCGTGCTCTACCTGCTGCGCGGCCCGGACCGGCCCCTGGGCTGGGCTATCTGGCCGGCCCTGGGCTGCTGTGCCTTTGGGCTGTTCGTCCTGGTGGTGAGCAACATCGAGAACTGGGCCGCGTTCATCACCCCGGCGGTCCTGATTGGGCTGGGGCTGTTCATCATCTGGCAGGCTATCCGGGGTGAACGGCGGCGATGACAACTCTGCACCTGGCTCTGATCCAGATGACGGTGTGGGCCGGCGACGTGGCGGCCAACCGGGCCACGGCCGAACGGCTGCTGGCCCACGCCCGGGCCGTCGGGGCCGACCTGGCGCTCCTGCCGGAGCTGTGGGCCACCGGTTACGACTGGCCGGTCATCCACGCTCACGCCGCATCGCCGGGCACCGGGCTGTGGGCCACTATGGCTGACCTGGCCCGCACTCATGGTCTCTACCTGGCAGGCTCCATTCCCCTGACTGAGGACGACCGGCTCTACAACGCCGCCGTCCTGTTCGACCCGACCGGCCGGGCCATCGGCGTGTACCGTAAGGTCCACCTGTTCGGGCCGATGGACGAGCCGGCGCACTTTGCCCCTGGTGACGCGCTGCCCACGTTCGACCTGCCCTGGGGCCGGACCGCCCTCGCCATCTGCTACGACCTGCGTTTCCCGGAGGTCTTTCGCGCCTACGCCCATGCCGGCGCGATCCTCATGCTCTGCTGTGTGCAGTGGCCCCGGCGCCGTATTCCCAACTGGGATATCCTGCTCCCGGCCCGGGCCATCGAGAACCAGTACCTGGTGGCCGGCTGCAATGCGGTGGGCCAGGCCCTGGGTCAACCACTGGGTGGTCACTCGGGCGCGTATGGCCCCTGGGGTGAGGTGTTGGCCCAACTCGGCGCTGAGGAAGGGGTAGCCGTGGCCAACGTGGACCCGGAGGTAGTGACCCGCGCGCGGGCGACGTTCCCGTTTTTCGCGGACCGGAAACCGGCCGCGTGGTACAGCGAGCGCAGCGCCCGGTGACTGCGCGTTACGCAATACGCAACACGAAATACGCAACACGGAGATGTAACATGGAAATCGTTGCCGAAGGCATCGGCGAAGCATTAGGTTGGCATGACCCGGACGAGCATCGGGCCTGGGTGCGCGAGAACAAGAACCGCAGCCTGGTGGACAAGCGCATGTCGGCGGCGGAGGCCGTGAGCCGATTCGTGACCGACGGTTGCCTCATCGCCACCGGCGGGTTCGGGCATATCCGTGTGCCTATGGTGCTCATCTATGAGATCATCCGCCAGCGTAAAAAGGACCTGGCGATGTGCGGCAAGACGGCCGTGCATGACATTGACATCCTCGTTGGGGCCGGGGTGGTGACCAGGGTGGAGGTGGCCTATGCCTTTGGGCACGAGCTGCGGGGGCTAAGCCCGGCTGGTCGGCGCGCTGTAGAGACCGGCCAGTGTCGGGTGGTGGGGGAGATCAGCAACGCCGGCTATCAGTGGCGCTTCCTGGCCGCGGCCATGGGGGTGCCCTTTGTCGTCTCGCGCAACATGCTGGGGACGGATACCTTCAACAAGAGCTGCGCCAAGGCCGTGCGCGACCCCTGGAGCGGCAAGGTCGTCTGCCTGTTGCCGGCCTGTTACCCGGACGTGGCCATGTTCCACGTGCCCCGCTGCGACAAGTATGGCAATGCTCAGGTGGACGGCATCATCAACGAGGATTTCGAGCTGGTGCGGGCTGCCCGGCGGGTCATCGTGGTCACGGAGCAGGTCATTGACGAGGAAGACATCCGCCGGGAGCCGTGGCGGACCCTCATCCCCTACTATCTGGTGGACGCCGTGGTGGAGATGCCCTGGGGCGCGCATCCCACTCAGATGCCCTACCTGTACTACTTTGACGAGGAGCACATCGGCGAGTGGCTGACCCTGAGCAAGACGCCGGCGGGGACGGCGGAATACTTTGAGAAATACGTCTATAGTGTGCCGGACTTTGAGGCGTATCTGGAAAAGATCGGCGGCCGGGAAAAGCTGGAATACCTGCGCAAGGTGGAGCGGTATGAGACCCCGGCCCAACGATAGGAAGAATTGACGAATGACGAATGACGAATGACGAACGACGAACTATTCATTCGTAGATTCGTCCATTCGTAGATTCGTCCATTCGTAGATTCGTAGATTCGTCCATTCGTTTATTCAATCCCGGAGGATACACGATGGCAGAAGATCAGGGACGCTACAACCTGACGGAACTGCTGGCCTGCGTGGCGGCCGGCCTGTTGCAGGATGGCAAATCGGCGTTTGTGGGGACCGGGCTGCCCCTGGTGGCCGGGATGCTGGCCCAAAGGACCCACGCGCCGCGTATGCTCATCATCTTTGAGGCCGGGGGCATCGGCCCGCGCGTGCCAGAGCTGCCCATCAGCGTGGGCGATTCGCGGACGTTCCACCAGGCCGTGGCCGCCTCCTCCATGCACGATGTGATGTCGGCCTGTCAGAACGGCTATGTGGACTATTGTTTTCTGGGCGGGGCAGCCATTGATCCCTATGGCAACCTGAACACCACCGTCATCGGGGACTGGGCGCACCCCCGGGCCAGATTGCCCGGTTCCGGCGGGGCCAATGACCTGGGAAGCCTGGCCTGGCAAACCATCATCCTGATGCGGGCGCAGTCGCCGCGCACCTTTGTGGCGCAGCTAGATTTCATCACCACGCCGGGGTATCTCACCGGCCCAGGAGCGCGGGAGGCGGCCGGCCTGCCGACCAACACCGGGCCGTATCGCGTCATCACGCAACTGGGGGTCTATGGCTTCCACGAGGAGACGAAGCGCATGGAGTTGCTGGCAGTGCATCCGGGCATCACGGTGGAGGAGGCACTATCTGCCAGTGGGTTTGAGATCGGCGTGCGCGAACCGGTGGGGGTGACAGCGGAACCCACGGCTGAGCAATTGCGTATCCTGCGGGAGATCGACCCGGCCGGGATGGTCATAGGAAAGTAATAGGCAAAGGGCAAGGAAACAAGTAGACAAGGCTCCTGGTGTTTCGCGAACGCCGGGAGCCTATCGTTTGTGGACCTCGAGGATTGAACCGCGACGTGGGTTATGCCAGTTGTTCCAGGAAATCGGCAAAGGCCAGCAATTCCGCGCGTAGCTGCTCCCAGGTCGGCGATAGGCCCTCCACCAAGTGTTCCATGAGATTGGCATTCAGTTGCGCGGCATAGATGTGGCGCACCCGGTGACGGAACTTGCGGTACTCATCCAGGCGTCGTCCAGAGTCAGCACTCAGCATCGCTGGCCGCACGGAGGGCACCTCCAGCGCCATCTGACGAAGCAATTCGGCGTGCCAGGTTTCTCCTCCCAGCGTTCCTCCGTCTATCTCCAGCGCCACCAGTTCCATCACCCGTTCCAGGCCATTGTAGAATCCATGCAGATTCAGGGCCACCGAATTGAGGAACGCATCCTGATCTTCTGCGGATCTCCGGGCGCATTGCCAGTGACGGGCAATAGCAGAAACCGTCCGTTCCAGCTCATCAGTTTCCAGCCGGATGCGTTGCGCCAGAGCCATCCAACGAGCTGTCATAGTTCCACCCCTTCCCGCTCGATTTCCAGACGCAACGCCGGTGAAGCGTCCTCCAAGTCCACCAGATTGATCTCGATCTCGCTTCCCAGCGTGTCCAGTGCGCTCCATGCCCGCCAGAAATCTTGGCTTGCTATCCCTTCAACGACCAGGTCCACGTCTGAACGCTGGTGGAAAGAATCCCCCCGTGCCAACGACCCAAAAAGGATCACCCTTCTGGCGCCAAACTGATCCCGGAGTAGAGCCGCTGCCTGACGGGCCAATGCCTGGGCGCGTTGAGCGCGGTGTGTCAGGTCTCGGTGCTCCCGCTCTTCTCGACGCCGGGCTGTAGCCCGATAAACGACCATCTCCTCATCTGTTACTTGGATTGCTGTTTTCGCCATGATCGCTTTTCTCCCACCCTGTATTCCTGCAAAGTCATTGTACCAGAACGCCGGGTTGATGTCAATGCGTTGTGGAGCCAGCGTTCAGCGGGGCCACAGCAGCCAGATCACGGCCGCGTTCACCAGCACGGCCACCAGCAGGGCGGCCAGGGCCACCGGCAGCGAGTAGGGCCGGGACGCCCGCACCTCGGCCCGGATCGGCTGGTCCCCGGCCCTCACGAGGCGCGCCCGCCAGGCCCGGAACGTGCCGCCGCGTGTCCACCGGCCCCATAGCTCCACCTCATCGCCGGGCCACACATCCCCACCCTGTCGTGCGCCGATCAGCTCCACGTTCACCTGGCGCGGCGGTGACACGCTGGTCGCGTGAGCGTCCAGGCGCAGTTCTAACACCGGCACCTCCTCTACCGTGGGCCGGCGCGATAGTCCCCACACGGCCAGCAATACCCCCAGGGCCGGCACGGTGCACAGCAAGAAGCCCTCCATCCCCAGGCAGACAGCCGCCAGGGCCGCCGTCGCCAGCGCTACTGTCAGTGAGGCGCAGGTGACCAGCAGCAGCGGCAGGGCCAGCAGGAGGATCGCCAGGCGCAAGATGAAACGGGCCGGCTCGCGCGGGGGCGTGTCCCAACGGGCCTCGCGCGCCAGGACCCGGCCGACAAGCCGGGGCCGTAGGCCCAGGATGCGTGAAACGTGAAACGCAAAACGTGATGCGTAATGCGTGACGCTTGACGCTTGACGTTTGACGCGCTCGCTGGCTTCAGCGAGGGGGATGGGCACGTGAACGACGGGGGAGCCCGGCGCAGCGCGCTGTTCCAGAGCGCGCCGGGGGCGAATGGGCCGTTCACGGGGCACGATCTCCGGGCGCGGCGGGGGCGGCAGGCGAGCATCACAGGCAGTACAGCGGTCCGCGTTCGGAGGATTCTCGTAACCACACCGTGAACACTTCATCTGCAATCTGCAATCTGCAATCTGCAATCTGCCACTTGCAACCTGCTAAAGCACTCGACGTAAGAATTGCCCGGTGAACGAGTGGTCCATCTGCGCTACCTCTTCCGGCGTCCCCTCGGCGATGACATAGCCCCCGGCGTCGCCGCCCTCCGGCCCCAGGTCAATGATCCAATCCGCGCTCTTGATCACGTCCAGGTTGTGCTCGATGACCACCACCGTGTTGCCCCGGTCCACCAGCCGCTTGAGCACCTCCAACAGCCGCTCCACGTCCGCAAAGTGGAGGCCGGTGGTCGGCTCGTCCAGGATGTAGAGGGTCCGGCCGGTGGCCTGGCGCGATAGCTCCTTGCTCAGTTTGACGCGCTGGGCCTCGCCACCGGAGAGGGTAGTGGCTGGCTGGCCCAGCCGGATATAGCCCAACCCCACGTCGTGCAGGGTTTTGAGCTTGCGCACAATGCTGGGGATGTGCTCGAAGAACGCCATCGCCTCGTCCACGGTCATGTCCAGCACCTCAGCGATGTTTTTGCCCTTGTATTGGATCTCCAGGGCCTCGCGGTTATAGCGCCGACCCTTGCAGACCTCGCAGGGGACATAGACATCACTGAGGAACTGCATCTCGATCTTGAGGATGCCCTGGCCCTGGCAGGCCTCGCAGCGGCCGCCCTTGATGTTAAAGCTGAACCGGCCGGGCTTGTAGCCCCGGGTTCGGGCCTCGGGAACCGCCGCAAAGACCTCCCGGATAGGCGTGAACACGTTGGTATAGGTGGCCGGGTTGGAACGCGGCGTCCGCCCGATAGGGGACTGGTCTATGTTGATCACCTTGTCCAGATGTTCCAGGCCTTCGATGCTATCGTGGTCACCGGGCCGGTCTTTGGCTCGATAGAGCACCTGGGCCAGGCGTTTGTAGAGGATCTCCACCAGCAACGTGCTCTTGCCGGAGCCGCTGACCCCGGTGAGGCAGACGAAACGGCCCAGGGGGATGCGCACATCAATATTTTTGAGGTTGTGCTGCCGCGCGCCGCGCACGATCACAGCCTGGCCGTTGCCAGACCGTCGGCGTGTTGGGATTGGAATACATCGGTCACCGCGCAAAAAGGCGCCGGTGATGCTGGCAGGGCAGGCCAGCACCTGCTCCAGCGTGCCGGCTACCACTACCTGACCCCCGTGCTCCCCAGCGCCAGGTCCCAGGTCCACAATATAATCGGCGGAGCGGATGGTCTCCTCATCGTGCTCTACCACCAGCACCGTATTGCCCAGATCTCGCAGGCGGGTGAGGGTATGGATCAACCGCCGGTTATCCCGCTGGTGCAGCCCCACGGATGGCTCATCCAGGATGTAGAGCACCCCCATCAACCCAGAGCCGATCTGCGTCGCCAGGCGGATGCGTTGGGCTTCGCCACCGGAGAGGGTATTGGCCGCCCGGTCCAGGGTCAGGTAATCCAGCCCCACATCCACCAGGAACCGCAGTCTGGCCCTGATCTCTTTTAAAATCTGCCCGGCTATGATCTGCTCGCGGGGGGTAAGAGGGCTGGGCCCCCCGCTCCCCTGGAGCCGGTCCACCCATTTGAGCACCTGGTTGACCGGGCGACCGGCCACCTGCACGATGTTCTCGCCAGCCACCGTCACCGCCAGGGCCTCCGGCTTGAGCCGTTTCCCTTCGCAGGTGGGGCAGGGGTTCACCGACATGTATTCTTCGATCTTGGCCCGGATATACTCCGAGTCTGTCTCCTTGTAGCGGCGTTCCAGGTTCGGGATCACGCCCTCGTAGGTGGTATCATAGGTCCGCGACGTGCCGTGCCGCGTGGTATAGTCCACGGCGATGACCTGGCCCTGGCTGCCGTAGAGGAGCACCTGGCGTTGCGCCGGGGTCCAATCCCGCGCCGGTGCGTGCATGGGGATGCCATAATGTCTGGCCACACCCCGCAACAATTGGATATAGTAGCCATCGGAGTCCATGGCGTGGCTCCACGGGGCAATGGCCCCCTCGTTCAGGGACAGGTCCGGGTTAGGGACCACCAGGTCCGGGTCCACGCGCAAGATACTCCCCAGGCCGGTGCAGGCCGGGCACGCGCCATACGGCGTGTTGAACGAAAAGGTGCGCGGCTCGATCTCGCCCACCGAGATGCCGCAGTTGACGCAAGCGAAATGCTCGCTATACAACGTCTCCTGCGCCACCTCGCTGTCTGGGAGCGTATGGCTGATGAGCACGATGCCATCACCCAATTTGAGAGCGGTCTCGATGGAATCCGCGAATCGCTGCCGCTCCTCCTCGTCCTGGCGAACGATGAGCCGGTCCACCACGGCCTCGATGGTATGCTGCTTGTAGCGGTCGAGCTGGACCTCCTCGTCCACGTCACGAATGAGGCCATCCACCCGGGCACGGACAAAGCCGGCCTTGCGGATCTGGTCCAGGATGTGGCGATGTTCGCCCTTGCGGTCCCGAACCAGGGGCGCCAGGATCAGCAGGCGGCTGCCCGCCGGCAGGCTCAGCACATTGTCCACGATCTGTTGGACGCTCTGGGGACTGATCTCCCGGCCACACTGGGGACAGTGGGGATGGCCCACGCGAGCATAGAGGAGTCGCAAATAGTCATAGATCTCGGTGACGGTGCCCACGGTAGAGCGAGGGTTGCGGCTGGTGCCCTTCTGGTCAATGGAGATAGCCGGGCTGAGACCCTCGATATAGTCCACGTCCGGCTTTTCCATCAGCCCCAGGAACTGGCGGGCATAGGCAGAGAGGCTCTCCACGTAGCGACGCTGACCCTCGGCATAGATAGTGTCAAACGCCAGGGAGGATTTACCAGAGCCACTGAGACCGGTGATGACCACCAGCTTATCGCGGGGCATGGCCACGGTGATGTTTTTAAGATTGTGCTCGCGCGCGCCGTGCACGATGAGCTTATCCTGGGCCATAGGGCGTCCTCTGGGCCGATTAGAACTCAAGTTCTATAGTATAGCATCGCCAGCGAGCAGTGTCAAACGACTCATGGGTGCCGGGGATGCCCCCGCGCAGACCCCTGTAAAAAAGTTACGCCCGTTCTCAGCGAACGGGCGTAACTGCCTACCCTGAACCCTCCCGCAGGTTAGAAAGGGGCTGGCAACCGATGCGGCCGGTCATCTGGGCGCGCCTGCGGCATCTGGTCTGGTCATTGCGCCCAAACCTGCGGGAGGGTAGGTAGTTACGAACGGGCCTCCAACCAGGGGGCAGAGCGTCGCTCACTCCAGGCGCGATTCCAGCTCACCGCCAGCGAGCCAGAGTCGGCCGCCGGGCGACTTTTACCACCGGTAACGCACCGTATAGGTCACGGTGACCTCGCCATCTCGCGGGACCTTGACCCGGAACTCGATGGTGCGTGAGTCCTTCTTCTCGTACTCGTGGCTGGCCTGCAGGATCGTCCACTCGCTCCAGCGGAACATCCGCTCCACCACCCGGATCTCCACGTCCTCGTCCTTGTGGTTGCGCAGCTTGATCTCGTAGCTCTCCTCGATGGTGCGGTCGCCGGGCCGCAGGAAGTTGGTCTGCTTGCGCTCCCCCACCAGGTCAAAGGCGTCGCCCAGATGCAGCAGGATGCGTTCGTCTTTGGGCGTGTGATCGATCTCGTCCTCGCCGATGAACTCGGCGCCGCCGGCCGGGTTCTCCTTGTAGACCCGCACCACACCCTTGGGCAACGGGATGCCCAGGCCGTTGCGCTCCGAGTTGACGAACTCCAGCATCACATAGACCTTGGGGTTGGATTGAGTGCCATAGCCCTGGTCCGTGACGGGGCTGTAGTAGCGCCAGGAGCCCATCTGCGCGCCGTCGTAGACATAGAACTTGGTGGCGGTGATCTCAGCCGCGCTGGTGAACTCGATCTGCTTGGTCTGCCGGTCCTTGATGGTGGCCGGTCGCTGCAACGTGTACAGGTGGTACTCGAAGAACGCCTGCTCCACGAACTGCTTTTGGCCCGCGTAGGGGGCCGGGACAGCGGTGGGGACGGCGTAGACCCGTTCCTCGCGGGCCGGCGTCACCACATTCACGTCCCCGGCGATGAGCTTGAGCCTGGCGTCGGTGTAGGTGGCCCCACTCTGGTTGTCCAGCGTCACCCAGCCATTCAGGTCCAGGCCATCATCCTTCTCGTTGACCATGACCACATAGTTGGCATACCAGGTGATGCCGCTGGTCATGTACGTGACCTCGCTCTGGTGGGTGCCGGCCTTCGCCGCCTGTATCTTCCAGACCAGGGTGGGTTTGGTCAGCAGCCCTTCCGGCAGCGAGGGGAACTTGATCTCCCGCACCGTGCTCAGCTTGACCACGCTGACCGCGCCGCCGGTGGGCGCGCTACCCAGGATGAGGTCCTGCGCCCCGCTGAGCAGATAGCCCTTATACGTGGTGCCGTCCTCGGTGACGACGGTGATCTCCTGGTCCACGTATTTCTGGAGCAGCTTGCTCGTGCCCACCACGTCGTACTCGTAGTTCTGCTCCAGCACGGACGTGCCGGCCGGGTCCGTCAGCGAGCGGAATCGCACCGAGGTGGGGTCAATGAGGGCCGCCACCTCGGTGAACTTGACCTCGTTGACGCCAACCTTGAGCGTCAGATCGCGCAGGTCTCGCACCAGGGCCAGGTTCTGGTTGTAGACCGTCAACTCCACGCCCTCGCTCTGGGCCTGGGCCACGGGGGCGGCTGGCCCCAGGTCCCGCACCAGCGGCCCCCCGTTCACGCAGCCGAGGGCGAGCGCGGCCATGGACAGGGCCGCTATTCCCCACATCCACATTCTCCTCACGTATCGCATGGTTGCACCTCCTCCGTTGAATTTACGAGCCTGGTTTCGCTTCTGCTATAAGACGCTGCTATGGCACGGCTGGTTCCCCATGCAGGGACACCTAAACGCAATGACCTGCCACTGGACTCGAGGCTTTAGCCGGCCGCCTGAAGGCTCGGCTCCGGACCATGCTGCGTGCCCACGCGGAGCGTGGGCACGAGAGGGACTTTCACAAGCCGTCGGAATCGAGGCTTTAGCCGGCCACCTGAAGGCTCGACGCCGGACCATGCTGCGTGCCCACGCGGAGCGTGGGCACGAGAGGGGAGGGTACAGGGCGGGAAGTTTGCTCGCACCCACGCTCTGCGTGGGTGCGAACCGGCGCGGCCAAACCGATGAGAGGCTGAGCACTCAGTACATCTTGACGAGGTTCTTGTATGTGCGCGGTTGCCGACACTGCATGATCTGCTGGTCCTCGCGGACCTTTTTCACCTCGTCCAGATCGATACGCGCCACCATATAGCCCTCATGGTCGCCTTCCACGATGGCGTGGGTCTTGCCGCGCGGGCCGATGATCCGGCTCCCGCCCAGGAACTCGTAGGAAGGTTCGGTGCCGACCCGGTTGGCCGCCGCCACAAAGATGGCGTTCTCGTAGGCGCGGCTGTAGACGTAGGAACGCCACTCCGGTTCGTGGGGCTTTTCCCAGTTAGCCAGGACGCATAGCAACTCCGCCCCATCCAGGGCATAGGAGCGGGCCACCTCCGGGAAAGCCAGGTCCCAGCCCAGCATCAGCCCCACCAGCCCGAAATCCGTCTCCAGGACCGGGTAACGGAACCCGGGCCGGAAGGCCAGCCGTTCTTCACCCTTGAGGTGGACCTTATGATAAGCCCCGGCCAACTCCCCCTCCGGTCCCACCAGCACCGCCGCGTCGTACAGGATGCTCTCCACTCGGGCTTTGGCAGCCATCCCGAAAGCGATGTAGACGGAGTACTCCTCGGCGTGCCGGGCGATGATGTTGACGGTCTCGCCGGGTATGGTCTCGGCCAGGTCAGTGAACCCCATGCCGCACTCGTAGCCGGTGGTGCACAGCTCCGGGAACACGATGAGGTTCACCTCCTCCGCACCGCAGATCTCCTCGATGCGGCGTTTGATCTGATAGGTATTGCCTTCCACGTCCCCCAGCCGGGGGTTGGTCTGCACAATGGCGACGCCGATCTCGCGCATGGATTCGTTTCCTCCTCACGAGTGAATGGGTATTAGAACATCTGTTTCAATGCGATTGTATCACGAACGGCCCATCCTGTCAACCATTGAACCTGACATCCGGGCATAACTTTTGTCAGGGAAGGAACAAGGGTTTTTGCGACGGCTTCGCCGTCGCAAAAACCCCTAGAGGCAGGCTCTCACTCCCCGTCCCCTCCCCTATCCCAAATTTGGGAGAGAGGTGGGGGTAGGGGGCACAGGCGTCAAGTTAAGCGACTCAAGTCGCACCTCAGGGGCCTGCGGCCAGGCGTCCACCGGCGTGGACGCCTCCGTCCGCGCAGGCGGACGGCCGGGTAGCCGAAGGCAATGCCTTCG
>DAOTYG010000120.1:0-6496 GCA_034435155.1 Anaerolineae bacterium | reverse complement strand
CGGTGTGCTCGCGCGGGGTCTGCGACCCCGCGCCGGCGGCGGGTGGCACTCCCTACGGCCTGCCACGAAGTCAGGCGTCAGCGTGAGGTCGCAGACGTGGTCGCCGCCGCGAGCGAGGGGGTTATTTTCGGAGGAGGGGCGACCCACTGCGGGTCGCCCCTCATTAGTTTCAGGACCTACACGTTCACTCCGGCGAGTATAGCCCCTCTCAGATCAGGCCGTACCGTTCAGCCGCCAGGTTGAGGATCTCGTTGATCAGCCTCTCGTAGGACCATCCCTCGGCGGCGGCCTCGAGGCACAGGTCCGAGTAGCCGGGGTTCAGGCCGGGCAAGGGATTCACCTCCAGGATGTACGGCTTGTTGCCTTCGTGCGCATCCAGCCGAAAGTCCACCCGGGCCACGTCCAGGCAGCCGGTCACGCGAAAGACGGCCGCGGCCAGCCAGGTCAGGTCCTCCACTTGCTCCCGACTCAGCGGCGCCGGGCACAGGTAATGGAAGTCGTGAGCCATCTCCACCTTGATGCGGCTGGTGTAGACGCCGGCCTCCTCGGCCGGGTAGGCGGACATGTCCACCTCCAAGGGCGGGAAAAAGTGCAGGCCCTTGGAGATGCGGGGGGCATTCTCATCGTCCGGGATGCGCCAGGCTACCGGCCGGGCCAGATTGCCCACGATGCCCACCGTGATCTCCCGCCCCTCGATGAACCGCTCCACCAGCACCGGCTGGTTATAGCGTTCAAAGAGACGCCGCAACTGGGCCCGCAGCTCGCTGATGTCGTGGACGATGGAATCGGCGCTGATGCCCATACCGGTACCCTCGCGGCTGGGTTTGACAAAGAGGGGGAACCGCATGGCGTGTTCCAGTTCCTCATCCAGTCGCTCAAAGACCTGAAAGTCCGGCGTGGGCAGCGAGTGATAAGTGAGCACCCGCTTGGTCATGGGCTTGTCCAGGGCCAGGGCCAGGGTGAGCACCTGGGAGCCGGTATAGGGGATGCGCAGCATCTCCAGGATGGCCGGCACCTGGGCCTCCCGCGCATCGCCAAAGTGTCCCTCGCAGATGTTGAAGCAGATGTCGGGCCTCAGCCGTCGCAGGTTATCATAGAGGGTCACGTCGCCTTCCAGAAAGGTGACGTCATGCCCCCCGGCTTCCAGGGCGCGGATGATCGCCTCGACGGTCTCTTCCGAGTCCAGGTCGTCCCACCGGTCCGGCGAGATACCGGGCCAGGTGGGCGCGTTCTTTTTCAGGTTCGCCAACAGGGCGACGCGCATGGCTCCTCCCTCCTACAGGTCCACCGGCCGGGAGGACGATGGACGGGGAAGACGTTGGTGGACCTGGTCAAAGCCCTCCGGGGCGATAGCCAGCCGTTCGCCGCTCAGCAAGGCCACCAGCCCCTCCTGACCGGCCTCGCCGGAATCCTGCCGCCGCCGCTGGCACGAGGGGCAGGACTGCGGATCATGGCGGGTGTAGGTCTCCGGCTCGGTGTAGGCGCAGATAAAGCCCTCGTAGTTGCGCAGCACCACCCGGTCCGCCGATTGGCTGAGCAGGTAGTTGGGCATGAGGGGGATCTTGCCGCCACCGCCGGGGGCATCCACCACATAAGTGGGCACGGCCATGCCGGAGGTGTGACCGCGCAGGGCCTCCATGATCTGAATACCCACTGCCACCGGCGTGCGAAAATGCCCGATGCCATGCACCAGGTCACACTGGTAGATGTAGTAAGGGCGCACCCGGTTCCGCACCAGCTTGTGGACCAGGTCCTTCATGATGTTGGGACAGTCGTTAATGCCGGCCAACAGCACACTCTGGCAACCCAGGGGGAAGCCCCCATCGGCCAGGAGCGCCAGCGCCCTCTCGACCTCTGGGGTGATCTCTTTGGGATGGCTGAAGTTGATGTTGATCCACAGGGGATGGAACTGGCGTAGCATGGCCACCAACTCTGGCGTGATGCGTTGCGGCAAAAAGACCGGCACGCGCGTGCCGATCCGCAAGACCTCCACGTGGGGGATAGCCCGCAGGCGGCGCAGGAGGTCCTCCAGGATACGAGGCGACATGGTCAGCGGGTCGCCGCCGGAGAGGAGCACATCGCGCACCTGGGGCGTGCGGGCGATATAGTCAATCTGCGCCTCGTGGTCCCGACGACTGAAGGCGGCATGGGGGTCGCCAACGATGCGGCTGCGAGTGCAGAACCGGCAGTAGGTGGCACATTGGGTAGTAACCAGCATCAGTACCCGGTCCGGGTAGCGATGCACCAGGCCGGGGACCGGAGAGTGCGCATCTTCGGCCAGCGAGTCGGTCATCTCGGCCTCAAAGGGGACCAGCTCCAGGTCCGTGGGGATGACTTGTCGCCGGATGGGACAGTGAGGGTCAGCCGGGTCCATCAGGCTGGCAAAGTAGGGGGTGATCTGAACGCGGAAATGCCCGGTGGCGGAGAGGCCAGCCACTTCCGCTGGCGTCAGGTGGACGACCTGCGCCAGTTGTTCCACCGTGTTCAGACGGTGACGCATCTGCCAGCGCCAGTCGTTCCACTGGTCTGGCGGCACGTCCGCCCACGGGTGGGGGGGCCTCCCTGAGCCGGGAGGCTCTTCGATTTCATTCTTCATCTGGATGTCCTCCTGGTATAATATGCTCGCTGAGGGAACAACAGTCCCCGTATCGGCGGCGGGTGTACACTCCGCCGTGAGCCAACGTCGCTGCGCTGTTATGGTACCCGGTTGGGCCTCTGGCTTACAAGTGCAGCGTGCCCTTCTAAAGTAGGGCGGGTTTCTTACCCGCCAATTCGTAGGGCGGGTTTCTTACCCGCCACAAGATGGCGGTGGCGGCTATGGAAAGCCGCTCTACGAGCTATGGTAGATCGGTTTTGAGGAATTCACCTGCCTCAGCGGGGCCTAGCAAAGCCGCCAGTTGGGCCAGTTGCGAGGCATGGACCACCGCCAGGACTTCATCGGCCGGCTGAAGCACCATATCGCCCCGGGGGATGAGGAGCTGTTTCTTGCGAATGACGGCCGTCAGCACACATTCGGCGGGCAGGTTCAGGTCACGTATCGGCCGGCCCACAACCACCGCCTTGGGGTCCACCTTTTCCTCCACCAGCGAGTATTGCCCCCGGCGCAGCTTGAGGAGCGTCATCATGTCCCCCAGCGACATCTCCTCGGCGATGAGGTGGGCCATCAGGTCCGCCTGGTTCAGGGCCACATCCACGTGGAACTTGTCATCGAACAACCAGGCGTTACGGGGGTTGTTGATGCGGGCGATGGTGCGCGGCACACCGAACATCGCCCGGGCCAGGAAGCACAGGATCAGGTTTTCGGCGTCTTCAGTGGTACAGGCCACCAGCACATCGGCCTGACGTATGCCGGCCTGCTCCAGCACCTGGGGGTCTGTAGCCGGCCCCTCGTAGATCGCCTCCGTGGGCAGTTCCCGGTGGAGGCGGGCCAGGATCGCTCGCCGCTGTTCGATCACCAGAACCCGGTGTTGTTGTTCCAATAACATGAGGGCCAATTGCGCCGCCGTCCGGCCACCACCAGCGATCAACACAAACATCTCATTCCTCCACCGGCTGGCCGAGTCGTTGGCCCAGGGTGGTCAGTCCGGCCGGGGTGGTGCTCAGATACAACACGTCACCGGCCTCCAGGGCAGTGTCACCGGTCGGCAGGCGAGCCTGGCCGGCCCGGACCAGCGCCACCGGCAGGCAGCCGTCAGGCCCCGGCGGGCAGAGGTCCGCCAGACGACGCCCCTGCCAACTGACCGGGACCGTGACCTCATAGACGCCGACTTCCCCGTGGCCGGCCGATAGCACCGGCTGCCCGGCTGCCGGCGAGCAGAGCAACTCTTCCAGGCGTTGCGCGCCCCAACTGGCCGAGCTGACCACCGGCAGGCCCAACTGCTCGTGCAGGGGGCGCCAGCGGGGATCATAGTTGCGCACCACCACCCGGGGCACATGGTAGACCGCGTGGGCCACATGGGCCACCACCGCATTGAGAGCATCGGAATTGGTGACGGCCGCCAGGGCCTCGGCCTTTTTGATCCCGGCGCGGTGCAGGACGTCCTGGTTCAAGGCTTCGCCAGTTATCGTGCGGCCGCGAAAGTCCGGCGGCAGGTTCTCAAAGGCCTCCGTCACCGGGTCCACCACCGTGACCTGGTGCCCCTTCTGGTATAACCGATAGGCCAATGCCGACCCCACCCGACCACAACCGACCACGATCACCTTCATCGTCGGTTCTCCTCACGTCAGGCGTCACCCGTCATGTATCATCCGACGTTTTACGTTTGACGTTTGACGCTAATCCACCTGATATGGCACATCAGTGATGACGACCCCTGGCCGGAACAGCAGCGCCAGCCGCAGCATGGCGGCGGTCTGGGCGTGCAGCAGATTGTCCCACCAGTGCCGGGGCACAAACTGCGGCACCACGATGGTCAGGGTCTCATTGAGCTGGCGCTGGGCGTTGATCTCCTCGATGTATTGCAGCAGCGGCTCCAGCAGGAGCCGATATGGCGAGTCCAGGATCACCAGGCGCACCCCCTCACCCCAGGATTCCCACTTGTCCCGGATCTTTTCAGTCTCGGCCGGGTCAATGGCGACGTGAACCGCCGTGACATCATCGGACAACGAGCGGGCATAGCGCAGAGCCGCCAGCGTGCCCTGATGCACCCCGCTGATGGGCATGATCACCCGCTGCCGGGTCACGCGGGGAGGCGGGCCATATTCTTCCAGCGAGAGTTGCGCCGCCAGATTGCGGTAATGGCGATGGATGTACGAGAACATGGCCACCAGGCTGGGGATGAGCAACAACACGATCCAGGCCCCGTCCACGAACTTGGTGCCGGCAAAGACCAGCATGACCACCAGGGTGCAGACCGCGCCGAAGCCGTTGATGACCATCTTGGCCTGCCAGCCGGCTTCGTGGCGGAGGGTGGAGCCGCGTTCCCTGACCTCTTGCCCGGGGCGCAGATGCCCGCTCTTCCACCAGCGGCGGGCCATGCCGGCCTGGGAGAGGGTGAAGGACAGGAACACGCCGATGGCGTAAAGGGGGATCAGCGCGGTCACACTGGCGTTAAAGGCCACGATGAGCAGGCAGGCGAGGAGCGTCAGGAGCGCGATCCCCCGCGAATAGACCAGCCGGCTGCCGCGATAGGCCAGTTGGCGGGGCAGGAAACCATCTATACCAAGCAGCGCGCTCAGGCGTGGAAAACCGGCGAACGAGGTGTTGGCCGCCATGATCAGGATCACGGTGGTCGCCGCAATCGTGGCCAGATACAACACCCCCTGGCCGCCCAGGACCGTGCGCGCCAACTGCGAGATCACTGTCTCCTGCTCCGAGGGGATCGCGCCGATGGGTCCAGCCAGGAAGCTGATCCCCAGGAAGAGCGACCCCAGGATGGCAGCCATCCAGAGCAGGGTGATCCCGGCGTTGCGGCTGCGTGGCTCTTTAAACGCCGTGATCCCATTGGAGATGGCCTCCACCCCGGTGAGGGCCGCCGTGCCACTGGAGAAGGCGTGCAGGATCAGGAACGGCGTGATGGCCTGCGCCGCCTTGACCTCCAAATGAGGTGGGTTCGGCACCGTCCCCAGGGTCCCGGTGAGGTGGCGGAACAGGCCCACGCCCACAGTCAGGAACATCATGGTCATGAAAAAGTAGGTGGGCACAGCAAAGATGGCCCCGGATTCCCGCACTCCTCGCAGGTTAACCAGCATGATGATCAACACCATACCGACAGCCAGGGGCACACGATAGGTGAACAGCTCCGGGAAGGCGGAGGTAAGCTGAGCCACGCCAGAGGAGACAGACACGGCCACGGTCAGGATATAGTCGGTGAGGAGAGCCGCACCAGCGGTCTGGGCAGACAATTCCCCCAGGTTGTCGCGGGCCACGATGTAGGCTCCGCCGCCGTCCGGGTAGGCGTGGATGATCTGCTCATAGGAGAGGGCGACGATGGCCAGCAGGACCACAATGGCAATGGAGATGGGAAAGACGTAGCCAAAGGCCGCAGTCCCGGCCGCGGCCAGGATGATCAGGATCTCCTGGGTGGCGTAAGCCGTGGACGAGAGGGCATCGGAGGCAAAGACCGCCAGGCCGATGGCCTTGCCGATGGTCTGATGGGGTGCATCAGCGGTGGGCAGGGGCCGGCCGATGAGCCAGGTACGCCAGGAACGCGGCGGTTGATAGTCAGCCACACGCCGCAGGATAGTGGTGCCGTTTTGATTTTCAATGCCCAATGTAGACTCCTGGCGCCGAGCACACCCCACGAACTGAACCGGGCACCTGGGCGCCCGGCTGATCTCATCTCCCAATCACAGTGAGTGATATTGTACATCGTTTGGCCGCGCCGTCAAGGGGGTAACTCCTGACATCCGCGCATAACTTCTGTCAGGGAGGGAAAAAATGGGAGAAAGCCTTTCTGGGGGTTTTTGCGGCGGCGAAGCCGCCGCAAAAACCCCCTACGAGGCCTTCTTTCCCCTCCCCGCACCGCATAGTGGCGAAGGGAAGCGAAGTAGGGGG
>DAOTYG010000119.1:0-9049 GCA_034435155.1 Anaerolineae bacterium | reverse complement strand
ACGAAGCTGCTCAAGGAAAGTTGTTGAATGATATTCCTGTGATGAGTCTCGCGACAGCGTGGGAGCAATTCCCTCAAGCTCGAGTAGTGGGCGGTGTAGGCACACCCAAGACGCGCCAAGTCTTGATGGAGAAAGCGGCAGCAATGGGTTTTGATTTCGAAACAATAATTCATCCACATGTCGAGCATTCACAGTGGATTGAGGTTGGAATTGGCACAGTGATTTGCGCTGGAAATATCTTAACGACGAATATCAAGCTTGGCAAGCATGTACAAATCAATCTCGACTGTACGATAGGTCACGATGTAGTAATAGATGACTTTACAACTCTGGCGCCGGGTGTTCACATTTCGGGTTGCGTACATCTTGGCAAACGAGTATATGTTGGAACCGGTGCAGTCATAATCAATGGCACACAGAGTGATCCGATCGTAATTGGTGACGATGTCACTATTGGCGCCGGCGCGTGTGTTACCAAATCCGTTCCCGCCGGCTTGACCGTTGTTGGTGTCCCCGCCAGGCCTATTCAACGCTGAGGTTTGTAAACAAACGCATATCCCCATGTCCTCCCCAGACCTCACCCAGGCCAATCTCGACGCGGTCACCACCGTACTCCACACGCCGATTCTCAGCAGCGGACCGCAAATTCTCAAATGAGTTTGTCAGTGATATAATCGGGGCAGGCAGAATCCGGTATGAAGTTACGCGACGTTGTTAGCGATCTTGTCATTGATCCCCGCAAGTTGACGGACTATGCGCTCGACCCTACTGCGCCGTGGGGGCGGCACAAGGCTGCTGCCTTTGCGCAGAAACTGGGGTTCACGCGGGAAAACTATACCGATTTGCTGTCACAGATTAAAGCCCAAGCCCTGGATGCTGAGGCGATTTTGCGTGGTCAGGATGAGTTTGGACAACGTTATGCGGTTGATCTGATCATTCGTGGTGTCCAGGGGCAACAAGCCATTGTGCGGACGGGCTGGCTAGTCCGTCCTGGAAGTGACCAAGCACACTTGGTGACGTTGTATGTGAGGAGATGAGCGAGATGCCTGACTTGTTCGATGTAATTGAATTGGTCGTTGATATTCCTGAGAAAGGATTACGAGCTGGGATGCAAGGCACGATCGTCGAGCGTCATCCCGGCAATACCTACGAAGTCGAGTTCGCCAATGAGTTGGGTGAAACAGTAGAACTGTTGGCGTTGCACCCAGAGCAATTTATCGTCGTTTGGCAATTTAGAACCCGCACCTGGGTGCCCATAGCGGATCAGGTCGCGGCTCTGCTGGCGCAACTACCAGATGAGGCAGGAAAACAGGTCCTCGACTTTGCGCGATTCCTGCGCGAGCGCACGTGGCACTCCAGGCGTCCTGCCTCCACAACTTCAGAGGGGGAAATGGTAGGGTGATCTCGAATCATTCCATCCCCATGTCCTCCCCCGACCTCACTCAGGTCGAGATGGACGCGGTCAACGCCGTACTCCACACGCCGATTCTCAGCCTCGGCCCGCGCATCGCCGCGTTCGAGGAGCGGTTCGCCACTTATGTCGGCGCGCGCCACACCATGGGCGTCTCCAGCGGCACTGCCGGCCTTCATCTCTGTATCATTGCCGACAGCGCCCAGAGCACCTACGACGAAGATGGAATGACGATGAGCTTGAGACGGCGCCATTACATCGGAGGAGGTGAGGAGAATCCATTTTCTCATTCTCCTGTTTGACTAATTGGCCCGGCTGTGCTAGAATGAGCATCAAAAGTGGTCAGTCGAACAGTAAGGATGTTCAGAAAGCGAGCATGATGCTCGAAAAACTCTTCACCTCCAGGGTACGGGTGCGGCTGCTCACTTTGTTTCTCACCCACCCAGCCGAGGCGTTCTACATTCGCCAGATCACCCGACTCACCAGCGAAACTTACAACAATGTCCGCCGGGAACTCCAGAACCTGGCCCAACTGGGGCTGATCCTGAGCGAACGTCGCGCCAACGCCACTTACTACCGGGCCAATGTGGAGCACTTCCTGTTCCCTGAACTCAAGCGCATCATCTTGAAGACCGAGGCGCTGGGCGACAGATTGAGGGAAGCACTCTCAGCATTGGGGGACATTCGGCTTGCCTTTATCTACGGTTCCACGGCCAGGGGGACCGAAGTGGTCTCCAGTGATATTGACTTGATGGTCATCGGTGAGGTGGACCTGGACGCCCTGGATCGCGCCATTGATAGCATCGAGGAGGAGCTAGGCCGGACGGTGAATTACACCCTTTTCGGGGGCCAGGAATGGCAAGAACGAGTGAAGCAGGGACATTCCTTCCTCACAGATGTTCTGACCCACGACAAGATCTTCTTGATCGGAGATGAGGATGACCTATCAGCCCTTGGAACTGGCGGGGCTGATTGAGCCTTATCGGGTTCCCCAGGCAGAGATCGAAGACCTCCTGGAAGTCGCCCGCCGGGATGTGAAAACGGCCCAGGAGCTAATGAACATTGACCTGGACTGGGCCTTGATTGTGGCGTACAACGCTGCTCTGCAGGCTGGCCTGGCGCTGATGTATGCCAAAGGGTACCGGCCCAGAGGCCCTGATCGGCACAAGACCGTGCTCCGTTTTCTCCGGGCCACCTTAGATCCATCATTCAAGCCAAAACTGAACCGACTTGACCGGATCCGCAAGAAACGTCATCAGGCCCTCTATCGTATGGCGGGAGCCATCTCCGAGCGCGAAGCCAAGAGCACTATCGAGTTTGCCGAGGAATTCGTCAGCCAACTCGCCGACCTCATCTGAAGAGTTGTCCACCCTCCATTTCCATAACTTCAGGCAATGCTTTTGAACCGGAGTGGGGTAATGAGTTCTCGAACTTGTATTCCCATGTCTTCCCCAGACCTTACCCAGGCCGAGATTGACGCGGTCAACGCCGTACTCCACACGCCGATTCTCAGCATCGGTCCACAAATCGAGGCGTTCGAGCGCGCGTGCGCGGCGTACGTAGGCGCGCGCCACGCCATCGGCGTCAACTCTGGTACCAGCGGCCTGCACCTGTGCGTGATCGTCGCCGGCGTGCAGGAAAACGATTTCGTCATCACGACGCCGTTCTCCTTCATCGCCTCCGCCAACGTCATCCTCTACGAACGCGCCATCCCGATCTTTGTAGACGTTGACCCGCGCACTGGCAACATCAACCCCGCGCTCGTCGCCGAATGTGTCCACGATTTGACGAAAGACGAAGGACAAAAGACCAAAGACCGCTGGCTTCCGCCCGCCCTACGCAATACGCCCTACGCATCACGCATTACGCATCACGCATCAGGTAATCTCCCATCTCCCATCTCCAATCTCAAAGCCCTTCTTCCCGTCCACGCCTTCGGTCAGCCCGCCGATATGGATCCACTCATCGCCATTGCGCGCGAACACAACCTCGCCATCATCGAAGACGCCTGCGAAGCCATTGGTGCAGAGTACAAAGGTCGCCGCGTCGGCGCGCTAACGACGGATGACATGCCACTCGCGACGGTGTTCGCTTTTTACCCCAACAAGCAGATCACGACCGGCGAAGGTGGCATGATCGTCACAAATCGCGACGATTGGGCAGACCTGTTCCGTTCGCTGTGCAATCAAGGACGCGATGTCTTTGACGCCTGGCTCAATCACACCCGGCTCGGCTACAACTATCGGCTCGATGAGATGAGTGCGGCACTGGGCGCGGCACAGATGCAACGCATCGAAGAATTGCTCGCCAAACGCGCGCGCGTCGCGCAGTGGTACAACGAACGCCTCGCCAATCAAGAGTTGATCGAGATACCCTACATCGCGCCGACCACCACGCGCATGAGTTGGTTCGTCTACGTCGTCCGCATCAAACCACCGGCGCAACGTGACGCGGTGATGCGCACGCTGGCAGAGGTGGGCATCCCCAGCCGCCCCTACTTTACCCCCATCCACCTCCAGCCGTTCTACCGCCAAAAATTCGGCTACCAGCGCGGCGACTTTCCCGTCACCGAATATCTGGGGGATGTGTCCCTGGCTTTGCCCTTCTCCAGTGTCATGCGTGAGGAGCAGGTGGATCAGGTGTGTCGAACGCTGGAAAAGGCCATTAAAGATGGAACTTAGCCCCTTCGGGTTTCTGCTGGAATCGGAAGGGGAATGCGGAGTGTTTTCATGCTGGCTTTGCGCAACCGACACTTTTTTCTGATCGATCTGATCCTGCTCCCGGCCGCCGTGGGGTTAGCCTTTTTACTGCGGCTTGACCTGGCCGGGGTACAAGTCTATGCCCCGGCCATTCCCCTCTTTATCGCCGTCGCCGTACCGATCAAGTTGATCATCTTTCGCTGGCTGGGGTTGTATGGCCGGTTCTGGCGTTATGCCAGCGTGGATGAGTTATTGCTCATCGCCACCGCCACGACGGTCAGTACAATAGCGACGGCCACGCTCTGGTTCGGGCTGATCCTGCCCTTGACCGAGACCATGGGCGTGCTCGACCTGCCCGGTTTTCCCCGCTCTGTCCCCTTCATTGATGGGTTGTTGACTTTGGTGGTTGTAGGTGGACCACGCTTTGCTGTGCGGCTGGTGGAGCGCACCCGGCAGCGCAGGCATCGCCGGCCGAGACAACAGGGACTCCAGAAGCAGGTATTGATCATGGGGGCCGGGGATGCCGGGTCGCTGATCGTCAAAGAGATGAAGAGTAATCCCCAGTTGGGCCTGGTGCCGGTCGGGTTCGTGGATGATGACGAGAGCAAGCGCGGCGTGCGGATCCACGGCGTGCCGGTGCTGGGCAGCCGGGAGCGCATCCCGGAACTGGTCCAAAAACATAAAGTGGACGAGGTGATCATCGCCATGCCCACCGCCCCAGGCCGGGCCATCCGCGAGGTCCTGGGCATCTGCCATCGCGCTGGCATCTCGGCCCGCACCATGCCCGGCCTATACGACATCCTGGCCGGCCAGGTCAGCATCAGCCAGATCCGCCCGGTGGATATCGAGGACTTGCTGCGACGAGAGCCGGTTCATACAGATGTGCAGGCGATCAGCAATTACCTGCGCGCGGCCTGCGTGTTGGTCACCGGGGCCGGCGGGTCCATCGGCAGCGAGATCTGTCGCCAGGTGGCACGGTACGAGCCGGCGCGGGTGGTTCTGCTGGGGCACGGGGAAAACAGCATCTTTACCATCGCCAATGAACTGCAATGGCGCTGGCCCCGGTTGCCGGTGTATCCGGCCATTGCCGATATCCGCGACCCGGACCGCCTGCGCCAGGTGATCGGCGCCCATCGTCCCGAGATCATCTTTCACGCCGCAGCCCACAAGCACGTCCCCCTGATGGAACAGAATGTGGCCGAGGCCGTGAGCAATAACGTGTTGGGCACGGCCAACCTGTTGCGCCTGGCGGAGACTTATCAGGTGAGCCGTTTTGTGCTCATTTCCACAGACAAGGCAGTGAACCCGGCCAGCGTCATGGGAGCTACCAAGCGCGTGGCAGAGCTGTTGGTGCAGGAGGCGGCCCGGCGTAGTGGCCGGATCTATGTGGCGGTACGCTTTGGCAATGTGCTGGGCAGCCGGGGCAGTGTGGTGCCGATCTTTCAGGACCAGATCGCCCGGGGCGGGCCGGTGACGGTGACTCATCCCGAGGTACGTCGCTATTTCATGACCATCCCGGAAGCAGTGCAACTGGTGATCCAGGCCGCGGCCCTGGGGCAGGGTGGTGAGGTATTCCTGCTGGACATGGGTGAACCCATTCGTATCGTGGACCTGGCCCGGGACCTGATCGAGCTATCGGGGTTGGAAGTAGGGCGAGATGTGGAGATCGTTTATACCGGCCTGCGACCAGGGGAAAAGCTCTTCGAAGAGCTATTCGTGCCGGGTGAGGAATATGCCCCGACACGCCATGCGCAGATCTTTATCTCCCATAACAGCGGCCATGCCCCTGGCTGGCCGGTGAACCTGGAACAGATGGTGGAAGAGTTGATCGCCCTGGCCCGGCAAGGAGATGAACGCCAGGTGCGGGCCAAGTTGACCGAGATCGTGCCCGAGTTCCAGCCCGAACCATCTTCTGAGCAGGCGACCCGGGGGCCGCAAGCATGACATTCCCCGACCTGGATAAGGCGCTGGCGGCACTGATGGCTTGTGTGCGGGGCACGCCTGGCCCAGATAAGGGCCTGGGGACGGCCTCGTTGGAGGAGCCGGACTGGCATCGTTTCGTGGACCTGGCGCTCCGCCACCAACTCGCGCCACTGGCATACTATGAGCTGTATACCGCTGCCCCCGATGCCGTGCCGGCCTGGGTTATGGAGGTGTTAGGCGCCGCCTACCACAAAGCCCTGGCTACCAACGTGGTAATGTACGACCGGCTGCAACGTATCCTGAAGGCCCTCCGGCAACAAGGGGTTCAAGTCTTGCTGCTCAAGGGGGCCTTGTTTGCTCAGACCCTCTATCCCAGCATTGGCACACGCCCCATGTGCGATGTGGACCTGGTGATCCCGCCGGAGCAACTGGCAGAGGCAGAAACCGTACTTTACGGGCTGGGGTATGGGCCACCATATACTGGCTCCCGATCCCGCGAGTATCAGGTTCGTTATGGCGGCGAACTGGCCTACAGTCAATCGAGAGCCTGGCCGACGGTGGACCTGCACTGGCACGTGCTTTTTGGCGAATGGCTGCGCCGGACCACGCTGGTACAAGGGGAGGACTTTTGGGGGCGTGCGCAGCCAGTGACTGTTGACGGCATGACAGTCCGGCAATTGGCTACAGCCGACTCGGTGCTCTACCAGGTCGTGCACGCCGGTCTGACACACCGGTTCACCATCATGGGCCTGCGCAATTTTGTGGACCTGGACCGCACCATCCGGGCTGCCGGTGACTCGTTAGACTGGCCCGGTTTTGTGGCCCTGGCCCGGCGGGTGCGCCTGGCTACGGTTACCTACCTGATGTTGGAGCTATGTAGCGAATTGCTGGGCACCCCGGTGCCCCCGGCGGTATTACAGTCGCTGCGCCCCTCAGCCGTTCGCCGCTGGGGCCTCGCCAGATTGCTGGATCGTGAAGCGATCATCGAGATACGATACAGGCCCCGGCGCGGCTATTTATTACAATGGCTCCTCATTGACCGGCCGGTGGACATGATCCGGCTATTGTGGCGCACCTTCTTCCCCGAATCCGAGTGGCTGGCTGTACGTTATGCAGTGCATGACCGGTGGTCGTTATTCTTTCACCGCTTGCGGCATCCGATCCGGGTGCTGCGGTTGCGCGGAGCGATATGACCTCCAACGGCGAGCCGGGCCAGCCAGGGAGTCTCAAGGGCGGGAAGCCCGGTCGCCGGGCCTCCCGCTTTGCTTGACAGCCCCGGTGAACTGGGGTATCATATTGCCGAAAAGTTGGTCTCTGACCAGGTGCGGTCAGGATAGTGGACGCACCGGGTGTCACCACGAGACACGGGCGGCGGGTCGCATAAATGGGTCTGGATAGGTGGTGCAGGATGAGTACTTTATCTGTTACGTTGGAATTGCCGCGTGACTTGGTGGGAGCACTTGACGTTCCACAGGTAAGGTTAGCGAGTCGGCTGCAGGAGTTGATCGCGCTAGAGTTGTTCCGCGAAGGGCGTATCTCGACCGGCAAGGGAGCCGAGCTATTGGGGATCTCCAAGCTGGACTTTATCCACCTGTTAGCGCGGCACGGAATAGCCTATTTCACCGAGTCGTCCGAGGAACTGGCAGCCGAGGTAGCAACGCTGGAGCGATTGCTGAGCGAGCGAACCGCATGATCGTGGTAGCCAACGCCGGCCCGCTGATCGCTCTGGCGCGGATCGGGCATTTCAACCTGTTGCGGTCGCTATATCGCCAGGTGCATATCCCACCTGCCGTTCGGGACGAGGTGGCAGCCTCTGGGAGCGGCCTCCCCGGGGCCATAGAAGCCAGTACCGCTAACTGGATACGCATCATAGATGTCCAGGATCGCACTGCGGTTCAGCTTTTGCGAGATCGGCTGGATGCTGGCGAGAGTGAAGCCATTGTGTTGGCCGTCGAGCTACGGGCCGATCTTTTGCTGATTGATGAAGCGCGTGGGCGTCGAGTGGCAGAGGGCTGTAGCCTGAACAAGACAGGCACAGTGGGGACGTTGATCGCCGCAAAAAAACAAGGCTTCGTCCCGACTGTGACGCCATTGCTGGACGAGCTTTGGGCTACTGGCTTTCGCATGAGCGAAGAGCTGTACCAGGCCGCTCGCGCGTTGGCCGGAGAAAGACAATAATCTGTGGCTTGCCGTGTTTGGCACCGTCCCCCTTACCTGGACCTGCCCATCGCCGCCAAGACCATGCTGGTCATGCTCGGCTTTCAAAGCACATGAACTGCCGACTGGGCCCCGGCGGACGGCCCCACAACCGGGCCGCCCGCCTTTTTGCTTGACAGCCCCGGTGAACTGGGGTATCATATACCTGGGCCAGACTGCCCGTGCCAGATGTAACGCGCGCCCTCCCGCCGGCGCGCGTGAGTGGAGGAAAATCCGTGGCTACCCAGGAAGCTCAGGTCATGAAACGGCGAACACGCCCGGCGCCACAGCGACCACGCCCGCCGGTCAAGCCCCCCCCATTGGCGAGCGGCGACCGTCTGACTCGCGCCGAGTTCGAGCGGCGCTACCAGGCCATGCCCCACGTCAAAAAGGCCGAGCTGATCGAAGGAGTGGTCTACATGCCCACACCAGTGCGCTATGCGAGCCACGGGAAACCACATCAAGCCATCAACACCTGGCTGGGGACCTACAGTGCTGCCACCCCTGGCGTCGAGACCGCCGACAACGCCACGGTTCGCCTGGACCTGGAAAACGAGGTGCAGCCGGACGCGCTGCTACGCCTGGTGCGCGGGGGCCGCTCCCGGGTCAGCAAAGACGATTACCTGGAAGGGGCGCCAGAACTGATCGTGGAGATCGCCACCAGCAGCGCGGCTTATGATCTGCACGACAAGCTGCGGGCCTACCGGCGCAACGGGGTGCAAGAGTACGTGGTGTGGCAGATCTACGACGAGCGGATAGACTGGTTCGAGTGGCAGGAGGGGGAGTACGTGCCTCTGGAACCCGATGCGGCCGGGGTCGT
>DAOTYG010000118.1:0-3644 GCA_034435155.1 Anaerolineae bacterium | reverse complement strand
GGGCAGAACGGGTGGCCGATCGCCTGCAGGCATTGGGCCTTTTCCCCGGCGGCGAGCGGTTGATCGGCCAGGCCGGGGTGACCATCGCCAGCCACGCCGGCCCTGGCGCAGTGGGAGTCGCCTGTATCACGGCCGGGTAACAGGCCGCCATCAAGGCTCAAAGACGCGAACAATCCTTACGGAACGAGAAGTGAACGGTGAACGGAAAACGAAGCGATTGGTGGAAAGCGATAGCCGGCCTGGCCGTGGTAGCCTTGCTGGCCGTGGGCCTGGGATTGCTGTTCCGGGGGCAGAGGCCGGCCCCGGTGGCGACAGGGCCGACGGCAACCGCCACGGCGCAACCGCCAGTAACGCAGGAAGTGGCCGCCACCCCGACAACAATGATCGTCCCGACGGGCACGGCACCGGCTTCAACGCCGGTTCCAGGGCTGGTGCCGACGGAGATAGCACCCCCTGAACCCACAACGTCTTTGCCCGGCCTGGATGACTATCTCTTCGGTGAGCCCCAGGTGGTGCTGACCAACCCCCGTCGCTACATTGGAATTGCCGGCTGGCTGCCCGACAGCGAGCATCTCCTCATCACGCGAGGCGACCCGGAACGACCCCTGAGAGAGTTCATCGAAACGTTTAATGTACGGACAGGGGATGTCCGGCGCTTGGGCGAACGAGATTCATTGTCGGTCAAACCACTCTGGCTCCCTGCGATGCAAGAAGTGGCCTATACCGATTGGGTGGGAAAGGAATATCGGGCATTATACACCAGCCGTGGAGAGACAGCAGAAAGGCAGACTATTGCCACAAAGTTGTCTTCCCTGCACATTGGCGCCGATCCCAGGGGGCAACAGATCGTGTTCTTTACAGAGGCGGCCGGCGAGCGTCCTCAGTTATGGGATGTGCAGCGAGAAACTGTACAGTCCTTGCCCTTTATCCTGGCTCCCCTTGCTTATACAACAGGTCCGATGATGCCCTCCCCTTACCTCATAGCCTGGCATCCGAGTGAAGACAAGGTAGCATTCTACAACAACTATCATTTCTTCATGGCAGACCTGAACACCGGTCGAATGCCAGAGGTTGACCTGGGTGACTGGAATGGTCTGGAGTTATGGGCCATGGAGGCTCAATGGAGTCCAGACGGGCGTTACCTTGCCTTGCTTGTCACGGTTGGGGACCTCCCGGTGCCCTTTGTCGATCTTGCAGTGCTGGATACTGATACCGGAAAATTCCACATGCTCGATCGAGACCCCCAGGACAAGAACATCTCGTTGTCCGACGTGGCCTGGGCGCCTGACAGCCAGCATTTGCTCATTCTGGGAGAACTGACGTGGCAGGAACGTGAAGCGGAAGACGTGAGTTCACATCTATACTTGGTAGACGCACTCACAGGCAAGTTCCGGCCGATTTTGTCGAATCATGCTCTTGGCGGGGGCGATGGTGGCTGGAACTTGGCCTGGTCTCCAGATGGGCAGCGGTTGGCCGTGAATTGCCCGACCTCGGAAGAAGGACGCTTGTGTGTGATTGCGGTCACGGCCCCTTGATGGAGGCGACAAAGATGTCAAACCTACAAAAAATATGGAGAGCTGGTTTGGCTTTTCTTCTCACCCTTGTTGCTGTGACAACTATGGCGTTTACCCAGACGTTCATACCTCCCACGGAGATCACTGTACGCATGTTCAGACTGGATCCAAGAACCGGAAAGGTACATCAACCTCCGGAATTCTGCTCGTCTGGCAATACAAACTATGGCTGTACAGAGCTCGTTGGTGATCCCAATCACGCTTACCCCTATACCATCAACCCGGTGACCGTTCCTCTTGAAACCGACTACCTGCTGGACGTAGTGCCCAAGGAATCGCCCCCGGCCTGGCTTCATGCTACGGCTGTCACGGCCCAAGCCATCGCTGCCCGCACCTTCACATACTGGTACGCTCAGCAAGGCCAGGTTATCAACAATTCGACCCGATTCCAGATTTTTGTCCCCTACAAGTTTGAGTCCCTTCCTCCCATAACCTTTCCTGACAATCCGGCTGATCCTTGTGCCAGTAGCAATCTCAACCACTACCAGCAGATCGTGTGTGACGCCGTGGCGTTACAGCACTACATCTCCTACAACAATGATTCTCCAGCTTTCATCCAGTTCTTCAGTGATCGGGAATTGGAGACCGTGACCAACCCCAATCACCCCTATCTGTTGGGGGTACAAGACCCCATCAGCCAGCCTCCTCCAGAGGGAGATGCCAGCGACGCTGGTCACGGTCAAGGGATGAGTCAACGAGGCGCCAGCCGTTGGGCGCGGGGCAATACCTACGCCAACATCAACAAGCCAGGGAATCTCTGGAGTGTCCGCTGGGACGACGTTCGGCAGATTCTGACCCACTACTACACCGGCGTCCACATCCGCGACGCCAACGGCACCCCACTGACCCCACCCGACCGCTGGAACGCCCTGCGCATCACCCCGACCGCGCCGCTGACCCTGACCACCGGCCTGAGCTACCCCTTCACCCTGACGGTGCAGAACAGCGGCGTCACCCCCTGGACGATGGGGGGCGGTTTTGCCCTGGGCTACCGCTGGCGTCGGGCCGGGGGCCAGGAAGGGAGGGAAGAAGAGGGGGCTGAAGCCATCCCCATCCCCCACGATCTATCGCCTGGGGAGGCGATCACCCTGACCGTCCCGGTCCGGCCGCCGGCCGGAGCGACCGGGACCTGCCTCTTGATGTGGGACATGCTCCACGGGAGCCAATGGTTCAGCCGGCAATCCCCCTCCTGGCCGACACAGGAGATGTCAGTCTGGGTCATCCCCCTCCTGACCGGCGTCTACGACGACCCCGACCCCTTCTCCCCGGACGACGACGGCTGGCAGGAGGAAACCTTCCTCCACTACACCCTGAACCAGACGGCCACCGTGCAGGGGGTCATCCACACGATCGACGAGTGCTACCTGAACAGGACCCTGTGGTCCGGCCAACAGCCGCCCGGCGAGCAGTTCGTCGCCTGGGATGGCTGCCTGCCGCGCAACCCCCATCCCCCCCACCCCTGCCCCACCCGCCTCCTGAGCGACTGCCCGGCGGGCTGGGGGGTGCCGAGGGATGGGACCTATCCCTACCACCTCCGCGCCGGGCCGCAACTGGTCACCGGCACGGTGACGATCGACACCAGCCTGCCGGCCGGCAGCCCCCTCTACGCCGCCGGCGTGCTGAACGACCCCCAGGCGCCGGACCGCCTCCTCCGCTCCGACGACGAGGGCCTGACCTGGACCGAAATCAGCAGCCAGACCTTGGGCACGGTCACCCGGTTGATAGGCCGGCGGGGGATGCCCTATCTGTACGCCATCGGCGGCGGCAACGGCTGGCGCAGCGGCGACGGCGGCGTGTCGTGGACTCCGATTCTCACCGGCGGAATGTGGACAGACATCGCCCTGCACCCCACCGATCCGCAGGTCCTGTTTGCCGCTTCGCAAGGCGGCGCGTGGGACCCCGGCCTGTATCGCAGCCTCGACCATGGCCAGAGCTGGGAGTTGGTGTGGTATGCCGAAGGTTCCTGGGGCCATCCTTACAGAGCAACGTGCGCCGCCACTTCTGCCGCCGACCCGAACCGGGTCTTGGTGGGGGGCGACAACAACTATGCCGCGGATGGCCGGCCGGTCA
>DAOTYG010000117.1:0-5628 GCA_034435155.1 Anaerolineae bacterium | reverse complement strand
CCTCTCTCCCTGGCCGCAAGGTCAGGGGGAGAGGGGGGACGAAGGGGGGTGAGGGGCAATGAGGGCCTTCGGTCACCAAAGTGTCAACCAATTTTGAACCATCCCTGTGAGGGGGATGTCATTTCGGCCGGCTGAACGCGGCTCACAGGGTGACATCAAAGGCAGAAGTATATACCTCCAGCCCCAGCTCTTCGACCAATGGTTTGGCTCTGGGATCCAACATGGGCGTGATGATGATCCGGCGTTTGGCAGTCACGCCTTCTTCCTGCTCATAGAAATCAACTTTGCGGGCGAACAGGCGCGCCTCGTCACGGCTGACGGAGGATTTGATCTCGATGAGGATATGTGCTCCGTTGTGGATGACCACGTCCATCTCCACCTGGTCTGGCCGACCAAAGACCATGCCGGCGGTGTCCATCTTCCAGTATCGCTCTACTATCCGGCCGGTCTCTGCCGACAGGATGCTTTCCAGGCCCGCCCGGAAGGCCTCCTCGGCCATCAGCCCCCAGCGCGCGCCCAGAGCGTTGACGGACCACTCCAGGCGTTTGAGCGATTTCTCAAACGTGTCCTGTCGCTCCTCGAACTGCACCTGCCGCTGATCGAACCGCTCCATCCGCTGTTCGAACTGGTCCATCCGTCGGGTGAGCGCAGCAAACTGGCGATTGAAATCCAGTTGCAGGGTCTCGATTCGCTCACCCTGAGCCTTGATCTGCTCAGCCAGGGTCTCGATCCGCTCGCCCTGAGCCTTGATCTGCTCAGCCAGGGTCTCGATCCGCTCGCCCTGAGCATCTATCCGGTCCAGGACAGCCTGCAGATCGGTGCGCTGGGCAAACGTCTCGGCCAGCATCCCGATGAGTTGATGCCGGGCGGCGGGATCGGTCTGGATCAACTGGATGAATTCTGCTGGTAGAGGCCCTGATGGTCTGGCTTTTCTAATAGCAGCCATTGTGTCCTCCTCCTGGGTGACTATGCTCCATCACCCGCCTGAAAGCGGCTTTATGACCGGCCTTGCCCAATTATACCCCATCCTCCAGGCAAAAACAATCGTGGCTACAGTGCCTGTCGCAGCAGGTCACTTACGGCTGCGGGCACCTCCGCCAGTGGTAGGAGCTGTTTCTGCTCCGCCGTTCGCCGCTTGAGTTCCGCGCTCCCGGCCTCCACACTGCGGGAGCTGACCACCACCCGCACCGGGATGCCGATCAGGTCCGCATCGGCGAACTTGACGCCCGGCGAGGCGTCCCGGTCATCGTAGAGCACCTCATGGCCCTGGGCTTGGAGTGCGGCATAGAGCTTTTCGGCTGTCGCAGCTACTTCAGGGCGATCCAGTTGTAGCCCCACCAGGATCACCTGGTAAGGGGCGATGGACCGGGGCCAGATCAACCCCCGCTCGTCGTGGTGGTGCTCGGCCACGGCTGCCATGAGCCGATCCAGGCCGATGCCATAGCTGGCCATGACGACCGGCCGTTCGTTACCGCTGGCGTCCAGATACCTGACGCCCATGGTCTCGCTGTACCGGGTGCCGAGCTTGAAGGTGTGTCCCAATTCGATGCCGCGCAGCAGGGTCAGGGGTTGACCGCAACGGGGGCAGCCGTCGCCCTCCCGCACCAGGGCGATGTCGGCGATGACATCAGGCCGAAAGTCGCGCCCCAGGCGCACGTGACGCAGGTGTACGTCCACCTTGTTGCCGCCGGCCACGAACTCGTCCACCGTCTGGACGGAATCATCGGCGATGACCCGGATGCCGGTCAGCCCCACCGGCGAGATGTAGCCGCCGGTGGTGCCCCGGCTTTGCAACTCGCCTTCGCTGGCCAGCACGAAATCGGTGGTGCCCAGGACCCGGGCCAGCTTGACCTCGTTGATCGCCAGGTCGCCCCGGATGACGGCCATCACCAATTCCCGGCCCTCGTCCACCGAATAGGCCACCGTCTTAAGAAAATGCTCCGGCGCGACGCCGAAAAAGTCAATCAGCGCGGCGATGGTCGTCACGCCTGGCGTGGCAACTTCCTCCATCGGTTGAGTCGCCTCTGCTCTTCCGTTCCTCTGCACCCTTCCTCCTTTGCTCCCTCGCGCCGCCTCCAGATTGGCCGCGTAGCCGCAGGCCGCGCAATGCACCAGCGAGTCCTCGCCCACGGCGGAGAGCAGCATGAACTCATGGGAGCCGGTGCCGCCCATCATGCCCGAATCGGCTTCCACTACCTGTACCGGCAGGCCCGCCCGCCGAAAGACGTTAACGTAGGCCTGGACCATGCGCGGATAGTAGGCATCCAGGTCGGCCTGATCGGCGTGGAAGCTGTAGGCGTCTTTCATGAGGAACTCGCGCAGGCGGATCAGGCCGGCGCGCGGCCGCGGCTCGTCGCGCTCTTTGGTCTGGATGTGATAGACCACGCAGGGCAGTTGGCGGTACGAGACGATCTCTCGCCGGGCCAGGTCCGCCACCGTCTCCTCGTGGGTCATGCCCAGGACGAAATCGCGGCGATGGCGGTCTTGCAGGCGGAACAACTCCGGGCCGAGGTCGTACCAGCGGCCGCTTTCCTGCCACAGCTCGGCCGGGGTCAGGACCGGCATGTGGAGTTCTTGCCCATCCACGGCGTTCATCTCCTGGCGGATGATCTGGGCGATCTTGTGGAGCACCCGCCAGCCCAGGGGCAGGTAACTATAGACCCCGGCGGCGTGTTGCCGGATCATGCCGGCGCGCAGCAGCAGGCGGTAGCCCTCCGTATCGCCGCTGGCCTGCCGCAGGGTGGTGCCGAATAGCTTCGAGAACCTCATGTTCTCCTCCTGACAGCTTGTCCTACGTCTCGCTATAGAAGCCCAGGCCGGCCAGGTACTGCACGCCGGCGGCCAGGTCCCCGGTGGAATGTTCCCGGCTCACTTCCAGCACGCGCAATGTCGTGGCCGGGAGGTGCCCCCGGATCATCTCCCAATCTATCGTGCCCCGGCCCGGCGGCTGATGGTCGTGCAGGCCCCGACAATCGTGCAGGTGTATGCCCAGACAGCGCGGGCCGTAGGCGCGCAACCAGGCTTCGTGCCGCTCCAGACCCAATGTCTCCAAGACCTGGGCATGGCCGACATCGTGCCAGTAGCCCACCACGTCGGCCGGCAGGCGCGCCAGCAGAAGGCCCACCTCGTCCCAGATGGGCATTTCCGGGTAGTAGTAGCGGTTCTCCAGGCCCAATTGCACGCCGGCCGCCCGGGCCTCGTGGGCCAGTTCGAGCAGGCTGGCAGTCACGGCCTCCAGGAAAGGTTCGCGGAGCCGCGCCCGCTCGCGGATCAATTCCTGGCGCAACCGGTCGGTCTCCGGCGACCCGGCGTTGTATCGCTCCCGGAGCTGCTTCTCCAACTGGCCGGGGCCGCGTACCCGGCCGATGTGGAGCACCACCACTCTGGCTCCCACGGCCTGGGCCGAGGCGATACTCTGCCTGGCGATCTGGATGGCCCGGCGTCGGCGGTCCGGGTCCACGGATGACAACAGGCAATCCTGTTGGGTCATCTCGCGCAGGCTGATGGTGGCCGGGCAGGGATCATGGATGCTGGTCACCAGGCCAGGTTCCTCCCGGCTCAGGCGTACCAGCCCTTCGAACATGGCCGGGGGCATCTCGTGATTGGCCTCCACATGGGCGCACCCCAATTGATGGACCGCCGCCACAAATGCGGCGGCGTCGTCAAAGCGGCCCATGGCCCACATACTGGAAATAGAGACGTTGTACATAGATGACCAGGCAGGCAGATTGTTCGAGTCGCCGGGGACTCGACCGCTGATCGTTGACGGCCAACCGGCTTTCCTGCGATAGTCGGCCATCCGTGGTCAGCGATCGTCTATTGTAACAGCAGGCTCTCGCCCCGGATGACCCGCAGCAAGTCAAAGATGGAGATAAAGGCGACAAAGGCCAGGAGGAGCACCAGCCCGGCGAAATGCACCAGGGCTTCTTTCTCCGGGGCGATACGTTTGCCCCGGCGCGCCGCCTCCAGGAGCACAAAGATCACTCGCCCGCCGTCCAGCCCCGGGAACGGGATCACGTTGATGAGGGTAAAGTTCAGGCTGAGCAAGGCCGTCAGGTCAATGAGGCCCAGCAGCCCGCTGCGTTGGGCCACCTCGCTGGTCACGTGGGCAATGCCCAGCGGCCCGGCCATGGTCGGTTCGGTCTGGCCGATCATCATGGCGCGCAGGCCATCAATCATGAATTGCAATACGTCCAGGGTGTGTTGCACGCCCAGGCCTACCGCCTCCCAGATGGGGTGGCCGATGGTGCGCGTCTCTATGATCTCGGTCATCTGGATGCCCACACCGAGGGGGCCTTGCCCGGCCGGGGCCTGGACGCGAGGCGTAACCGTGAAGGTGAGCATCTCCTCGCCTCGCCGAACCACTATCGTCATCGGCTGTCCCAGGCGGGAGCGGGTATAGTTCACCAGGTCCGTGGGATTCAAGACCTCGTGATCGTTCAGGGTCAGGATCACGTCACCGGCCTGCAGGCCGACGGCGGCGGCCGGCGATCCCGGCGCGATCTCGGTGATGGTCACCGGGCCTACCGGCACCGGCTCGCCCACGGCATAGATGGCCGCGTAAAGGGCCACGGCCAGGACCGCGTTCATGGTGACCCCGGCCAGCAGCACCACCAGGCGTTTCCAGGGCGGTTTGCTGGCCAGGCTGCCCTCGGCGGAGGGGTCTTCTTCACCCAGCATCCGCACAAAGCCACCCACCGGGATCAGGTTAACAGACCAGTCTATGTTGCGCCAGCGCACGGCGAACAGTCGCGGCGGGTAGCCGATGCCGGCCTCCTCGATCTTGACTTTGGCCCACAGCGCGGCCACGAAATGGCCGAACTCGTGCACAAAGACCAGCAGGCTGAGCACCGGGATGATGGCCAGCCAGTATATCCAGTCCATGAAATGCTCTCCTTATGTTGCAGCTACGGCGCGGGGGAGGGATAAAGGCTCTCGGCGGAGTTCGTGCTCGCGCCCACGCTCTGCGTGGGCGCGGCACTGCTCCCACGGCGCGGAGCGTCCCGCTGGCATTCCCACGCGGAGCGTGGGAACGAGGGGAGCTCTTGGCGGGGTTCGTGCTCGCGCCCACGCTCTGCGTGGGCGCGGCACTGCTCCCACGACGCGGAGCGTCCCGCTGGCATTCCCACGCGGAGCGTGGCGTTCCCACGCGGAGCGTTCCCACGCGGAGCGTGGCGTTCCCACGCGGAGCGTGGGAACGAGGTGAATCTGCAATCCGCAATTTTATGGGTTGGGCAGGTCGGCCACGGCCACATTGATGTACTTGTCGCCCTCGTCAATGAGCATCACCGGGATGTCATCGCGGATGGGGTACTTGCGGGCGCAGTCCCGGCAGACCAGCCAGGTACCGTCGCGTTCCAGGTCCAGCAGGCCCACACTCTGCCGGTCTGGATCGTTAGCACGGGCCGGGTTGAGTATCGGGTTGACGCAATAAGGACAGCGTAAGATAGCCAAAAGGTCTTGGGATACCATGAGTTCCTCCTCGTGATTCGTGATTCGTAAGTAACTGCCTACCCTCCCGCAGGTTTGGGCGCAATGACCAGACCAGAGCGCGCCCAGATGACCGGCTGCATCGTTCGCCAGCCCCTTTCTAACCTGCGGGAGGGTTCAGGGTAGGCAGTTACTTAC
>DAOTYG010000116.1:0-1576 GCA_034435155.1 Anaerolineae bacterium | reverse complement strand
GCCAGTGGGCCGGCCATTGCCAGTATGGGCGTGCGCGCGGTCAAGCAGGGGCTGACCACTCGCATCGGCGAACTTTGCAACTACGATCTGAACGCCATCAGTCCCAAGCTCATCTATCAGGCTGCTTTGGAGGGGGATTCTGTGGCCAAAGAGATCTACGAACAGGCCGGCTTCTACATTGGCATTGGGGTGGCCAACCTGATCACCATCCTCAGCCCGCAGATGGTGGTCATTGGCGGCGGGGTGGCACAGGCTGGCGAGTTGCTGCTGGCCCCTATTCGTGAGACAGCCCGCCAGCGAGTGCATGTCACCCCCTTCGAGAAGGTCCGGATCGTGCAGGCTGAGCTGGGCACCGATGCGGGGATGATCGGTGCTGCGGTCTGGGCACGTGAACGGTTAGCTGCTGGGGGGAATACGGCCTGATGAACCATCGAGAGCGGGTTCTGACGGCGCTGGCTCACCAGGAGCCGGACCGGGTTCCATTGGCCCTATGGGGCAGCGCCTATGGGATTACCGATGAGCTGTACCACAACATGCTCCGTGTGCTTGGCTGGGCGCCAGTGCCCCCGTTTCGTCGCCGAGGGGGCCACACCGTCAATTACTACGACGACCGCCTGCTCGACCTGATAGACGCCGACATCCGTCATGTCTGGCTCGGCTCTACCGATCTGGCTTCGCCTCCGGCGGAGGGCGGGATGGATGCCTGGGGCGTGCCCTGGCGCAAAGCGGGCAGTTACTTGTTCCCAGGCGACCCGCCTCTGGCCAAGGCAAAGCTGGAGGATTTGGAAGACTATCCCTGGCCCCAGGCAGAATCCCTGGTGCGCCGAGAGGAACTCCTTGAGCGAGCCCGCTATCTCCACGACAAGACGGACTACGCGGTGGCTGCCAGGGCGGTGGCCTCCTACGGCCCTTTTGAGCAGGCCTGCCACTTGCGGGGCACGGAACAATTCATGATAGACCTGCTCACCGATGAGGGTTTCGTCACGACGTTGATTGGCAAGATCGTGGACGTCCTCTACCGCTGGTTGGAAATCTACCTCGACATAATTGCTCGCTATGTGGACATTGTGGAGCTACCGGGCGATGACTACGCCAGCCAGACCGCGCCGCTTATCTCTCCCCGTTTATTTGACAAGTACTTCAAGCCCTGTTGGCAGCGGCTCATCCAGTTGGTGAAACAGGCCTCTCCACACGCCCATGTTCTGTTCCACAGCGATGGGGCAGTGGCGCCCTTCATCCCTGCTCTGCTGGAGGCGGGCGTGGACATCTTACATCCTCTGGAGCCGGTGCCGGCCACCGATATGGGCGCGGTGAAAAGGGAATATGGTCGGCGTCTGTCTTTCCTGGGCGGTGTTGACATCAAGCAGGCCATGACGGGATCTGAAGAGGAGATAGTGGCTGAAGTGTGGCGGCGGATCGAATCTTTGGCGGATGGCGGGGGGTACATCCTGGCTCCCTCCAATCACCTGCAACCCGACGTCCCGCCGCAGAACGTGATCGCGCTGTTCCAGGCAGCCCGGGCGTACGGTAGGTATCCGCTCGGCGAAGGGGGTAGATAAGTATTAGCTATTGGATA
>DAOTYG010000115.1:0-4285 GCA_034435155.1 Anaerolineae bacterium | reverse complement strand
CTCTCGGCCGTGGCCCCAGTGAGCGCCAGGATGGGCGATCAGCAGGGCCAACTGATCGCCCATCCTGGCGCTCACTGGGGCCACGGCCGAGAGCACAGCGGTCGGCGCGCTGATGCCCAGGAGGTAGACCAGCAGCAAGGTCACGATGGCGATGCGCACCTGCGCCCCCCGCGAGCGCTGTTGGAACCAGGTGATGGCATCGGCGGCGCCGACCCGGGCCTGCACGGCCAGCCCGGCCAGGGCCAGGCGGAATCCAGCCGAGATGGCCGGCGGCGCGGCCTGGCGAACCGGGACCAGGGCCACCGGCCGGCCATCCACGACGCGTTCACCCAGCACGCGCGCCACCCCCAGGGCGATGGCCGGGTGTTGGGCGGCCACGAGGTTAAAGTCCGCCCGGCTCAGGGACCAGGCGGTCACCGGGGTGATGGCATGTACGGAGGCGGCGTGAGGCCTGGCGGTGAGCAACGCCAGCTCGCCAAAGATGTTACCGGTGCTCAGGGTGGCCAGGATACGAGGCTCCGGCTCCTCGGCGACGACCTTGACGGCGCCGTCAGCCATGAGGTACATGGCCTGGCCGGGCGCCCCGGCAACGATGATCTGGGCTTCTGGGGCGTAGGTTTCCCGGCGCATCTTGCCGGCCAGGGCAGACAGCTCGGTGTCACCCAGGTCCGCAAAGAACGGCACGCCGCGCAGCAAGGTGAGCAAGGTTGAATCCACTGGCTCGACGGCGCGGCTGGTGGCGAGGCGGGCGGCCAACACCGGGTTCTCCTCCACCAGGGCGGCAAACCGGTCCCGGGACAGGACCCACAACTCGGCATCTTCCTTCCCGATCCGGGCCGCCATCGTCCGCGGCCGATCACTGATCAGGGCCACGTCACCGAAAAAGCCCCCTGCTCCCAACGTCTCCAGGGGGACCTCATCTGATGCGTCCAGCAGGAGATTCACCGTGCCGGATTTAATCAGATACATGGCCCCACTGGGATCCCCGACATCGAATACGATGGTGCCGGCCGGGTAGCGTTGCAAACGCAGTTTTTTGGCGAGCAGGTCGATCTCCTCGTCAGACAACCGCGCAAAGAGAGGCACTTTGCGGAGTATTTGTTGCCTCACCGATACCTCCTGGTTTTGTTCTTAGCGCTATATCGGGCATCATTCGATGGGGTATAGTCCCGGATAGGGCATGGGCAGGCTATAGCTCCAGGCCCGGTCGTTGTTGGCATTCTGGTAGACCACCTGGACGGTGACCATCAGCTTGCGATTGTATGGCGAACAAAAGATCGTCGCTGACCCGATGAAGGGGTCCGGGATGGTCTCCTGGTAGAAAGTCCACGTCTGGCCTGGGTTGATGTTGGCAAAATGGTAGTGGTCCGGTGGAGCAGGAGGGTAACCGTTGTCGCGATAGTAGCAGACGTACACCGGGGCCAGCTCCGAGTCCACGTTTTGCACCTGGATGCTGGAAACCCACCCACTGACGTGGCATACCGTGGGCGCGTACAACTGGATCGCACCCCGGTCCAGGCCAGTGTAGCTCGTGTAGGCCGCCGGCCCCTCCTCGTTCACCGTGACGGCCAGGGGTTCGATGGCGGTGCCATTTATGGCGCGGGACTCTACCACCGCCGAGCCGATCCAGTTGTCGGGCACGGGCGGGCGGAGCGTGCACGCGCGCCCGGCCCCCAGGCGACGCTGCTCGCTCCACGGGCCAGACCCGTCCGTGCGGCGGTAGGTAACGCGCACCGTGGTCTCCCTGGCTCCGGCGTTCTGTACCTGGATCAGGGAATTGATGCTGGGATAGTAGCTCAGGGTCAGGGGCAGGTAGACCCAGGGGGTCAACTGCAGAGTAGCGGCCTGGGCTTCGGCTTTTTGCGCCGGGGCACGGGCCTGGCCGCCGGCGTTGGGGCTGCCATGCCACCTGACCCGGGGCAGGTAGACTCGATCCTTGGTGTTCTCGCTGTCCACCCCCACGTCCACCAGGAACATTCCGCCGCCCTGTTCACAAAAAGCGCCCACGATCTGGCCGTTGTTGGTGCATCGCACCACCGCCGAACCGATAAAGCCGGTTGGCGCCGGGGCCAGGTTGAACGTGCGATTGCCACGGACGGGGATGGACACCGAGCTCTCCGTCCAGGTCCCGCTGCCGTTGCTCTGGTAGTAGGTCACGCTGACCTGCGCGGCAGTGCGGCCGATGTTCTGGATGGTGATGGCTGAAGATACGCCATTGTAGTTTTTCTTCAACAGCGGAAAGAAGACCTGGTCCGAGCCGTTGACCAGGCCGGCGTACCCGCCGTTGCGCTGGTAGGCGAACTCATCCACCAGGTGGGCGGTGACGGCGAGGGGCTGGTCCGCGTAGACCACGGCCGAGAGCGCCTGGCCGTAGTAGCTGGGCGATACGTAAGAGATGGGCGTAAGCTCCACCACTTGCTGGGGCTGGATGGAGATATTACTGGCGGTGCCCACGACGGAGCCGCTGCTGTGGCGGAACTCCACGGTGACATTGGTGGGGAGGCCCGAAGTGTCTGGATTGCGGAGGCGGATGTGGGTATTCAGGTCGCCCTGGCGGTCGCTGGCCACCACGTAGGGCAGGAAGATCTGCGTAGTGTCGGTGATGTTGTTGTAACGTCGTGCGGCCCAATTGGTACCCCACCCATCTATGAGACGCCACTTATCATATATGTTGAGCCATACTTTGTATGGTCTTCTGCTTCCTGTAGACTCGTAATAGATGGGATCACCATTGCCATCAAAGTTGTATAACAACACGACGTGATCACTTGGGTTGTTGAAGATATCGCCAGCCCGCATATTCTGTCGTAGGTACCCGTGAACTTGGCTGCCGTATGAAGTGGAGATCTGATCCAGGTTGTACGTGTAGTATTTTTGCGTCTGTTCCCAGCAGCGGGAAACGAAGCCGGAGCAGTCAATGCCTGCGGCGCAGGCGGCGCCGTAGCACTCATTCCACCGGCAGCCCGCCATCCGTCCTTCGCTCAAATGGGTCTCAAACCCGGCCAGACTATCCCAGCCTGAAAGCCAGTAGGCCACGCCCTCGTGGATCTGGCCGACAGCAAATTGATCGTTGTTGTGCTCAGCGCAGGGGCCCATGTTGTTATTGGCGCAGAACCACATGCACCGACGGTAGGCCTCGGCGGTCAGAATGACTCGGTTCCGAGGCAAGTTCAGGGTGGGGGTCTGCGCGGCCGGGGCGGCAACGGCCGGGGGCATTCCTTCGGTCGTTTGTGAACTCGCTACCAAGACCGCCAACAACAGTGAGAATATGGCTTTTCTGCTCATCTCGTTCGCCCCATAAATCCGGCTATTTTCGCTGCCACTGGATCACCTTCACTTCCTCTTTGGAAGTGAACAACTGATACACGTTCCCCAGTTCATCTACCGTGATTCCATGGTAAGAGGGTGTATAGGGGGCTCTTAGAAGAAGAAACCGGGCGACCAGTTGGCCTTGTGAGGTATACTTCCTCATCTCAATGTGGAGAATGTACCCCTCGCCCTGTTTTTCCTGCAAGTACACGCCCAGATAGGCATTGCCGGCGCTGTCCACGTCAAAGAAGTCAATGCCGATCAGAGGTTGGTCCGCTTCAATGGGCAGGGCAAACAGCCGGCGCTCCACTTGGCGAAGCACGTCAGCCTGCACCTCAACTTGGAAGGAGGCCGTTTTCGCATCTAACCCGAAGGTGTGGCTGGAATAGGCCCCGGCCCGGCACAGCCGGCCCTGTTTCCTGCTCGCGGATTGCTGCTCCGGAGTGAACGCCTGCTCCGTCGTGCCCAGGACGATGGTCGAGATCGTGGTGTCAAACACACCGTCGGCCAGCAGGTACCCACGGGCATCCAAAGCAATGTGCCCCATCTGCATGTCCTGCAGTGCGCGATACTCCCGCACCAACTTGCCCTCCCGGTCGAACTTCTTGGCCACCTCCGGCCACTCCAGGACATATACCGCTCCCGTCTCGTCCACACAGATGTCCATCCCGGTCACCCCTGGTAAATCCCGCAGGAAACCCCCTCGGCTATCATAGATCACCGTGCGATTGTTAATGGTGTCCAGGATGTAGACGTTGCCCTCTTTGTCCACCGCCAGGCTCTCCGGCCCGGCCTTCTGGAGCTCGGGCCCGCCGTGGAAGATGCCGATCTCGCCGGGGCCGGTTCCCACCCTGGCCACCACCACCTCCCGGGCCACGTAGGTCTCCGCCTGGGCCGGCTGGGCCGGGGTGGGCACCACGATCCGCGTCGGGGTGAGCTGCGCCAGCACAAGCGGGGGCGTGGGTGGGGATGATAG
>DAOTYG010000114.1:0-12596 GCA_034435155.1 Anaerolineae bacterium | reverse complement strand
GGTGCGGTTGCTGGTGGACCAACGTGGGCTACAGGATGCAGCCGATGTGGCCTACCTGGCCGGTTATTGGGCCGCCTTGCGGACCGTGGCCACCAGCCTGGGCCTGGGGGAGTTCGGAATGGAGTTCGACGACCGCATGGAAAGGCGAATCCGCTATCCGCATTTGGTGGAGGAGAACTGTTGAAGCAGGCGCTCGCGCTGTTGGCGATCCTGTTCGTGGTCGTCCTGGCGATTGTGGTGGGGCAACGGCTGAGCACGGAGGCGATGGCCGTGGTGGTGGGCGTGGTCTGCGGCGTGGTCGCCAGCGTGCCGGTGAGCCTGGGCTTGCTGTTGCTGCTGGGGCGGCTACCCACCCCGCACGGGAACGAGCGGAGCGAGGGGCCGCGACGTGAGTCGCCGCCAGTGGTGGTGGTGACGCCGGGAGCGGTTCAACCAGCCTGGCCGGGCCTGAGCTATGGCAACCCCACCCCCTGGCCCCTGAGCCGACAACCCGGCCAGGAACGGGTCTTTCGCATCATCGGCGGGGAGGACGAGGGGCTGCTGTTGCCTGACTGACGGCCGGTTACCCAGGAGAGAGCGGCGCGTAGCGACTGCGCGCCGCTTTTTCGTCGGCGCGCCAGGCAGCTATGACAGCATCGGCGATGGGTGGCCCGTGGCCGGGGGCCAGGAGGCTGAAATCCAGGTCGGCGAGCTGACGCGCCGAGTCCCGGGCCTGCTGGATGTCCAGCGAGAACAGGGGCCTGGCTTCCTGGATATGGCCGTGCCAATCCACGAGCAGGGTATCGCCGGTAAAGAGCACGCCACGCGCCGGCAGGTGCAGGCAGATGCTCCCCGGTGTGTGGCCCGGCGTGTGCACCACGTGCAACCCCCCGGCCACCGGGATCACGTCGCCGTGCGCCAGCCACTCGTCCACCGGCACAGGGTGACCGCCCAGGAACGGGGCCACGGCGCGAATGACGTGCCCCCACGCCCCCCGGGCGCCCGGCCAGACGCGCCGACCCTCCACAAAGGGCGCGTCGGCGGCGTGTACCAGGACCCGCGCGCCAGTCCGGGCAACCAAATCGGCCAGCGACCCGGCGTGATCCACGTGGTAATGCGTGAGCACGATCCGCCGCACCTGGGTGGGGCCATAACCCAGGGCGGCCACATAACGCAGGACGTCCCCGGCCCGGCCGGGCATCCCGGTGTCCACCAACGTCAGCCCCTCGCTCTCATGCTCCCCCGCCAGCAGGTAGACGTTGCCGGATACCCGGATCGGCGTGGCCGGTTTCACCCAGTAGACGCCGGGGATCAACTCCACGTTCGTCTGCCTCCTCTGTAGGGGTCAGGGCGACGGAGAGAGTACCCCCTACCGCAACATCTCCAGGAATGCCTGGAGCCGGGTACGCAAAGCACCGCCGGCCTCGCTGGCCTCGCGGCCCTCCATCTCCAGCACCAGGTCCGGCACACCGGCCGCGCCCAGGGCGGCGCGCAACGGCGGCAGGTCGAAGGCGTGCGGCTCGCAGAACTTTTGCTGGAGGAAGATGACCCCCTGGGCCTGGCTCTCGCGGACCAGGCGGAGCAGCCGGTCGGGCCGGGGCTGCCCCGGCGCGTAGCGAGCCGGGCAGGGAGGCCGGCGCAACTCCCGGCGGGCCAGGGCCACCACCGGGTCCAGACCTGTGTCCAGGGATACCGGCGTCTCGATCCCCCGCCGGCCGGTGCACAGGTCATCGTCAACCACCGCGCCGCCCAACTCCTCGATGAGACGGGGGAGGGCCGGGTCATCCAGCACTGCGCCGACGAGAACGACCCTCACCCCCGGCGAGGGAGAGGGACCGGGGGTGAGGGATTCCAGCAACCGCGTGTGCTCTTCCACCGGCATCGTCTGGCCGGCCAGGGCCGCACTCAGCCAGTCGGAGTAGGGCAACGACGCGCGGAGAGCCATCAGCCGCTGTCGGTTATCGTCGTAAGCCCGGCTGCTGGCACGCAGGGCGTCCTCGCTCACGGTCGCGCCCAGGCGTGCTTCCAGGTCGGCGATGAAGCGGCGCAGTTCGGCCACCAGGTAAACCTCGGCGGCCGGGGACTCCACGGCCACCGGCCCCACGAGCGTGCCCACGTAATCGCCGGGCCGGGCCGCGCGCCAGACATCGGCCAGGGCCTGCATGGTATCGCAGGTATGGGGAAAGACCACACCGGCCAGCCATTCCCACGACCCGGCCAGCACGCCCCGGGCAATGGCGCAGGTATAGGTTTGCAGGTGTCTGTCCGCGCCTGCTACCCCGGCCCCGGCCGGCACCAATCGCACCGGCACCAGACCGGCCGCGTGCAGCACCTCTACCGGAGCATAAGTACAAAACACGCCGATGGCCCGGCGGTCAGGGTAACGGTCAGCCCAGCCCGTGTATGGGTCTGCGGCAATAGCGCGCAACGTCATCAGAGGATCGGCAGACACGATGATCTCCCCTCCGGGCGGCTGCGAGGTTCGCCCTATGCGGTGATTTCCTGGAAGGCGATGCCCACCGTCGCCAGTTCTGCCAGCACCGGCTCGTAGATCTGCGGCGTCACCGGGATTTGCACACCGGTCAGAGTGATAGCCCCTTCCAGGATCATCCGTGCGCCGATAGCTGCCGGCAGGCCCACCGTGCGCGACATGGATGTTTCCCCATAGGGAGTGCCATAGTCAATGAGCGTGGAGACGATGCGCCCGGCCGGGCGATCTGGATACTCGATCTCGAACTCGTGTTGCAGGATGATCATGTCCCGCTCGCCGGGGGCGTAGCGAAGCCGGGGCTGCATCTGCGCCGATAACGCATCCAGCAGAGTGGGTGGCGTCACGGGGGGCAAGGGCTGATCATCGAACAGGCCCAGCCAGGCCAGCCGATCGAGCACCTCATCGGCCGGGTCCAGGCCCAGATGCGCAGCCACGGCCTGGCGCAAATCCCCGGTCGGATAGCCTGTGAGCTGGCGCAGCAGGTCGGCCCAGGTGCGGCCAAAGTCATCGCGCTCAGTCGTGTCGAACAGGCCCAGGTCTGCCAGGGCCTTCATGGTGGGGCACCAGCCGAGGTTGCGTAGCGTGCCCCGGAACATGGTCCGCGCATCCTCGATGCCATAGGTGGTGGCATAGGGCAGGGAATCACGGTTGGGATAGCCCTCGAAATCGCCCAGGCCGGGGATGTGGACGATCTCGTAATGGGCAAATAGTTCTGGACCGGGGATAAAGACCTCCTGACCATCCTGCCGGTAGTGGGCCGCGTTACGGCCGGCCAGCAGCACCCCACGGGGACTCCAGGAGAACTTGTAACCGAAGGGGTTGGTGTTGGCCTCTGGGGCCGGCAGGCCGCCGCAATAGGAGCGAAAGCCCACCACCCGGCCACCAGCCTGCCGTACCTGATGGATAACCCGCATGGCCTCCATGTGGTCAATACCAGGGTCCAGCCCCATCTCGTTCAGCAGGATGATACCAGCCTGGCGGGCCGGGCCATCCAGGGCACGCATGGCGTCACTCACGTAAGAGGTGGTGACCAGGTGTTTGCCGTGCCGGATGCACTGCCCGGCCACCTGGGGATGATAGGTGTAGGGCAACATGCTCACGACCAGGTCGGCTTGAGGCACCAGTTCGGCGATAACGGCCGGGTGACGCTCCACGTCGGCGGCCACGGCCCGGCCGCGCGGATGATCGCCCACCAATTCCTGCGCCTTGCTCACCGTGCGGCTGGCGACGGTGACGTGGAAATCGGGTTGATCCAGCAGGTAGCGGACCAGCGGGCCGGCCACCAGGCCGGCACCAAAGACCAGGACTTGTTTCATATCTCCTCCAATTCAGTATCTGTCTGTAACTACTGCCATCCCGCAGGTTGGGGCGGCCTACTAACCTGCGGGAGGGTTCCGGGTCTACGAAATCGTCTCTAGCAGTTCATCAATAGCCTGACGAATAGTTCTCTCTTCTTCATTCGAGTTGGCTGCACACAGCGCGTCAAAGAGGGCGGCAAGATGCACACGGTCTGCCTCATCTAGCGTCAATGGGTTCAGCACAGGCAGGCGATCCAATTCTCGTGGCTCTAACTTGATGGTATCTCCGCCGTAGCTACGACCTACATGGCGCAAGGCGTCTTTGGAGACTATCGAATTCAGCACTGCCAATAAGGCCTTCAATGCTATCTCGTTAGTGGCAATAACTGGCTCTGGATACAGACACAGGAACACGTTGAGGGCCAGAACGCCCGCACGATTATAGATAAACCTGGATTTCTTGCGACTCAGGTAGGTAAAGTAAATCGGCGCTGGCTCCCGCTGTTCCATCGCGTACCAGAGCGACCGCGTGCGAACCAGACTACGGGTGTGAAGCCCCATCATCTCGCCGTGACGGATATAGCGTTCCTCGGGTGTCCCTGGCTGCACCAGGCCAGTCAGGTACAGGAGCCAGCGTTTCTTGCCCTCAAGTCCCAATTGTTCAAAGTCGTGCGGATCAAACACATACCCGTCGGCCTCACGGTTTTTGGTAAGCACAGGGCGCAGGTAACAAGAACTCAACCCCCACTCTTCGACCTCGGTGTCTGAAAGCACGAAAAAATCGTTGGCCCCAGTGGCAATGCCTCTTACTGCCCGTGCGATCCGGGCTAACGGAACGAAACGGTCATTGGTAAAGCGACCATTTTCTCGCGGGATGACCGTCCACTTGCGACGTGGCTGTAACTCCTGGCTGGCGATAGAGCGTATAGCACCCCACGGGTACGTGGCCGCTTCCCCTTTGCCCATGGCCTTTAAAAGTGCCTCACTCCCCGGCCATTTGCTGATCTCGGCATAGATGACCTGCCCAGCCGACGGCGCGGCTGGCCCCTCCGCCAGCGTGATACAGGCAGCAGTGTCTACACCCTCAAAGACAGACAGCGACTCGTGAAAGACGATAATAGCCCGTGGCCGCAGGTAATGGAGAATGAACTCCTTAACCTGACGGCTATAAGACGCCTCAAAGACTACGGTGGGGGTTATGAAGGCCATTCTCCCGGTTGGTTTCAGCATCCGCGTCGCCTGCACGAAGAAATAGGCGAACAGGCTGGAGAAACGGCTGAGGCGCAGGCCAAACTGCTGCTCCATCTGCGATCCCCAGGTTGCCTTATATGCTTCGGGCAGATGATGATGTCGAGTGTATGGTGGGTTGCATACAATAGCATCGAAACAGTCGGAAAACGATTTGAGCACGGGGGGGGCCAACCCTGGCAGAGTCAGTTGTCCATGATAGATAGCCGGGGATTCGCGTATCTCTACTGGTTGAGGCAACACAAAGTCCCCTGGCTGCAAAGATGGTCTCGCCTGTGGATAGTTTAACAGCACGTTAGCCACGCCCATCAAAAAGGCCAGGGGGCTTAGCTCCACGCCGGCGATCTGTTGCGATGCCACGTCCTCTGCCTGACCCAGTCTGACCAGGCGCTCGATGGCAGCCAGCAAGAACACGCCGGAACCAAAGGCGGGATCCAGTACCCGATCCGTTGGTTCCCGCACCGCCCACCGGGTCATGAACTCGGCCAGGGGAAGTGGCGTCCAGAATTGCCCCAGGGTGCGTCGTGCCTCTTGAGGCACCAGCCTCGCATACAGGGAACCGATCACATCCTGTTGCACGTTCAGCTTCAGGAACTGCGCAGCAGCCTGGACATTTATCGTCGCGTTGGCTTCGAGGGCCAGGTCATCCAGGTAGGAACGCGGCAGGCGGCCCAAACCGACCTGTTGAATACAGGTATCGGCTGCGGCCAGGACCAAACTGGCCGGTGCAGGACCGGGCTGTGACCCAGCCAGGTGGCAGATCAGGCCCTTGAGGACAAGGTTCAATGCCGCCTGGCGGGCGACGATAGTGATGACATCGGTTCCCTCCAAACCGTGAAAAATAATCCACTGAGCCAGCCCATCGTCGCGGCGTTGTGCAGACTGACCGACGGTGGGAGCCAACCTGACAGCCAGATCTTTGACTATTATTTCCAGCGGATTCACACCGATCATAACAATCGATCCCGCAACTCTTTCAGGATCTCCAGGGACAAAACCAGCTCGCCGCCGGAGAAATGAACATAGGGCAGAATGTGGCCGTTCCTGTCTTGAACAAACTTAGCTGACATTTCCGGAGCCTGAGTCATTTGGCCCAGCGGGCAGGCCAGAGTATACCAGATCTTGTAGATCGACTTATGCGTCGTAGGTCCACCGGGGGCATAGAAAGTCTGTTTGGTGGGAACGATAACGCCTTCGCTGATCAACCTGCCGGCACGCTCCAAAGACAGGTAATACGCCTGGTCGTAAAAGACATGGAAGACAAAGATGGGCACATGTCGTTGGGCCTCCCATTGCCGTAGGGGTTCAAGGTCTTCATCTTTGATGATCACCGTCGGCACTTTCTTGCTCTTGGTGAAACCGATGAGATCAGGACGCCCTTGTCTGGTGAGCGGCTTCCCTTGCCCATAGTCTGGCATCTGGCTGGCTATCCACAAACTGCTCTCCACCTCAACAGCTATGAGCGACCTGGAGAGCATAAACTCCAGTGACTCTTCTGGTGTGAAAGGAATATTGGCCAGGCCTATGTCCTCCACCGCTCTGCGGATCGTCTCATAATCCGGCCGGGACAGAATCAGCAAATCTGGTCGCTTGCCGGTGGCACCGGCGCGGTCGAGGCGTTCAAAGTATTGTTCCATCTCCTGCGGGTCCGCTGGCGCCACACTGGAAGGGCCATATGGCACAGCCCAGAACTCGCTGGTGGCATTGATGGCCCTCACAACAATGTCTTCGGCCCAGCGGCCCTGGGACCACCGCATCAGGAAATCGCTGCCTCGGAGATAGCGCGGGTTCAGATAGAAGTTGCAAATCTCCTGGCCGAACGATCCTGGCAGCAAAATCTCCAGGTCAACCGCTGTTGTCTGCAAGAACTCTTTGAAGCTGTCAGACGAATGGGCAGTCACAGGAACCTTTCCAGATACTGGTAACCCGGCGTCAACGCGCCGCGATGGGCGATGACAGCGTTCTTGATGAGGGGCGGCAGGTTCAATTCCTCGAAAGGCACGGTATAGTCAGCCCGGGCGATGGCCGGGATCAGGGGCTTGAGGGTGTGGCTGAAGGTGGTGGATGATTCGCGGGGCAGCTCGCCGGGCAGGTTGTCTATCGCCAGGATGACCGGGCCACGACCGGCCCACCCATCGCTGGCCTGGCCGGTGAACGGGTCGTATACAAAGACCGGATGGCCGGGGTCCGTGGTGCGCACCGTGGCCTCGATGGCCCCCTCGATGTCGCAACTGATGTCGCCGATGACCCGCAGGCGCGGCTGCACCGGGCCGCCATATAGTGCCCGCAAGTCAGCTACCGTCACCAAGCGGGGGTATCTTTTCTCCCAGTAGATGCAATTCATCAATACGGTGAGGTGCGGCAGATAGCGGGCGAAAATGCCCCGGTATTTTTCCGGGTGCTGGTAATAGTCCTGCAATTCGAAGGGCCGGGCCGGGTCCGCCGGCTCCACCATGTGTTCTTCCTTGAAGGTGACGGTATAGAAGCGGTCGCGGGCCGGGCGGGGATCGGCCATCACATGGGGCAGATCCGCCGGTGCCACCTCCTGGCGGGGCAGCAGGCCCAGGATCTCTTGCACGCCCCGGCCCACGTTGCCGTAGCCGGCCACACCGATGACCAGCGGAACCAAAGCGGCCGGCAACCCTTCGCGCGCGATGCGCTGGCCCAGGGCAGTCACGGCGGCTTGGGCCTCGTCCAGGGTCGGGTAATCGTGGGCCAGGCGCATATCCTGGAACGGGTTAGCCAGCCCTTCCCAGGCCAGGCGTTTCCCCAAGGCCCACAAGGTATCAATCATCCCGGCCAGCCCGGCATAGTTGCCAAAGAATACTACCCGGCGGCCGCTTTCATCCACGATCTTTTCATAGTCAATCAGGGTACAGCCCAGCTCTAACATGCGCCTGAGCATCGGCATATTGTGGGGCTGGCCCTTGATCACGTGGGCAAAGAAGACATAGGCCCGGCCTGGCTGGAAAAAGTCCAGCGGCAGTTCTTTGATGGCCAAAACCACCGGGCACTGGGACAGGTCCTCCCGGAGGATAGCCCCGGCCTGGACGTAATCCCCGGCGTCAAAGGCCCGGATGGAAGAGGGTTGCACCCAGACCTCGATGCCATGCTCCTGACACAATTCTCGCACGTCATCTGGCACCAAAGGCGCCCGACGCTCCCACTCGTTCTTGTCCTCGCGGCGTATGCCAATACACACATTCATTGTGTATAGAACCTCCTTGTTCAATGATAAAACGTAAAACGTAAAGTTGGACTGGAAGTTGCTCACAGAGGTGCGTCGCACCTTTCCATCTACGGGGTCCCAATATTGATCCGCCCCTCCACTTTGGGCGCGATGGGGCTGTGTTGGCGGATATAGGATTCCAGGATGTCGGTCATGTAGACGCCTGTATCCAGGATGTTGCGGCCCTCCAGGAAGGTGTAGGCAGCGTCGCCGCCGCCGGCCAGGAAGTTGTTGGTTGCCACGCGATAGACCTGCGAGGCATCGGTCAGATCAATATCCTGCCCGCCGATGACGATGCGCACAATGCGTTGACCGGGTTTGGTGATCTTGCGGGCCGTATCGTCGGCTTCCTGGGCCGGCCGGGAATTGTCTATCCAGTAGGCCAGGCCGGCCACCTGCATGACCTGGCCTTTGGCCCCGCTTTCCAGTACTTCTTTAAGCTGGGGAGCGGTCAAATCCAGCAGCACGATGGTGTTGCCGAACGGTTCCCAGGTAGCAATATCCTCGGTGGTAATGGAGCCGGCCGGGAAGATCCGTCCGCCGCGCAGCCCACCGGCGTTATACAGGGCGATGACCGGTCGCTGGGCCGGGTCCGGCAGGGTCGCCATGTATTCCAGGATCGCGTCGCAGAAGAGATTGCCGGCCGGCGCCTCGCGGCCCCGGATGGTCATATCCAGGTCCACGGTCATCTGTCCCACCACGGCCGGAGGTGGCAATTGGGCCTGCCATTTGTCCACCAGAGCCTTCACCTGCGGGTCATCGGCCACGGCATTGGTCAATTCGATAAGCTGGCCCTGGTAATCGGTGATGCGCGGCCGGGCCACCGGGTCCACCGTCAGGTCCAGCCGGCCCAGGTAACGGCTATATGCGCCGGTCTGCACGATGAGTACCCGCTGGCCGCTGGGGTTCTGCGCCTGGCTGGGCTTGCGCAAGACGGTGTGGCTATGCCCACCCACGATGAGGTCAATACCATCCACCTTGCCGGCCAGCTCATAATCCTCGTCCACGCCCAGATGGGTGAGAGCAATGATCAGGTCGCATTGGGGCTGCATCTCAGCCACGAGCTTCTGGGCCGTGTCTATCGCGCTGCGGGCTGTGACCCCCTGAAACGCGCCGATGGAGATGACCGGGGTCTCCTCCGTGGTCAGACCCAGGAGGCCCACGCGCAGACCGTTCAGGTTCTTGATGATGTAGGGTTTCACGTGGGCAGTCTTCATGGGGCTATCGGCGGCGAACTCCAGGTTGGCGCAGAGGACCGGGAATTGCATCTCGGTCAATCGCTTTGCCAGAAGGTCTGGCCCCTTGTCGAACTCGTGGTTACCCAGGGTGAAGGCATTGTAGCCCAACGCGTTCATGATCTCCACGGTAGACCGGCCCTCGAAGGCCGGCCAGAACGAGGTGCCCTGGAGCGCATCGCCGGCGTCCAGCAAGAGGACTCGCCCACCCTGGGCCCGGCCCTGGTTGACCAGCGTGGCGATGCGGGCGTAGCCACCGATGTCCTTGTCCTTCGACGGGGTGATGTGGGCGTGAATGTCGTTGGTGTAAAAGACGGTGAGTGAGACCGGCCCGCCGACCGAGGTGGGGCCGGTAGTGGCGGCCGGCGGGGTGCTGAGCGGGGCCGGGAGGACACAGCCCGCCGTGCCCAGGATCAGGGCCACCATGATCAACCCGTAAGCGATGTGCAACAAGAGTTTCATGTTATCTCCGCATAATAATGTTATCTCAATTGATCTTCTGCTCCCGTCGGGTCTGCGACCCGACGGCTGGCGCGAACTCTTCTGCTCCGGTTGGCGCGGGTCACAGACCCGCGCCGAGCACGCGAACTCTTCTGCTCCCGTCGGGTCTGCGACCCGACGGCTGGCGCGAACTCTTCTGCTCCCGTCGGGTCTGCGACCCGACGGCTGGCGCGAACTCTTCTGCTCCGGTTGGCGCGGGTCACAGACCCGCGCCGAGCACAATTGATCTCCGCTCCCGTCGGGTCTGCGACCCGATGGCTGGCGCGAACTCTCCGCTCCCGTCGGGTCTGCGACCCGACAGCTGGCACGGGTCACAGACCCGCGCCGAGCGCGAGATGGCTGGCGCGGGTCACAGACCCGCGCCGAGCGCGATTATTTCAACAGGGGTATAGACAATTACCCAGTTTCGCGCTATAATACGTTCGCCCGTAGATACTCACACCCCGGAGGGGCCGATGGTGGTTCAGCGTCAGGAAGGCCAGGGGCTGACCGAGTATGCGTTGTTGGCGGTGCTGCTCTCCATCGCTGCTATTGCGATCCTGTTGCTCGTCGGGCCGCAGGTGAGCACGATGTTTAGTTATGTCAACAGCGCATTCCAGGCCGCGTTCCAGGCCGTCGGCACGTAACCCACGCAAGTTCATAGCGAGAACGAGGCCCCCATCCTCGCCGGTTTGACCCGGTTGCGGGCACCGGCGGCCGGATCGGGCCGCCTTCCACTCGCCATCCTCATCTATGCCCCGTCAACCCAGATTCAGACTCCGCAGGTACGTCCGGAACTCTTCCCCAATATCCGGTCGCCGCAGGGCAAACTCCACCGCCGCCTTCAGGAACCCCAACGTCGTGCCCGCGTCATAGCGAATCCCCTGGAACTCGTAAGCATAGATGACCTGGTGTTTGAGCAGGCGACGCAGGGCGTCGGTAAGCTGGATCTCGCCGCCCTTGCCCGGCTTGACCTTCGCCAGGGCATCAAAGATCTCCGGCGTGAGGATATAGCGGCCCACAATCGCCAGGTCGGAGGGGGCCTCCTCCGGGGCTGGCTTTTCCACCACGTCATCCAGACGATAGATGCGCTCCTCGATGGGCCGACCGGCGATGACACCGTAGCCGGAGATGCGCTCCCGGGGGATACGCTCCACGGCCACAACTGAGCACTGATACCGCTCATAGACCTCGATCATCTGCCGCAGACAGGGCACGTCGTGGACGATGAGGTCATCGCTGAGCAGGACCGCGAACGGTTCATCGCCCACCAACTCACGGGTTACAGCCACGGCATGGCCCAGACCCAAAGGCTCTTTCTGGCGAATGTAGTAGATGGTCGCCAGGTCCGAGATGCGGCGCACCGCGCGCAGCGTCTCCTCATCGCCTTTTTGGGCCAGCACGTGTTCCAGCTCGAAGGAGATGTCAAAGTGGTCCTCGATGGCACGCTTGCCCCGGCCGGTGACGATGATGATCTGGTCCAGGCCGGACTCTACAGCCTCCTCCACCACGTACTGGATGATGGGCTTGTCCACCAGGGGTAACATCTCTTTGGGCTGAGCCTTGGTGGCTGGCAGGAAACGCGTGCCCAGACCGGCAGCCGGGAAGACAGCTTTGCGGATGGCGTTCACGATTCCTCCTCATTGAGAAAATGAGGTAACTGCCTGCCCTCTCGCAGATTGGGGCGCATGGCCAGCCCCTTCTAATCGGCGGGAGGATTCAGCGCGGGCAGTTACGAAATGAAAGCAAGGCCGGGGTTGTATTATAGCAGTCCTCGGCGGAAAAGACAACCCGCCTGCCTGACATCCGGGCATAATTAAACGCAGGAGGGCACTGTCCGGCTCCCCACTTCGCAGCCCTTCGGGGAGGGAAAGGCTTTCTCTCCTCTTGCTCCCTCCCTGACAGGAGTTATGCCCGGAGGTCAGGCCCAGATCATCGGGTTCAACGCGGCTTCGGGGGGTAAACGGGGGTAGTACCGGGGCACGTGAAAAAGCCCAAGCCTGGGGGCCTCATCGCCGAAGGGGGGTCACTCAGAGGCGTCTTTTGCGGAGGATGATCTCGGTGATGCCCGGCGCGACGTAGTCCGGGATCGCGCCCACGAACTGGTAGCCCTGCCGGGCGTAGAACCGCTGCGCGTCCCGGTTAAAATCTGACACCAGCAGGAAGACATCGGTTGCTGTGGCGAACAGGGCAGCCTCAGCGCGCTCCAACAGCGCCCGGCCAATACCCTGCCCGCGCATGTCCGACCGCACGCCGAGGAGCACGATGTAGCCGCTGCGATTGAACGCGCCGCGCGCCACGTACCAGATGAAGCCGGCTGGCTCGCCATCCACCTCGGCCACGGCGATGGTCACGCCCCGGGCCAGGCCGTCGCGGAACCGCCGGGCCGCGCTCTCCCCGGTGAGGCCGTACCGCTGCCAGAGCGGGGTCTCAGCCATGAGCCGGGCCAGCGGGCCAATGTCACTTTCCACCATCGGGCGGATGTTCATTTTCCTAATACCAGGACGCGGATAAACGCAGATACACGCGGATTTTTATCTTGACAATGTCACATTAAGACAAACAATCTATGGTCCAACTGGCCTTGGTGCATACTTGACAAGGACACAGGCTGTGGTATCTATTGGGGTATGGCA
>DAOTYG010000113.1:0-13158 GCA_034435155.1 Anaerolineae bacterium | reverse complement strand
GTGTAAACCAATTTCCCCAGAAAATTGAACCATCCCCATCCGCGTCCTATAAAAAGTCACACCCATGAGACAATCTGCCCGGATCGGGGGCAAGCTGGCGTTGCTGGCATTGCTGCTGGCGGTGCTGGCCGGCCTGGTGCCGATCCCCCTCAACATCCCTCCAACCCCCATCGCCCCGCACCTGAGTCTGGGTCTCCATACCCTGCGCCTGGGCGACGAGGACCTGCGCCTCATCCGCGCGGCCGGCTGCGCCTGGGCCATGCAGGTCTTTAGCTGGCGCGAGATCGAGCCGTTACCCGGCGACTGGCACTGGGAATACGCTGATTCGGTGGTGCGCGCCGGCGACTACTACGGCGTGAACCTTATCGCGCGGCTGGATCAGCAACCGGAATGGGCCGCGCCAGGGGCCGTCTTCCCGGCCGGGGGCCAGGCCCAGCCGGCCGATATGAGCACTTACGGCGACTTTTGCGCGGCGGTGGCGGCGCGCTACCGGGGTCGCGTGCGCGCCTACGTGGTCTGGAATGAGCCGAACCTGGCCCGCGAATGGGGCGGTGCCCGGCCGGACCCCCTGGCTTACATGGACCTGCTGCGGGTGGCCTATCGCCGCATCAAGGCCGCCGATCCGGCCGCCCTGGTGGTGAGCGCGGGGCTATCGCCCACCAATGAGAACACGGCGCGGGCCATGGACGACCGGCTCTACCTGCGCCTGATGTACCAGGCCGGTCTCCGCGAGCATTGCGACGCCCTGGGCGTCCACGCTTACGGTTTTGCTTATCCGCCGGACGACCCGCGCGGCGCGCATCAGGGGTTGAACCTGAACCGGGTGCTGGACTTGCGGGAGATCATGATAGAGTTCGGGGATGCAAAAAAGCCCGTCTGGGCGCTGGAATACGGCTGGACCACCAACCAGCACGACCCGGACTGGGCCTGGATGAGCGTGACTCCAGAAGAGCAGGCCGCGTATACGGTGCAGGGCCTGGAACGCCTCTACCAGGACTGGCCCTGGCTGCACCTGGTCTGCGTGTGGAACCTGAGCCGGGACCTGCCGCCGGACGATGAGAAACGCTACTATAGCCTGCTCGACGACGCCGGGCAGCCCACAGCCACCTATCGCGCCCTGGCCGCCTGGCCCAAACGCACCGACGTGCCGGCCCTGCTCCGCCTCCGTGACGACCTGGCGCGCGCCGTTGCCAGCCTGAACGCGCGGCCGGACCCCCTGGTGGAGGTGCTGGCCCGGGACGTGGTCATCCGTCTGGGCGAGGTGGACGAGTGGTATCCCCACTGGGCGCGGCTCCACTGGCAAAACGGCTCTTCGCTGGCCTGGGCGGGGGATTTCTATGTGCGGCAGCCGGGGCTAGGCCCGTGGACGTTGGAACTGGAGGTCATGCAGGTGGATGAGTGGGGGAACACTGTAACCATCAACGGCCAACCGTTGGAACCGCCGGTTTTGCCAGCCGGGGGTTGGGGGTCCGAGTGGGTCACGGTCCGCTTGCAGGTACCGGCCGGCGTGCTTCAGCCCGGCCGCAACACCATTCGCTTCCAGGTCTCGCGCCGCCTGCCCATCTATCAGGACGATTGGGCCGTATGGGAGAGCATCCAGTTCCGGCACATCCGCCTGCGGCCGGGTCTATAGGCGGCAACCTTGCTCGCGCCTATGCTCCGCGTGGGCGCGCTTGCATTCCCACGCAGGGCGTGGGCGTTCCCACGCAGAGCGTGGGAACGAGCGTGTCGGTCTGATGGCTCGCGCCCATGCTCCGCGTGGGCGCGCTGAGGGGCCTGCGTTCCCACGCAGAGCGTGGGCGTTCCCACGCAGAGCGTGGGAACGAGCAGGGCGTGGGAACGAGCAAGACTGACTATTCCACCGCGAAATACTCGCCCACGTATTCGAGCGCGGCCTCTCGCGCGGCCCGGGCCACCTCCAGCGGGTCCCGCTCCCAATACTCTGGTCGGAACAACTCCACAGTGCAGACCTTGTCGTAGCCGATGTGTCGCAGGCGAATGAGGATGGCCTCCAGGGGGATGACCCCCTTGCCGGGGAGAAGCCGGTGCGCCGCCTCGATGGTCTCCCGGGGCCGGTCCTCCACATCGCACAGGTGCAGCAGGTCAATGCCTTCCGGGGGCACGTCCAGGATGCTCTTCAGCTCCGAGCCGCCGGCGTAGAACTGCGCCGTGTCGCAGACCAGCTTCACGTTGCCCCGCCCGGCCTGCTTCACCACCTCCCAGCCCTGAGCCAGCGTCCGCACCGAGGACCAGGGATAGCCCAGGAACTCGAAGGCCAGGCGCACGTCATACTGTGCGGCGATGCCCCCCAGGTCCTGGAGGACACGCACCGTCTCGGCCCGAATGACCGCCCACGACGCATCTTCAGGCGCGCGGCCCGGCGTAACGACCACGTCCTGGCAGCCCAACGCCGCTGCGACCTCGCACAACTGGCGTAACCGCTGCTGCACGTCGGCATACCCGGCCGGGGGGCGGAAGGTGACGCCCATCACCGCGCCGATGGCGACGGGCCGGACGCCGTGTTCCTGGAACGCCGCGCGCAGCCCGGCCACGGCATGGCCGGCCAGATAGTCGTCCAGCTTGGCAGCGGCGATCTCGAAGGCGCGGAAGCCGGCCACGCTGGCAATGGCGACATCATCCGGCAGAGGGGTCTTCATAATGGTCGCGCCGCTGAGGGCCAGGATCATGCCCACGCTACTCCTGGCCGGTGTGGGGCGAGTTCGTCAATGCCGCTATCGCCTGTCGCACGATAGCACCCTTGTACTGCGTGGGGAAGGTGCCCACCAATCGCGCCAGGTGGTCGTGCAGTTGCGCTCGCAGGAACTCCCGAAGCTTCTCATCTGGGGCAAAATTGGTGACGAGGAACTCAAAGATGGCGTTGATCTCCGAGTTCTCCAGCTCATTCGCCAGTTGATAGGCGTCGTCCAGGTTGTGGATGCCCCGCAGCGCGTGGGCGACGGAGAACCGAGCCATCTGACGGGCGTTCTGGAGCATCACGGGATCGGCCGGGGCCGCCAACTGCGCCGGGCTGGTCATATCCCGCAGTCGCTGGAGCCATTGGGCGTGCCCGGCTTCCTGCTCGGCATACCGCTCCCAGAAATCGGCCACTTCCAGATGATCAACGAATCGGGCCGCCAGCTCACGATACAAGGTCTCGCAGGCACGCTCCGACGCAATCATCAGATCGAACAATTCGGCTATTGTCGCCTGTTCAGACATGAGGTATCCTCCTCAAGATGATGCCCACCACTTCATCGTTCGGCCGGTAGTGGCGGATGGCTGGGGAATGGTCGCTCACCGGGCAAACCAGAGAGCCGCCGGCCGATAGCAGCCCACGGTGCGTATAGCTGGCAGCCCGCTCGGTGGTCTAGATGACGCCCAGCTCCCGCGCCACGCGCTCAAAGATGCTCAACCCCAGGTCCAGGTCCTCCCGCGTGTGGGCGGCGGTATTCATCACCCGGACGCGGGCCTGGCCCTCTGGCACGGTGGGGAAGCCCAGGGCCATGGCAAAGACGCCGTACTCGAACAGCCTGGCGCTAAAGTCCTTGGCCAGCTTCACGTCGCCCAGCATCACCGGCACGATGGGCGTCTGCGTGCGGCCGGTGTCGATCCCCAGCCGCCGGATGCCGGCCTTGAAATACCCGGCGTTCTCCCACAACTTATCCACCAGCTCCGGGTGCGCCTCCACGTAATCCACGGCAGCCATGCAGGCGGCGGTGTCGGCCGGGGTGAGCGCGCTGGAGAAGAGATTGGGCCGGGCCTTCTGGCGGATGTAGTCAATCACCACCTGCCGGCCGGCGATGACGCCGCCCATCACACCGAAGGCCTTGCTCAACGTGCCGATCTCCACGTCGAACTGGCCTTGCAGCCCAAAGTGATGGACGATGCCCCGGCCCCGGCCCAGCACCCCCTCGCCGTGGGCGTCATCCACCATGGTCAGCACGCCGTAGCGCTGCGCCACCTCGTAGAGCCGGTCCAGGGGGGCCACATCGCCGTCCATGCTAAAGACGCCGTCGGTGACCAGGAGACCCCGGCGATATTTGGGCAGGTGCTCCACGATCTTGCGCTCCAGGTCCTGCGGGTCGCAGTGCTCATAGACCACGATCTGCGCCCCGGACAGGCGCGCGCCGTCAATGATCGAGGCATGGTTGAGCCGGTCCGAAAAGATCACGTCCTGGGCGCCGGTGGCCTTGTCGCGGCCCACCAGGGGGGGGATGGCCGCCTGGTTGGCGCAAAAGCCGCTCTGGACGAGCATGGCTGCCTCCACGCCCTTGAACTCGGCCATGCGCCGTTCGCAGGCGAGATGGAGTTCCTGGGTGCCGGCGATGGTGCGGACGGCGGCTGGCCCCACGCCCCACTCGTCAATGGCCCGTTTGGCCGCGTCCTTCAGGGCCGGGTGGTTCGCCAGACCCAGGTAGTTGTTGGTGCAAAAGTTCAGCACCCGCTTGCCATCCACCACCATCCAGCCATCGGCCGGCGAACCCATGGTGCGGATGTTAATGTAGCGTTTCTCAGCCTTGAGGGTCGCCAGTTCCTGGCGCATAAAGTCCAGTTTGTCCGTCATTGCTCGTTGTCCTCCTTGACAGGTTGTTTAACAATTCACCACAAAAAGATGGGATGGTTAAAATTTCGCCTGGCCCTCACCCTTACCCCTGCCCCCTTCCCTCTCCCGCTCGCCTGGGGCGGCGGGCGAGGGGAGGAGGTGGGAAGCGGGGTTTGGCGGCGGGCGGCGAAGCCGCCCGCCGCCAAACCTCTTACTTATTCCACCAAATACAACTGTCATGGCGGCCAGGTCATAGGCCGGCGTCCAGCCCCACTCCTGGCGCGCCGCGCTATCATCAATGCTGCGGGGCCACGAGTCGGCGATGGCCTGGCGAAAGTCGGGCTGGTAGTCGCAAACGAAATCCGGGATGTGCTGGCGGATCGCGGCGGCCAGCTCCCCGGCCGTCAGTTGCACAGCATTTGACCATTGCATTGGCTCCACTGTTGTCAGCATGTTGGCTCTTCTTGTCCAGGTTACGGCTGTGGCAACCACTCCATAGTGATCAGGTGCTCCACAGCGTGAAACTCCGGGTCACCGGTGACCACCACGGCCCCGGTCTGTTGCCCCAGGGCCACGACGAAAGCATCGGCATAGGAGATGGAGTGGTTCGCCTTGACGTGCGCAGCGGCAAACGCCAGAGAACGGTCGGCATTGAGCACTTGCAAGGGCAATTGGTCAATGACTCCGATGACATGAGGGACCTGCGCGATGCCCTGCTGTCGCTCCAGGATATACAGTGCTTCACCGTAGCTGACGATGCTGAGGAATACCTCGGCCTCGCCCCGTTTGGCTCTGATCAGGATGTCCTTCACCTGCTGATAGCCCGGCTCCTGCTGCAAATAAGCCAGCAACGCGAAGGTGTCCAACACGAAGCGCGGACGTTCATCGCGCATCTTCCCGCTCCCGCTCGGCGGCCCGCTCCGCCAACAACGCAGCAGTCAGTGAGTCACCACCTTTGAGCATACCGCAGGCTTCCTCCACCGGGTCTTTCAACAAGGGGACAAGAGAGATGATACCTCCATAGTCTACGATACGGATCGGGTCGCCGGGCTTAATTCGATATTTTTCTCGAATCTGGGCCGGGATCGTCACCCGACCAGTGGCTGATACGCGGGCTGTCAGCGTCATGGTCTTTACCTCCAGGCTCAGTAACGTATCGGCTCACGCCGCGCATGGTTGCCCGTACAGTATCCCGGCCGCGTGTCGCCGTTGCAGCCTGTCCAGCATGTCCTTTGTCATGGCGGCCAGGTCATAGGCCGGCTGCCAGCCCCACTCCTGGCGCGCCGCGCTGTCATCTATGCTGCGGGGCCACGAGTCGGCGATGGCCTGGCGAAAGTCCGGCTGGTAATCGCAGACAAAGTGCGGGATGTGCTTGCGGATCTCGGCGGCCAGCTCCCCGGCCGAGAAGCTCATGGCCCCCAGGTTGAAATCGCAGTGATGTTTGAGCGAATCAAAGTCGGCCTCCATGAGGTCCAGCGTGCCCTTGATGGCGTCGGGCATGTACATCATGGGCAGCACCGTGTCCTCACGGACGAAGCAGGTGTAGCGACCGTGCGCCACGGCCTCGTAAAAGATCGCTATGGCATAGTCGGTGGTGCCGCCGCCGGGCAGGGTCTCGGCGCTGATGATGCCGGGGTAGCGCACGCCACGTACGTCCACCCCGAAGCGGCGCACATAATAGTCGCCCAATAGCTCGCCGGCCACTTTAGTGACGCCGTACATGGTCCGGGGCCGCAGCACCGTCTCCTGGGGGGTGTTCTCGCGGGGGGTCTCCGGCCCAAAGGCGGCGATGGAACTGGGGCAGAAGACGCGGGTCAATTCGCGCTCGCGGGCCACCTCCAGGACGTTGTAGAGGCCGTTGATGTTCACGTCCCAACACAATTGCGGCTTTTGCTCGCCCACGGCCGAGAGGATGGCGGCCATGTGGTAGATGGTGTCAATGCGATACCTGTCCACCACAGCCAGGATGGTCTCTGGCCGGGTCACGTCCAGGGTCTCGAAGGGGCCGGAGTCGCGGAGCGTGCAACTGGGCGGGGTGCGATGGCCGGCCGCCACCACATTGTCGCCGCCGTACCGCTCGCGCAGGGCCATCGTGAGTTCGGAGCCGATCTGGCCGCACGCGCCGGTGACCAGGATGCGTTTCATCTGCTTCGACATCGTTGGGGGATCCTCCTCGGTGAGATGATGAGCCGGGCTGCCTCGCCCGGCAGGTGGATGATAGCATACCCGGCCGCAAAATGCAATAGTCAAGGTCTGACATCCGTGCGTATTAAACGCATGAGAGCACTGCCCCGCTTCGCGTCCCTTCGTCGCTGTGCTGTGCGGGGAGGGGAAAGAATGCCTGGTAGGGGGGTTTTTGCGGCGGCAAAGCCGCCGCAAAAACCCCCAGAAAGGCTTTCTCCTCCCTTGAATCATAAAGCCAGAAGTGATGCCCCCAACTTGGCAAGCAAGAGAAGACGTGTTATAATCGCTCCGGCAAAGGGGAGGCGCGTATGGCTGATCAGCGTGAGTTGCCCACCCGGTCAAGCCTGGAAACAGACAGCAGCTTTGGAGGAGATCGGCGCCGCGATCCGCGAGCTGGTCGAGACTGCAACCCGGTTGGAAAGCGCGGTAGAACAACTGGCGGAGTGAAACGTCAAACGTCAAAACGTCAAATGCGACGCATGACGTCTGACGCATGACGTTTGACGCATGACGCCTGACGTAATACCTTCCATTTGCAAGGAGGTTATCAACAAGCATGACTATCATGATCGAAGACGATCTGGCGCTGGATGAGCAGCAGGTTGTTCACAACCCGGGTGATGCCTGGTATATCGAGACCCTCAAGCCCTACTATGTGGTCACTGCCGATGGGCAGTATCTGTTCGGCAACACCCAGCCGGGCCGGCGGCCGGACCGCGCCTTTTACATGGTCCCGGATGGCTACCGGCTGGGCAAGGGCCAGCGCTCCTTCGATAAGACCATCGGGTTGCGGCTCTATGACGTGGTCAAACGCTACCTCACCCGCTGCCGGGTCCTGGTGCAGGAAGGTATCCAGGGGGAGGCCAATTACAAGACCGGCCTGCGCGTGGTCATCTCCCTCCAGAACCCCCACACGGCCTATATCGGCTGGATGGGTTCCAAGATGATCTTCCCGGCCGAGCCGGGCATGAAGGTCCAGTGCTGGAACTATATCGTCCAGGAGCGACTGCCGGACGACGTGGTGACCGAGATTCGCACCTTCTGGCCGGACTTTGACCCCGACGAGCCGCTCACCCTTTATGACCTGACCCGCATGGACGATGATGTGCGCCGGGTCATGAGCCTGCGGATTGATTACTTTGGCGGGGCCTACAAAAAGCCCCATCTGACCCTGGTCTGGAACCGGGGCGAATCCGATGGCCTCATCTCCTACCACGCCGGGGCCACAAAGGACCGCCTGCTCAAGGGATTGTCTGGCACCGGCAAGACCACCCTCACCGTGGGGCCGGACCTGGAACAGGACGACGCCTGCCTGGGTCTGTTGTATTATCAGGACGGGCGGATCACGCGCTGTCAGATCATCGGGCTGGAGGCGGCCTCGTATGCCAAGAGCGAGGGGCTGGTCCCGGATAGCCCGGAGTGGCCCGGCCTGATGAAATCGCGCCAGCTCAACCCGGATGGCTCCCGCCCCGTCGTGCTGGTCCAAAACGTGGACTGCGAGGGCGTGGAGTATCGCCTGGAAGAGATCGCCGGGCACCTGGTCAAAGTCCCCCGGCCCCTCCCCGGCGAGCGGGTCGGCTCGTTGCAGTGCACCCGCTACGCCAGGTCCGGCACCACCAACGGCCGCTTCATCTTCCAGTTCTCCGAGTTGAACCCGCACTGGCAGCCGGGCCGGGAAAAGTGGCTCCGTACCGAGTCCCTCTCCTTCCGTCGCTTTGACGTGCTGGAACCGATCTTTCGCGTCGTGGACCCGGTCATGGCCGTGGCCCTGGACTCGGCCTGTGAGAGCATCATCACCTCGGCTGTGGGGGGCAAGGTCCCCGGCACGCGCATCCGTTCCTATGCCGCCACTGATTTCATGGCCCGCGAGGAGTCGCATCAGGCCCGGGCCAAACTCAAGATGTACACAGACCTGGGCCTGGGGCTGGACGGCAGGCTGGTGTTCTTTATCGCCAACTCCGGCTTTGTGGGCGAATATGACCTGGACGGCCAGCAGATCCGCGTGCTGGACGAGAAGGGGCAGCCCATCGTCAAGATAGATGCGGCCACCGGCCTGCCCGATTTGGATGCCAAAGGCCAGCCCCGCTATGTGGGCCAGGGCGAAAAGATCACCGTGGCCGATACCAAGCGACTGGTCTACCTGGTGGAGAACCGCCTGATCGAACGCTGGATCGTGCACCCGGTCTTTGGCTACCTGATCCCGGACCCGTTGGAACTGGAGGAACAGCACGGCATGACCGGCTTTCGCCACCGGTTCAACCTGCTGCGCTTCTATACCCCGGAGCAGATCCTGGCCTTCTACCGCCGGGACATCCAGGAGCGCACCGCCTACCTGACGAACCTGTTCGCCGGCCAGGAGGGGGCAGACCAGTTGCAGGATGTGATCCACGTCTGGGAGCGGTGTGTCATCCCGGGGCCAGAGGTCATCCGGGCGTTCTATGAGGAGTACTATACGTCAAACGTCAAACGTCAAGCGTAAAACGTCAAACATAAGATGATGCCTGACTCTTGACGCAACATACTATGCGCAACCGTCGTCTCAAACGTGCCTTCATCGCCAATGTGCGGGACCTGCGGGTGCTGTTCCGGGAGTTCCGCCTGTCGTTAGTGCTGTTCGCGGTGCTCATCCTGGGCGTGAGCAGCATCTTTGCCCTATGCTACGTCTCGCCGACGGACGGCCGGGGCCTCTCGTATGCCGAGGCCCTGTATGCCGTCTTTGCCATGATGTTTTTCGAGAGTGTGCTCCCTTTTCCCAACGAGTGGTATCTGCAGGTCTTTTATTTCGCCGTGCCGATCCTGGGGCTGGGAGTGATCGCGGACGGGGTGTTGCGGTTCGGCACGATGTTGTTCAATAAGCGGAATCGGTTGGAGGCCTGGCAGGTGGCAGTGGCATCTACGTTTCGGGACCATGTGGTGGTGTGCGGCGTGGGCCGGGTGGGTTATCGCGTCATCCGCGAGCTGTTGCGACTGGACGTGGACGTGGTGGCCGTCGAGATGTCGGCCAGTTGTGCGTTCCTGGGAGACGTGCGGGAGCGCGGGGTGCCGGTCATCGCCGGCGACGCCCGGCATCCCCAGGTGTTGCGTCAGGCCGGGGTGGACCGTGCCCGGGCCATCGTGGCCGCCACAGAGAACGACCCGGCTAATTTAGAGATCGCCCTGAACGCGCGGGAGATGAATCCCGGCATCCGGGTGATCCTGCGCCTGTTCAACGAGAACCTGGCCGAGAAGATGTCCGGCGCGTTCGATGTCCAGGCCGCCTTCAGCACCTCAGCCCTGGCGGCCCCGGCCTTTGCCGCCGCCGCCACCCGGGGCGACGTGACCCGCTCCATTTACATAGACGATATGCTGCTCAATGTGAGCCAGGCGACGGTAGCGGCCGGGTCGCGCCTGGCCGGGAGCACGGTGGGAGACCTGGAACAAGGGGCCGACCTCTCGGTGGTGCTCTACCGCAGCGCCGACGGGACGCGCACCGACTTTCACCCGCCGGATACGTTGCGCCTGGCCCCCGGCGACCGGCTCACGGTCTTTGCCTCCCTGGAGGCCCTGGGCCGGCTGGACCGGCTGAACAAGCCCACCTTCTGAGCGTATCCCCCCTGGAAACGCGCAGCCCCCCAGGCAATCACCTGGGGGGCTGTTTGCCGGCGGCCCTATAACATCGGCAGGCCCAATGCCTGCACCAGCGTCGCGCGGAAAAAGTTCATGAGGCCGAGTTCCGCGCTCACCAGGAGCAACCCGCTGAGGCCCGGCAGCACCAGGTCACGCCAACTCTCGCCTGCGGATTCGCGTTTGAGGACGATGAGCACGATCATGGTGTTCACGATGGTCAACATCGCCAGGATGCCCAGGGTCGTGATGACGGCGATGGGGTAAAAGAGCCAGGGGATCCTCAGGAATGCGACGATCACCACCACCACGTCGGCCGCCAGGAGGACCAGCAGTTCGCGCCAGCCCTTCAGGGGCGGCTCGGCCGTGGGCTGACGCCAGAAGGTGAACCCGAACACCGGCCAGACGATGTTGGACAGGGCCAGCCCATTGAGGCTGCCGGTCAGCAATCGCAAGAAATTGTGCGGTTCATAAAGGTAGGGCATACCGGGCATCAGGCTGAGGTACGAGTTCAGCCCATCTACCCCCATGATGCCGATGCCGGCTATCAAAGCGATCAGGATGGGAATGGGCACCATCATGCCGCTGCGCTGGCGGCCGCGCAGCCGGATGAAAGCGAACCCGGTCATGACACCCAGGTAGGTGCCGGTGCACCGGGCACACAGCGGCAGTTGCAGAGCGCCGAAGACCAGCGACCGCTCGCGGATCTGGTGGCAGATGGCATAGCCCACGTGCCAACAGGTATCCAGCAGCAGGTCCGGCACCAGGATGATGCCCAGGGCCAGGGCGCCGATGAGGGCCGTTGCCGCCAGGATGGTGCGGCGGTGCTCGAACCGGGGCCCGGCCGGCGGAACAGGATGGTCTGACGAAATCATGTCTGTGACCTCAGGTGAGGTGACGGTCACCTTAAAGGTGACCGTCACCTCACCTCGGATTCTAGCTCCTCCAGAAACCGGCGAACGGATTCCGGCAACCGGCGGCTCAGAAGATAACCGATAACCATTTCCCGGTAGGCATCCGGGTGGCCGACCTGGGTCCGTACAAAGGTGCGATCCACCAGTGTCCCCTCTCGCTTCTCCACCCACTCCAGATAGTTGCTGTAAGGCCACTCGCCGGGATCAGCCGCCAGACCGTCCTTAACCGGATTGGCGTGGATGTAACAACAAAGGTGGAGCAGATACGCCTCGTCGGTAACGGGCCTGGCTTGATAGCGATGCTCAAAGAGAGTGCCGCTATGCTCGTAGCGCCGATTATAGGCTTTGGTGTAACTGTTGAAAACCCGCTGAGGGAGCATTCCGGCAGGTGTTTCGCCATCCTGGCGTACCAACAGGTGATAGTGATTGGGCATCAGGCAGTAAGCAATGACGGCTATCCGGAATTGCCGGGCATATTGTTTGATGCGTCGCAGGACGAACAGGTAGTTTTCCGGCTCCCGGAAAATGCTCAGCCTGCGGGCACCGCGATTGTAGATATGGTAATATCCTCCCGCTTGCCAGGTCAGGGTATCTCTGCGAGCATAGGGCATAGATCCCTCCTCCAAGGTCAGGTGACGGTCACCTGACATGTGCTACGCGCCGCACCTCCTCCACCAGCCCCCGATCCGGCTCCCGCTTCGCCTCCCGGCAGGCCTGGAGATATTCCTGCAACAGCGCATCGGCCAGCTCCCCGAACGCGGCGGGGAGGGCCTGGACGAAGGGGAAGATGGTGCGTAGCCCTTCAGCGAAGGCGCGGGCGGCCTCGCCGGGCCGTCCCAGCCCGCGCAACACCGTTCCGTGAGCACCCAGGCTCCTGGCCAGGTCGGGGCGGAAGGCTGGGGGGTTGGCCCGGGCCAGTTCGCGGTAGAGGTCGGCCGCCTCCTGGGTGGCCTGGAGGGCCTCCTCTCGCCGGCCCAGGGCGGCAAGATGCACACCCAGGCCAGTGAGGCTCATCGCCAGGTCGGGGCGGAAGGCCGGGGGGTTGGCCCGGGCCAGTTCGCGGTAGTGCGCCACCGCCTCCTGGGTGGCCTGGAGGGCCTCCTCCCGCCGGCCCAGGGCGGAGAGGGCGCAGCCGGTCATTCCCAGGGCGATAGCCCGATCCTCCACCGCGTCGGCCCGCCCGGCGGCGTCGGCCCAGGCGCGGTAGACCGCGGCCTCGAAATCCCGCAACGCCAGGGTGCGGTCAGGCGCGGGCAACGCCCGGTGCAGGGCCTGGAACCAGCCCCGTGCCTGGTCGTAGGCCCGGTGGACGCCGGGATCGAGCAGCGCCTCCAGGTTGGGCCGCTGGTCTTCCAGGCGGGCGGCCGTCTCCGGCGTCTTCGCCTCCAGCCGCTCCAGCCAGCGCGTCCAGGCGGGCAGGGTGGCGGCCAGCCGCCCCCGCCGCTCCTCTTCCGTCAGCGGCCAGCGGGCGCGGGCATAGTCGGTCACGGTGGCGTGCCAGCGCCAGAGCTGGGCGGCGGGGTCGAAATCGGCCAGGGCCGCGCCGCGCAGGGCGTCCAGCCCCTCCTTTCCCACCGCCGTGCGCAGGGGGCCTTCGGGGGCGCGGCCGGCGGGGAAGAGGGGCAGCGCGGCCCAGGCCTCCAGGCGTCCCTGCTCCGCCAGCCGGGCGGCGCTCCAGGCGTAGACGACCTCGAGCTGGGCGGCAAAGTCGCCACGGCGGGCCTTGACCTCGTCCAGCAGGTCGGCCAGGTCGCGCTGGCGCGCCTGGGCGACCAGGGTCTCGATCAGCAGGGGATGGCCGTCAACGGCGGCGGCCAGGTGCGCGGCCTCGTCCTGGCCGAGGGGGACGCGCCAGCGGTCGGCCAGGGCGCAGGCGTAGCGGACGGCCGGGTCGGCGGCCAGGCCGTGGTGGAG
>DAOTYG010000112.1:0-29349 GCA_034435155.1 Anaerolineae bacterium | reverse complement strand
CGCCCGGAGGATGCCCTGTACGTCTGCCTGGAGTTCCGGGACGACCTGCCGCCGGGTATGCCCACCGGCCTCAACTTCTACCCCTTCCACAAGGCTTTCTGGAACCCCAGCCGGGGCAAGGGGGCGATCCTGGGCATCGGCCAGCCCGGTTCCTACGAGTATGCCTGGCAGAAGCACCGCGAATGGCGCGAGGAGTATTTTGGCGACCCGGGGCGGGTGCTTCAGACTCGCCAGGGCCGCACCCCCTACCGCCGTTCGCCGTATTCGCTGGTGGGCAACGGCTTCCTGGTGCTGGGCGACGCCGCCTTTCAGACCAAACCCTTCTCCGGCGAGGGCGTCACCTCGTCGTTCACCGCCTGTCAGATCGCGGCCGAGGTCGCCATCGAGGCCCTGCGGCGCGGCGACGTGAGCCGGGCGGCGTTGTGGCCGTACAACGTGCGCTACTTCCGGGGCCAGGGGGCCAAATTCGCCTCCATGTTCGTCCAACTGCCGGCCGCCGCCGGGCTGTCGCGCCGGGAGGTGGACTACCTCTTCCACCACGACCTCATCTTCTCCGGCGAGGACTTTCGGCAGATGAATCTCTACTACGAGACCAAGATGAGCCTGGGCCAGACCGTGGCGATGGGCCTGAAGCTGTTGGGGGGCGTGCTGAGCGGCGGGTTCTCGTGGGCCAGCTTCCGGCGGCTGCTGAAGGTTTCTGCGACGGCGGCCAGGATGAAGGCACTCTACCAACGCTTCCCGGACGACCCGGTCGGGTTCGCCGCCTGGGTGGCGGAGGTAAAGCCGCTGTGGGGGGAATGATACCAGACCATCCACCGATTATCGAGCACCTAATTATACGAGGAGGAAAGACCATGACCGCCATGGATCACGTTCGCTACCTGGCCGAGACTATCGGGCCGCGCGGCTCCACCACGCCGCAGGAGACGGAGGCAGCCAGCTACGCGGCCCGGGTCTTGCAAGAAGCCGGCCTGGAGCCAGTCACCGAGACCTTTATCAGTGCCCGTTCCGCCTGGTATCCTTATGCCCTGTTCGCCGGGCTGGTACTGGTCGGGGAATTATTGTTCTGGATCGGTGGAGCATGGGGATCGCTCATCGCCCTGGGGTTGACGCTACTGGCCCTGGTCTCGGTGCTGTTGGAGCTGGCCTTTCGGCCCAATCCCCTGCGTTGGCTGCTGCCCAAGGGGCGTAGCCAGAACGTGTGGGCGCGCATTCAGCCCACCGGCGAGGTGCGGGAAAAGGTGGTCTTGTTGGGCCACCTGGACACTCACCGCACGCCGCTGGTCTTCTCCAGCCCGGGCTGGCTCAAGCTGTTCAACTCCATGGTGCCAGTGGGGCTGGTCTCCAGCGTGTTCCTGACTATCCTGTTTGCAATCGGGATATTCGACCCTGGGGGCTGGCTATGGCGGCTGCTCTCGTTGCCTCTGGCCCTGGTCGTGCTGCTCATCCTCCTCATCACCCTCCAGGCGGACCGCTCTCCCTACACCGCCGGGGCCAACGACAATGCCACGGGGGCCGGTATCGTGCTGAGCCTGGCGCAACGACTGGCGCAGACGCCGTTGACCCATACGACCGTGTGGGCAGTGCTCTCCGGCTGTGAAGAGGTGGGCTGCTACGGGGCGGAGGCCTTTGCCCAGAGGCACCGGGACGAGTTGGGCCGCCCTGTCTGGCTGACCCTGGACTCGGTGGGCGGGGCCGGCTCAACCCCGGCCTACCTGACCCAGGAGACTTTTCTGCTCCCCATCCGCAGCGACCCGGACCTGCTGGCCCTGGCTGACCGTATTGCTGCCGACCGGCCTGAGCTGGGGGCATACAGCCACGCCTTCAAAGGGGCCTACACTGAGGGGGCCATCGGCGGCCGATATGGGTTCCGGGTCTTTACTCTGGTCAACCACCGACGTGACGGTGCGCTGCCGGAGTGGCACCGGCCCACAGACGTGGTGGCAAACCTGGACCCGGACGTGGTGGCCCGCACCGAGGCGTTCGTCTGGGCTATGCTCCAGGAGTTAGATCGTCACAGCGAGATATGAGATGACCTGGCTCGCGGCTGTGACCACCGGGAGTGCCACTCGCCGCCGGGCGCGGGGTCGCAGACCCCGCGCGAGCACATATTATACGAGGAGATAACATGACCATCGCAACTGCCAAAGAGATCCTGTTGCCGGCAGCCCAGAACGGCTATGCCGTCGGTGCGTTCAACGTGACCAACCTCATCCAGATGGAAGCGGTGGTGGAGGCAGCCATCGAAAAGCGGGCGCCCCTCATCATCCAGACCTCGGTGGCCCCGGCCCGGTTCCTGGGGCCGCACGTGCTGGTGGCAGTCTACCGGGCGCTGGCGGAATCCGCGCCCATCCCCATCGCCCTGCACCTGGACCACTGCGAGGACGTGGCCTACTGCAAACAGTGCGCCGATGCCGGCTATACCAATATCATGATTGACGCCTCCAAACAAGACTTTGAGGAGAACGTCCGGCTAACCAAAGAGGTCTGTGACTATTGCCACGCCCGGGGGGGCATCTCCGTGGAAGGGGAACTTGGCACGGTCTCCGGGGTGGAAGACCAGATCAAGGTGGTGGAGGACGAGGCGGCCCTGTGCAACCCGGCCCAGGCCGTCGAGTTCGTGGAGCGGAGCGGCGTGGACCTGCTGGCCCCGGCCATCGGCACGGCCCACGGGGTCTACAAGACGGCGGACCCCAAGGTGGATTTTGAGCGGCTGCGGCGCATCAACGAGCTGCTCAACGGGCGTGGGGTGCGCGTGCCCCTGGTGGTCCACGGCGGCACCGGGCTACCGGTGGAGACGGTCCAACGACTCATCGCCGTGGGCGGGGCCAAGTTCAACGTCTCCACGGAGTTGAAACACACGCTCATTGACACCACATTCGAGTACATCTCAGCACATCGGGACGAATACAACCCCGGCAAGATCGACAAAGCCGTCAAAGACGCCATCCGGCGCGTGGTGGCCCACTGGATTGACATCCTGGGCAGCGCGGGTAAGGCATAGGAAATGAACAAATGGGCAAATAGGCAAATCTAGCCGTCCCCATTTGCCTATTTGCCCATTTGCCTATTTGCACACTGGAGGATATATGAAACCAATAGATGAGTATTTCGTGCCCTGGATTCGCGGGCAAAAGATGTACGTGTCCAATCACCTGGAGCTGGCCTGGCGGGACCGGAGCCTGCACCGCATGATGTCCAACGAGAACCCCTGCGAGCCTTCGCCTCGGGTGCTGGCGGCCATCAACGAGTACGCGCGGCTGGCGAATCGTTACCCGGACCAGGGTCTTGTGGTCCGGCGCAAGATCGCCGAGATCAACGGGTTCGAAGGCCCGGAGAACGTGATGATCGGCAACGGGTCATGCGAGGTGTTCGACATGATCTTTCGGAGCTTTGTCCAGCCCGGCGATGAGGTCATCCAGCATACGCCATGCTTTGAGATCTATGCGCAACGCTGCCGGGTCCTGGGCGGGCAGATCGTGTCGGTGCCGATGATCTATGATCTCCCGAACCGCCAGTTTTTGTTCGATGTGGACGCGATCCTGGCGGCCATCACCCCCAGGAGCAAAATCATCGTCATCGCCAACCCGAACAACCCCACCGGCAATTTCATGGGCGGCGCGGATTTCGTCCGCCTGGCCGAGACCGGCATCCCCTTTGTCGTGGACGAGGCGTATATTGACTTTGCCGGGCTGGACTGGTCCCAGATGAAGCTGATCCGGCAATATCCCAACGTCCTTATCACCCGCACCCTGTCCAAGGCGTATGGATTGGCTGGCCTGCGCTTCGGTTACGCCCTGGGAAACAGGGACGTCATCGCCCAGATCGCCGCCATGCTCGTCTTCTGGAATGTGGGGACCATCCCCATGTGGGCCGCCCTGGCCGCCCTGGAGGATACGGAGGGATTGCGGCAACGGATCGAGTTCAATAACCGCTGGATCCAGTACATCCAGGACGAGTTGCGAACTGTCCCCGGCCTCACGGTGTTCCCCTCGCGGGGGAGCTATATCCTGATGGATGGCACAGACGCCGGCAAGAGTGGGCGGGACATGGTGGACTATGCCCTTAAGCGGGGTGTGCTGTTCCGGCCCCAGGCCGAGATGTATGGCCGCAACGGGTTCTTCCGGGTCACCGTGGGTACGGAAGAGGAGAACCGGCTGGCAGTACATATCATCAAAGACTTTTTTGCCAGTTAAGCCTGGCTCGCGGTGGGTGTGCCACCCGCCGCTTCAGGCGGTTAAGCCTGGCTCGCGGTGGGTGTGCCACCCGCCGCTTCAGGCGGTTAAGCCTGGCTCGCGGCGGGTGTGCCACCCGCCGCTCCAGGCGGTTAAGCCTGGCTCGCGGCGGGTGTGCCACCCGCCGCCCCAGGTGCGGGGTGACACCGAGCGTGTGCAGGAGGGAGTATGGCCGAGATCAAAGCGTTGATATTCGATCAGGACGGCGTGATCATTGACACAGAGCGGGACGGCCACCGGGTGGCCTTTAACCGCACCTTCAAGGAGTTCGGCTACGATTTTGAATGGGATGTAGAGAGATACCACGAGCTGCTCCAGATCGCTGGCGGTAAGGAGCGGATGAAGCACTATTTCCGCGAGGAGGGCCTGCGCCTGGCGGACACGCCAGAGGAGGAAGACGCCCTGATCAGGCGGCTGCACCAGCGCAAGACCGAGGTCTTTATCGAGCTGGTGGAGAGCGGCGCGCTCCCGGTCCGGCCCGGCGTTCGCCGGCTGATGAAGGAAGCGATGGACGCCGGCCTCATCATCGGCGTCTGCACCACATCCAACGAGCGGGCCGCCCGCGCCGTGGCGTATAACATCCTCCGGGACATCCGGTTCGACTTTGTCCTGGCCGGGGATGTGGTGAGCAAGAAGAAACCAGACCCGGAGATCTACCTGTTGGCCCTGCAAAAGACGGGCCTGCGCCCGGAGGAGTGCCTGGTCATCGAGGACTCGCGCAACGGTGTCCTGGCAGCCAGGGCCGCCGGCATGAACGTGGTGGCCACCACCAATGTCTACACCGAACGGGAAGACCTGAGCGATGCAGACATCGTCGTCACCTGCCTGGGAGATGTGGACGGTGAGCGCGGGCAACTCAAGCACGGCGGCGAGGGGTTAGACTATGACGGCGTGCTGCGGCTGGAGCAATTGAGGCGGTATTTTGAGAGATAGAGAGGGGAGATAGAGAGGGGAGATAGAGAGGGGAGATAGAGACAAAGGGAGGCGCGAATGGTTGGCGATAGCAAGTACATCCTGGCGATAGACCTGGGCACGAACGGCCCCAAGGTGGCCCTGGTCTCCACCCACGGCGAGCTGGTGGGTTACGAGTTCGAGGAGAATCGGGTCATCCTGTTGCCCGGCGGCGGGGCGGAACAGGACCCGGACGAGTGGTGGCGCACTATCGCGACGGCATCGCGGCGGCTGCTGGCCCGCAACCTGGCCCCGGTGGATGATATTGTGGGCGTCTGCTGTACCAGCCAGTGGTCCGGCACCGTGCCGGTGGACCGAGAAGGCCGCCACCTGATGAACGCCATCATCTGGATGGACTCTCGCGGCGCGCCCTACGTCAAAGCCCTCACCGGCGGTCACCTGACTATCGAGGGCTATGCCGTGACCAAGCTGCTCACCTGGTTGCGGCTCACCGGCGGCATCCCCGGTCATTCGGGCAAGGACCCCATCGCCCATATCCTCTACCTCCGCCACCAGCATCCAGAGGTCTACCGGGCCACCTACAAGTTCCTGGAACCGAAAGACTATTTGAACCTGCGTCTGACCGGTCAGTTCGCCGCTTCCTATGATTCCATCACCCTGCACTGGGTCACGGACAACCGGAACCTCGCCCAGGTGGACTATGACAAGCGGCTGCTCAGGCTGGCGACGTTGGAGCGAGATCAATTGCCAGACCTCAAACAGGCCGTGGATGTCCTCGGCCCGCTCACCCCGCAGGCTGCTGCCGACCTGGGCTTGCCGGCCGGCCGGCCGGTGGTCATGGGCACGCCAGACGTGCAATCGGCGGCCATCGGGTCCGGGGCCGTACGCGACTATGAAGGCCATCTCTACGTGGGCACCTCGGCCTGGCTCACCTGTCATGTGCCCTTCAAAAAGACCGACATCGCCCACAACATGGCTACCATCCCCTCGGCCATCCCCGGCCGCTACCTCATCGGCAACGAGCAGGAGACGGCCGGCGCGTGCCTCAAGTTCTTGCGCGATAACATCCTCTACCACGAGGATGAGCTGCTGGCAGAAGCAAAAGTGCCGGACGTGTACAAGATATTCGACCGCATCGTGGCCGAGACGCCGGCCGGCAGTGATAAGGTGATCTTTACCCCGTGGCTCTACGGGGAGCGGACGCCGGTGGAAGACCACGCCCTGCGCGGCGGCCTGCACAACGTCTCTCTCCAGACCACCCGGGCCCACCTGATCCGCGCCATATTCGAGGGGGTCGCCTACAACGCCCGTTGGCTGCTGGAGGCCGTAGAAGGGTTCATCAAGCGACCCTTTGCGGCCCTGAACATGATCGGCGGTGGGGCCAATTCGGACGTGTGGTGCCAGATCATGGCCGACGTGTTGAACCGACCCATCCGCCAGGTGCAGGACCCCATCGAGGCCAACGCCCGGGGCGCCGGGTTCCTGGGGGCTGTGGCCCTGGGCTATTTGACCTTCGACGACATCCCGGCCCGCATCCGGATCGCCCGCACCTATGAGCCGGACCCGGCCCATCGCCACCTCTACGACGAGCTATTCGCCGAGTTCCTGCATATCTACAAGGCCAATCGCAAGATATACGAGCGGCTGAATCGGGCACGCTGACCGCCGACCGCCGAACGCTGACGACCGACCAATGACGGCGGTCTATGGTCGGTGGCCGGCACGTAACCCTTCGGGGAGGAGAAATGAGACCCATGGATTTGGTCATGCGCCTGCTGGGCCGGGCGCCCCGTCGTCTCGTCGCGGCCGGGGAGAAACGCCTCAAGGCCATTCCCCTCGTGCAGCGTCAGCTTGACAAGGAGTACGACGGGCTGATGGCCGGCCTGGAACCCGCGCTCAAACCCTATCGCGGCGAGTTCCCGACCTGCGACCGGCTCCCGCCGGTGGGCCGGGACCGGGCGGAGATCCTCCGCGAGATGGAGGCCCTGCGCGACCGTGAGGCCACTCGCTGGAAGAGCGGCTATGCTTCCGGTGCCGTCTATCACGGCGACGATGAGCACATTGACTTTCTCAACCGCGTCTATGCCCTCCACTCCCAGAGCAACCCCCTCCACTCGGACCTGTGGCCCAGCGCGAGCAAGTTCGAGGCCGAGATCGTCTCCATGACGGCCCACATGCTGGGCGCCGATAGAACCGAGGACGAGATCTGCGGCACGGTAACCTCCGGCGGGACCGAGAGCATCCTCCTGGCGATCAAGACCTACCGCGATTGGGCCAGGGAGACCAGGGGCATCACCCGGCCGGAGATGATCTTCCCGGTCACGGCCCATGCCGCTTTTGACAAGGCGGCTCACTATTTCAACGTCCGGCCAGTGCGCATCCCGGTGGACAGGGATTATCGAGCCGATGTGGACGCCGCCCGCCGGGCCATCACTCCCAACACCATCGTCATCGTGGGGTCGGCCCCCTCTTTCCCCCACGGCATCGTGGACCCCATCGCTGAACTATCCGGGCTGGCCCGGGAACACGGCATCGGCTTTCACACCGACGCCTGTCTGGGCGGGTTCGTGCTCCCCTGGGCGGAACGGCTGGGCTACGATGTGCCGCCGTTCGACTTCCGGCTCCCCGGCGTCACCTCCATCTCGGCCGACACACACAAGTACGGCTATGCCGCCAAAGGCACGTCGGTGGTGTTGTACCGGGGCCGCGAGTTGCGTCACTACCAGTTCTACACCATCGCCGACTGGCCCGGGGGACTCTACTTCTCGCCCACCTTTGCCGGGAGCCGGCCCGGGGCTTTGAGCGCCGCGTGCTGGGCGGCGATGGTGTCCATCGGCGAGCAGGGCTACCTGGATGCCACCCGGCGCATCCTGGAGACGGCGGCCGTCATCAAGCAGGGCATTCGGGAGATACCCGACCTCTACATCCTGGGCGACCCGCTGTGGGTCATCGCCTTTGGGTCGCAGACGCTGGACATCTACAAGGTCATGGATGCCATGTCGGAACGCGGTTGGAGCCTGAACGGCCTGCACCACCCGCCATGCGTCCACCTCTGCGTGACGCTGCGCCACACCCTGCCCGGCGTGGCGGAGCGTTTCGTCGAGGACCTGAAAGCCGCCGTCGAGCACGTCAAGGCCCACCCGGACGAGAAAGGCCACCTGGCCCCGGTCTACGGCCTGGCCGCCACGCTCCCGGCCCGCACCGTGATAGACGACATGCTCAAGCGGTACATGGACCTGCTGTACCAGGTGTAAAGCCTGGAGAGGTTTCGCCCGCCACCGGCAATAAAGGCTGCTCTGCTCCCGTCGGGTCTGCGATCCGATGGCGACGGCTGGCGCAGGGGGACAGCATGAAAACAGCCCCCGAAGATCACCCCCTGGGTGGGGGAAAGGGACCCCGGGATTTTGTGCAGCGGTTTCGCCGCCGCACAAATCTCAGAGAAGGAGTCAAGATGAACGCCCGGCGAATCGCGGGACTCGCTTGCGCTATACTCATCATCATCGCCTGCCAACTGCCGCAGACGATCCGCACCGACGGCCCGCCGACTACGCCCCGGCCGGCCGCCGTCGGCCCGCAGCCCACCGGTGCCCCCCTCCCTACGGTCGCGGTCGCCACGCAACGCCTCCAACCGACAGACCTGGTCTACCAGGGCGCGTTCCGCCTGCCGGACACGGCCGACGACCTGGGCTGGACCTGGAGCGGCCACGCCCTGGCCTATTATTCCGAGGGCGACCCGGACGGCCCGGCCGATGGCTACCCCGGCTCCCTGTTCGGCACCGGCAACGACCAGAAGCAGTGGGTCTCCGAGATCGGCATCCCGGTCCCGGTCAACTCGCCCGCGAAAAACGTGGCCGACCTGAATACCGCTACCACCCGGCAAGAGTTTCGGAACATCCGGGGCACGTTGTTCGATCAAGTCGAAGGCTTTGACGACTTTCCCGGGACGCTGGCCAAGGCCGGCCTGGCCTGCCTGCCGCCCCAGGGCGCGCAGACGACCGGCAAGCTCTACTTTTGCTGGGGCTATCACCTCCAGCAGGTGCCACAGCGCGATGACGACACGCTGCGCGGCCAGCCGGACGTGTCCCACGGCTGGTGCGAGCTGAACCTGGCCGATCCCCGGCCGGCCGGCGCGTGGACCATCGGCGATTACATCAACTTTGTGACGAGCGACTATCTCTTCCCCATTGACCCGGCCTGGGCGGCGGCGAACACGCCGGGCAGGCTGCTGGCGACCGGCCGGTTCCGCGACGGCGGTCAGGGGGGCCGGGGGCCATCCCTGCTGGCCTTTGGCCCCTGGAATGAAGGCAACCCGCCCCCGCCCGGCGCCCACCTCGCGGCCACGCCCCTCATCCTGTATTCCGACATCCTGGCCGGCGACGACCATACCATGTCCAGCTACAACCCGGCCGACGAGTGGATGGGCGGGGCCTGGTTGACGGCCGGCGACCGCTCCGCCGTCGTCTTTGTGGGCACCAAGGGCACCGGCCGGGCCTGGTATGGCTTTGCCGACGGGACCGAGTGGCCAGAGGAGCCACCCTATCCGCCGGTCCCGGCGCCACCCAATGACCAACGCGGCTGGTGGAGCGAGGGGTTCGTGGGGCAGATCATCTTCTACGACCCGGCTGATCTGGCGGCCGTGGCCCGGGGCGAAAAAGCGCGTTGGGAGCCGCAGCCCTACGCCACGCTGGACATTGACCCGGTCCTGTACCACGTCACATCCCCCCGGCAATGGCACCACGTGGGCGACGCCGCCTTTGACCGCGCGCGGGGCCTGCTCTACGTGCTGGAACCCCTGGCCGATGGGGACAAGCCCCTGGTGCACGTCTGGAAGATCGAGTCTCCATGATTTACTACCGGACATTTTCGCAAGTTTCATCACAAATGACCCGAATCTGGCAAATCTCACGAATGTTTTTCATACCAATTCGTGTCATTCGTCCATTCGCATCATTCGTGATTGAAAAGTGTCCGGTAGTGAATCTCCATGAAAGGAGTGACCATGATCGCCATCCGGTTTGCACACCTCCTGATAACGGCGGCATTGCTCGTGGGGCTGCTGGCGGCCTGTTGCCCCGGCGGCCCCAGCTCGCCAACGTTGCCCCCCACGCCCCCGGCCAGCCTGTGGGAGGGATTCGCCTACGACGGCACCTACCATATTGAAGTGGACCAACCGGCTACGCTGATAGATACGCCCATCGCCATCCGGGTCACGGGCCTGCAACCCGGCCAGCCGGTCACGCTGCGCGCCCAGGCCCCGTTACAGGGCGGCCAAACCTGGGAGTCGTGGGCCACGTTCCAGGCCGATGCCAGCGGCCTCGTGGATGTGCCCCGCGCGGCACCGCTCTATGGCACATACACGCAGGCCGACGGGATGGGCCTGTTCTGGTCCATGCATCCGACGGGTGTAAAGCAGGGACGCGCCGGGAACGCGCTCGATCCGTGGGTGGTGACGCTCATCGCCGAAGCACAGGGCCGGCGGCTGACCAGCGTCGAGGTGCGGCGGCTGTTCGTGCTGGACGAGAAGGTGATACGACAACCGGTGGAAGAAGAGGGCCTGGTGGGCACCCTGTTCTATCCGATAACACCCGGCCCTCATCCGACGGTGATCTGCCTGGGTGGCTCCGAGGGCGGTCTGAGCGAGGGTTATGCCGCGCTGCTGGCCTGCCGGGGCTACACAACCCTGGCCCTGGCCTACTTTGGCATTGACCCGTTGCCCCCGGAGTTGGTCGAGATCCCGCTGGAATACTTTGCCACGGCCATCGCCTGGCTCAAGAGCCAGCCAGCCGTGGATCCCAACCGCATCGCCGTCATGGGTGGCTCCAAAGGCGCGGAACTGGCACTGTTGCTCGGCACGATGCACCCAGAGGACATCCGGGCCGTGGTAGCATACAAGCCCAGCGCCGTCGTGGGGATGGGCTTATACCGCAACCCGCAGAGCTACAGCCAGGGGATCAGGTCATCCTGGTCACTCGGCGGGCAGGGACTGCCGTTCGTCGGGGGTGGGTTCACCATCGAGTTGCTCAAGTATATCCTGGGGCAACCGGCCGCGCTGCGGTCTTCTTACGAGGAAGGGCTAAAGGACCAGGCCGCCGTCGCTGCGGCGACCATCCCGGTGGAAAAGATCAACGGGCCGGTGCTGCTGCTCTCCGGCACCGACGACCAACTATGGCCTTCCACGCCGATGGGAGACATGGTGATGGCGCGGCTCCGGGCACACAACCACCCGTATCCCTACGAGCATCTGAAGTACGAGGGCGCCGGCCACGAGATCAGTGGGTTATACCTGCCGATGACCGGCTCGACCCAATCGGGCAACCTGCTCCTGGGCGGCAGCCCGGCGGCGAATGCCCGCGCCAGCGCGGACTCCTGGCCGAAGGTGCTGGCCTTTCTGGAGACCGCTCTGCGCTAATTTGCGCGACTTTCGCGCAAAACCCCAAGTACAACTTCTTGCACCCGGCCGGGTTGTGCGGTATAATGGTCATCATAACGTAAGGATTTGGAGGTGTCAAGTATGGATGTACAGGCACTGACGCAAGAACTGAGTACTACGCTGGCAATGTCAGAAAATGACCTCATCCGCAAGGGGCTGCTGGCGTTTATTGAGAAGGAGATCCGGCTGGCGGAGTGGGAGATCGCGCAAATCCGTGAACGATACGATGTCTTTTCCAAAGAGGCCCTGTACCAGGCGATCCAGGATGGGCAGGTGGCCGGGCATCCAGCGTGGGAAGATTACATCGTTTGGAAAAACAAAGAGGCGCACATTGCGCACCTGCGGCAGGTGGCGGAAAAGGACTGAACGATGCTGATCACGTACCTGGCCCTGGCACACCTGGCCCGGACCGAGTTCCAGGATGTGGTCACAGACACGGCACTCGTTGGAGGAACGCCTACCAGTCCCAACAAGCTACGTCTGATGCTGACCGATGGCTCATTCCTCGATGTCTGGCTTTCGGTGGATGGAGACTATGCCTATCACTGGGAGCAGCGTCGTCAGCGCGGCCGGCTGTATCGCTGGGACAACGCGCCGCACCATCCGTGCGTGAGCACATTCCCGGCTCATTTTCACGATGGCGACGAGGCCACAGTCGTCGAAAGCCATCTGAGCGCCACGCCGGAGGTGGCTCTACGTCAGGTACTGGGCCTAATCCGTCGGCAGTTGGTTTGACTGCGACGGATCTGGCCTTTGATGTCAGTGACATCCACGCCGTGCGGTGGCTGACCAGCGTCGAGGTAAGGCGCGGACTCCTGGTCGAAGGTGCTGGCGTTCCTGGAGCGGCACCTCAGGGCGGTGGGACGATAAGGAGAACGCAGCTATGAAGGTCCTCTTCATCGGTGGCACCGGCGTGATCAGCTCGGCCTGCTCCCGGCTGGCGGTGGAGCGTGGGCTGGAGCTGTATCTGCTGAATCGCGGCCAGAGCGCGCGGCCGGTCCCCCCAGGCGCGCACGTCCTGCGCGGCGACGTCCGCGACCGCGAGGCGGTGATACGCCTGCTCGCGGGGCGCACGTTCGACGTGGTGGTAGACTGGATCGGCTTTGCGCCGGAGCACGTGGAGGCCGACCTCGCGCTCTTCCGGGGCCGCGTCGGCCAGTACGTCTTCATCAGCTCGGCTTCGGCCTACCAGACGCCCCCGGCCAGCCTGCCGGTGACCGAGTCCACCCCGCTCGATAACCCCTACTGGGCCTACTCGCGGGCCAAGATCGCCTGCGAGGACCGGCTGGTGCGGGCCTACCGCGAGGAAAAGTTCCCCATGACCATCGTGCGCCCGTCGCACACCTACGACCGGACCATGCTGCCGGTGCACGGCGGCTACACCGTGATCGCCCGAATGCGGCGGGGGCAGCCGGTGATCGTCCACGGCGACGGCACGTCGCTGTGGACCCTCACCCACCACGAGGACTTTGCCACAGGCTTTGTGGGGCTGCTGGGCAATAGCCACGCTATCGGCCAGGCAGTCCACATCACCTCCGACGAGGTGCTGACGTGGAACCAGATCTACGAGATACTCGCCCGGGCTGCCGGCGCCGAGTTGCGCGCCGTACACGTGCCATCGGAATGCATCGCCGCCTTCGACCCGGAGTGGGGCGCCAGCCTGCTGGGGGACAAGGCGCACAGCATGATCTTCGACAATACCAAGATCAAGCGGCTCGTGCCGGGCTTTGCGGCCACCATCCCCTTCTCACGGGGGGCCGAGGAGATCCTGGCCTGGTACGACGCGGACCCGGCCCGGCGCATCGTGGACGAAGCCTTCGACCGCCTGCTGGACCGGATCATCGCGGCGTATGCGGCAGTGCGGCCGACCGCGAGGTAAGAAACCTGGTTTCTCCAGCCTCCGAGGAGACTCACACGCGCCCCAGCGCACCCCGTGGACACGAAAATCGCAGGGTGGCTTTCCATAGCCGCCCGCTGGCCGGCGGCGCGCATGGAAACGCGCCCTACGACTACCCTCCCGCAGGTCCAGGCCCAATAAGTCAGACCAGATGCCAGCTTTCTAACCTGTGGGAAGGTTCAGACAATCCCCCAAAACAGAGGTGACAACATGAACGCTCCCGCACGTCGTGCGCGTTGGTTTCTATTGACCCTGGCGGTCACCCTGGCCCTGCTCGCCCCGGCCCTGGCCCACTCCCGCCCGGCCGCGGCACCCCCGGCCCAGGGCGCGGACCCGGCCGCCCAGGTGCGCGCCAACCTGGAGGCCCTGGGCTACGAGGTCATTGACGTGGACGCCGACGACGAGACCGCCCTGGTGGGGATGTACATGGTCTCCGGCGCCTTCGACGAGGCCGGCCGCACCCAGGTGGTGGCCGGCTGGTGGGCGCTGTCCCTGGGCTACCCGGACGTGCCCACCCTGTGGAGCGCCGTGGTCTGGCGGGCACGCTACATCATCGTCTTTGAGACCGGCAACGCTCATTTCCAGGACTGGCTGGCCGGCCGGGTGAGCGCGGCCGGATTTCGCTACCAGGTCCGCGTCTACGATGCCCAGACCGAGAGCTGGGTCACGGACAAGGATTTCATCCACAAGAACTTTGCCGGCGTGCAGCCCGGCGAACGCCCCCTGGGCGCCTTGTCTCCCCCCAACCTGCCGGACAAATGGCTCATCCTCCACGACGACTTTACCGACCAGGAGAGTGGCTGGGAGACCCTGGACACCGCGGCCGGCTCCATCAGTTATACCGATGAGGGCCTGGCCATCCAGGTGACCACCGCCAACCAGCTCCTCATCAGCACCCTGCCCGTAGACGTGGACGACATCGAGTTCGCTGCCATCGCCCACCAGGACGAGGGGGACCCGGACAACCCCTACGGCCTGGTCCTGCGCTACGCCGACGACGATAACTTTTACGCTTTTCTGGTGAATCGCTCCAACCAGTACGCCCTGCTCTGCCGGGCCAACGGCCAGTGGTCGGCCCCCCAGAACTGGACCAAGTCCGACGCCGTCCGCCGCAGCGGGAACGCCCTGCGCGTGGAGGCCAGAGGCCCCCGCATCGCCCTGTACGCTAATGGCGAGTTGCTGGTCACGATAGAAGATAACCGGCTGAGCCGGGGCCGCGTGGGGCTGGCCGCCGCCACCTTCGACAAGCCACCCACCACGGCCGTCTTTCAGGAAGCCTGGCTCTACACCCTGGGCACCGAGTCCATCCGCAAGACCCCGCCCTCCAGGCCCACCCCCACACCCAGGCCGACTCAGGCCGGCGCCGTCCCGCCAGAGGCCCTGGAAACCCTCAAGACCCTGAACGCCGCCACGCTGCCCGGCCGGGACCCCGTGGACTTGGCGATGCGGTTCAAGGGCGTCAAAGGCCCGGTCAAGCGCGTGGTCAACGACACCACGCCGGACTTTCAGATCGGCGACAAGCAGACCTTCTGGGTCCACCACTCGGACACTGACGAGTATCGCCAGCATACCGCTACCCTGCGCTACAAGACCGCTCACTCCTACGCCTGGGTAGAAGATGGCATGACAGTGGACCAAGACCTCCTCAAACGCGACATGGAGACCTTTGAGAACCGGATCTATCCCACCGACCGGGCCTTCTTTGGCTCCGAATGGACCCCCGGCGTGGACAATGATCCGCGCATCCACATCTTTAACGGCTACGTCCCCCAGGTGGGGGGCTACTACTCCTCCGTGGACGAGTATCCCCGGGTCATCTACGCCCGCTCCAACGAGAAGGAGATGTTCTTCTGCAACCTGGAGAGCGCGGGGCCGGGCGACGAATACTACCTGAGCACCATCGCCCACGAGTTCCAGCACATGATCCACTGGCATGAGGATTTTAACGAGGATACCTGGGTCAATGAGGGCTTTTCTGAGCTGGCTGCCTATCTGAACGGCTATGACGTGGGCGGCGCGGACTACTCTTTCCTGAAAAAGCCCGATACCCAACTCAATACCTGGGACGGCAGCGTGGACGGCCGCGCCCCTCATTATGGCAACTCTTACCTGTTCATGACCTATTTCCTGGACCGCTTTGGCGAATCCGCCACCCGGGCGGTGGTGGCCCGGCCAGAGAACGGCCTCGCCGCCTTTGACATCGTGCTAAAAGACCACGGCCTCTCCTTCAACGACGTCTTTGCCGATTGGGTCATCGCCAACTATCTGAACGCGCCCAGCCTGGCCCAGGGCCAATACGGCTACAAAAAGCTCCGCCTGCCCGCCCCCAGCCTGGCGGCGACCCAGCGCAACCTGCCCGCCCAAGAGAGCACCACCGTCCACCAGTATGCCGCCGACTATATCAAGCTGGATGTGACCGGCGACGTGACAGTCCGCTTCCAGGGTGCCACCACTGTCCGGGTCGTGGGGGCAGACCCACACAGCGGCCTGCGCGTCTGGTGGGGCAATCGTGGCGATGATAGCGACACCACCCTCACCCGCGCCTTTGACCTGAGCAGCGTGAGCAAAGCGACGCTCACCTTCTGGACCTGGTACGACATCGAGCCAGACTTTGACTACGCCTACGTCGAGGTCTCCCCGGACAATGGTCAGACCTGGAACATCCTGAAAGGCACACACACAACTGACAAGAACCCCAACGAGGCCAACCTGGGCCACGGCTACACCGGCAAGAGCGGTCGCGGCCAATCGCCCCAGTGGGTCCAGGAATCCATAGACCTCAGCCCTTACGCCGGGAGGAAGGTGCTCATCCGCTTCGAGTACGTCACCGACCAGGCCCTCAACGAGCCAGGCTTTATCGTGGATGACATCGCCATCCCGGAGATCGGCTACTCCTATGATGCAGAGAGCGGGGACGATGGCTGGCAGGCGGCCGGGTTCGTGCGCATCGCCAACGTGTTGCCGCAACGCTTCATCGTGCAGGTCATCGAGACCGGGGCCACGCCGGTCGTGCGCCGCATGACGCTGGACGAGCAACAACGGGGGCAGATCACCATCGCCGGGCTGGGGGGCAACAAAAAGGCTATCCTGGTGGTCAGCGGCTGCACGCCCTTCACTACCGAGATGGCGGCGTATACTTACGAGGCTACCGGCCGGTAAGAGAGGCTGCCCACTGAAACGCTTGGTGTGAATTATTGGACTTTGGTCGCCCACCACAAGGAGTAGAGGCTTTAGCCGGTTGTGCCCACAAGATACACCCCGCCTGAAGGCTCGACTCCAGAATTGTCCCAAGTTCAGTGAATTAGTGACCGAGGTCGCACCTGGCTGGTCCGGCGGCCGGGTGTCCCCCCGCTACGCGAGGGACGCTCAAACCGACCGCCGCGAAGCGGGCGGTCGGCCGGTGGTTTACGCCCCTCAGGTGACCGCCATATCTCACACCAAACGTTGAAGTCGCGCCTATAGAACCTTCGGCTGGGAATCTACCCACTATGCCACCCGGCGGCTTTAGCCCTTCAGGGCAGGGGCGACGCACCAGCGTCGCCCCGATGATTTATCGCGGCTGCTGGCCCAGGGTGACGGAGAGTGACTGTTCCCGGCCGTCTCGCTGTATGGTTAGCTGCACGGTATCGCCGGGCTGGTAACGCAAGAGGATGTTGATGAAGGGATGTTCCTCATCAATGGCCTGGCCATTGATCGCGGTGATGATGTCACCTCGTTGCAGGCCGGCCCGCGCGGCCGGAGTGTCGGCCGGCACATTGATGACCAACTCGCCCCATTTCACTGCCAGGCCATAGTAGCCGGCGAGTTGCGGGGTGATGGGCCGATGCCCGATGCCCAAATCAGGCCGGGACACATAGCCCTTCTCGATGAGCTGCGGCACGACCTGACGTACCGTGTTACTGGGAATGGCAAAGCCCAGCCCCTCGGCGACACTGGATGACGTGCCGCTGCCCCGGATGATGGCCGTGTTGATGCCGATGACCTGGCCCTGCAAGTTCAGCAGTGGCCCGCCAGAGTTGCCGTGGTTGATGGCTGCGTCCGTCTGGATGAGGCCCTCCAGTTGGTAGCCCGCGCCGGTATCCAATGCCCGGTCCAGGGCACTGACTACGCCGGTGGTGACAGTGTTGCGCAGGTCGCCCAGGGCGCTGCCAATGGCAGCCACCGGCTCCCCAGGCCGTAGCGCACTCGAATCGCCCAGTGGCGCGGCCGGCAGACCAGCCTGGTCCACTTTGATGACCGCCAGGTCCGTGTACATATCCGTGCCCACCAGGCGAGCCGGCAGCTTGGTGCCGTCTTGCAGGATCACGCTCAGTTCCTGGGCATTCTCCACCACGTGGTTATTGGTGACGATATAGCCGGCCGGGTCAATGATGACGCCGGAGCCGATGGCCTCTGGCTGCTCGATCACCTGCCAAAAGGCCCTTCGCGGTGGCAGGGTGTTGATCACAGTGACCACGGCCGGCGCCACGCGGGCCACTGCCTCTATGGTCGCCGATTCCACGTACAGGGTGCTGCCGGTCATGGCTGCCGTCTGGGCGACGGTCGGGGTCGGCCAGACTGTTGGCGCGGAGGTCACGGTTGCCGAGGGGGAGTAGGATTGAAGCAAAGCCAGCGTGACCAGCGCGCCGACCCCGCTGCCAGCGCAACTTCCAGCCAGCAGGCTCAGGGCGATGACCAGGCTCAGAGCTAGACAACTCAAACGATGGCGTATCATGGGATTCTCCTCCCGAAAATAGCCCCCTGGCTTTTTGCTTGCTCGCACCCACGCTCTGCGTGGGTGCGAAACGCCGGGTCGCGCGGCCAGGAACGCCTCCTGCTGCGTGCCCACGCGGAGCGTGGGCACGAGGCACCGGGGTGCGCCCCGCGCGCGGGTCTCCTCTGAAAACAGGCTCGTGCTACCGGCCCCAATCCAGCACCCGGTCACCGTTGAAGGCATAAGTTAGAGCCAGCGGCAAATCCAGCAGCCGGTGCTGGTCAGAGCCATCGGCACGCATGACCCATACCTCCCACTGCCCGCTGCGGTCCGTGAGGAAGGCGATATATTGCCCATCGGGAGACCAGGCCGGACAGACGTTGTTATATGCCGACGCACCAGGCGCGCTCACCGCGGTCAGTTGCCACCGCTCCGAGCCATCCGTCTTCATGCTCCAGATCTCCCAATAGCCATGCATCTCGCGGGTATAGGCGATACGGTCGCCTGCCGGCGACCAGGCCGGCGTAGAGTACGTCAACTCGGGTAGAGTCGGGGTCAGCAGGCGCGGGTCTTCACCTTTGGCCGTGATATTGATGCCGCGCTCGTTCTCAAAGGCCAGATGCACGCTGTCGGGCGCCCAAGACGGCGACTGCACGTATTTGTGGGCCGGGTAATCGCCATCGTAGTAGGCCCCGCTGTCCGGGTTCACGCCCTTGAGGACGCCGGCCCAGACCTGGGTCTCCCTGCCGGGTGATCCAGGCGGCCCATGTCGGGACGTTACGGTCTCCAGCCGCCCCTTGACCACGACGATGATCTCGCCATTGGGCGACCAATCCGGCTGGCGCAGGTCTTTGTCTGAGATGAGCTGCCGTTCAGCGGTGCCATCCGCGTTGATGGTGAACAATCCCCACGGTTCCGACCAGCGCACGAAGGCGATCTTTTTGCCATCTGGCGACCAGGTGGGGTCTATGCCGTTGGTGACGGCGTGCAGCCCGGTGCCGTCCACATTGACCACATAGATGATGCCATCCGCGCCCCGAACTGCCAGCTTGCCGGCCAGGGCGCTGGTGCCGGAACTGGAAGCGGCCGGCGTAGACCTGGCCGTGGACGTTTGAGTGGCCGTTGGCGTTGGCTCACTGGCTGCGGTCGCAGTCGGTGTCGGCGTGGGTGTCGCAGGAGACGAGGTGGGCGTTGGCGTGACGGGGATGCGAGTAGCGTTCGCCGATCCACCGGCCCGCTGGGTCAACAAAGCGATGAGGGGGCGCAATAACGCGCCGCCGGTCCAGGCGTTGCCGCTGGAACCAGCAGTGCGGGTCCCCCTGGCCCCCTGTCCGCCGGGGAAGCCGCCACCGGCCTGGATGGTGGCCCGCATAGCCTCCCGTTCTGCCTCAGTCATGGTCCCGAACCGGGCCTGCATGGTGGCGCGCGCGTCAGTAGATGGGCCGGTCCCAGACTCGCCGCCGGGCAGCCCGAAGCTGAGACCCTGTTCCTGGGCCCAGGATTGCAGGTCGCTCTCGGTGAGCTGCAGGGCGGCGATGGCCTGCAACTGCGCCGGGGTCATAGCCTTTTCGATGGCCACCAGGGTCGCCCGGCGCTCAGCATCATCCCGCAAGGCACTGCCCTGGAACAACTGCCAGAGGGGGAGCAAGGTCCTGGCCTGCTCCGCCGTCACCGCGTTGGCGGTCCCTTCCAGCTTTAGCGTGCCCAGGGCCAGTTGGTTCATCACCGACAAGGCCCCCGGGTAGGATGTTTTCAGGTATTGACTGGTATAACCCCAGGCGCCCGTAATCGTTGGTGTTGCGGCCGCTGGCGCGCCCACCTCGCACCCGGCCAGCAACGCCGCTAACAGCAACCATATCAACAGTCCCGCATATAGCCGCTTCATACTGCCTCCGCTCGTCAAACATAAAACGTCAAGCGTCATCTGCCCATTTGCAATCCGCAATCCGCAATCTGCAATCCGCAATCTGCAATCTGCAATCCGCAATCTGCAATCCGCAATCCGCAATCTGCAATCCGCAATCCGCTCACTCATGTCGCAGGGCTTCAATGGGGTCCAACTGCGCCGCCCGGGTGGCCGGGTAATAGCCGAAGAAGATGCCCACGGCCGCCGCCGCGATAAAAGCCAGAGGAATAGACAGGGGCACCAACTCGGCCCGCATGGCTCCCAGAAAGTTAGACAGGTAGCAGCCCCCGATCCCAACCAGGCTCCCGATCAACCCGCCCACCAGGCTCAGCATCAGCGCCTCCAACAGGAACTGGAGCTGTACATCACGCGGGCGCGCCCCTAAAGCCTGGCGCAGGCCGATCTCCCGGGTGCGTTCGGTGACGCTCACCAGCATGATATTCATGATCCCGATGCCCCCCACAATGAGGGAGACACCGGCCACCCAGGCCAACAGGTTGCGGAAGGTCTCCGTGGTGGAGGCCCGGGCCTGGATGATGGTATCCTGGGTTGTCAGCCGAAAATCCGGCGTCAGCGGGTCCACGTCATGACGCTGAACCAACAGGGCCGTGATCTGGTCCATGACGTTTTGCATGTCGTCCTTGCTCCTGGCCGAGACAGAGATGGTGTTCACCCGGTCGCCGAACCGGGCCCGGTTGAACCGCTGGAACACCACGGTGATGGGGATATAGACCAGCGCGTCATAATCCGTATTGCCCATCACGCCCTGTTGAGCCATCACACCGACGACGGTGAAAGCATAGGAACCGATCTTGACCTGTTGACCGATGGGATTGGCAGTGCCAAAGAGGTCCTGAGCGATGCCATAGCCCAGCACGGCTACCCGGCTCTTGCGATTCAAGTCATCAAGGATCAGGAAACGCCCGCTACCCAGGGTCAACCCGCGCACGGCCGGGAAATCCGGCGTGGTACCGATGATGGCAATGCTCTCTAATGTGGTCCCGCCCCCACTCACGTTCTGAGTGGTGTTTTGCTCGGCCGAAACACCGTTGATGCCGCTCACGTTTTGGGCGATAGCCTCGATGTCCTCGTAGGGCAGGCCCATCATGCGGCCCGGCCGAAAGCCGGCCTGGGTGAATTGCGGCGAGATCATGATCAGGTTGGCCCCCAGGGCGTTGATCTGGTCGGCGATATCCGCCTCGGCCCCGGCACTGATAGCCAGCATCACGATGACGGCGGCCACGCCGATGATGACCCCCAGAGTGGTCAGAAACGAGCGGACCTTGTTCAAGGTCACGCCCTCCCAGGCGACCTGCAAGGTTTGCCAGAGGTTCATGTCAATCTCCTTCAGCCCTCACCTATAGGGACGGTGGACAATTCTGGAGTCGAGCCTTCAGGTCCTGTGGGCACGACCGGCTAAAGCCTCTACTCCTTGTAGTGTGGTCCAAAGTCCAATAAGGCAGTGGGAAAAGGTCAGGGAAAGAGTTAACCACCTGCCCCGTTCAGTTCGTCAGCGGCGATGAGGCCGTCCAGCAGGTGAACGATACGTTGGGCATAGGTGGCGCAATGCTGATCGTGCGTAACCATAACGACGGTGACGCCCTGATCGTGTAACTTGTTCAACAACTCCATGATCTCCACGCCGGACTTGCTATCCAGGTTACCGGTCGGCTCGTCGGCCAGGATGATGGCCGGCCGGTTGACCAACGCCCGGGCGATGGCGACCCGTTGCTGCTGGCCGCCGGATAGCTCGTTGGGCCGGTGATGCAGCCGATCACCCAGGCCCACGGCCTCCAGGGCAGCAACAGCCCGCTGGCAACGTTGTTCCCCGGTCAGGTGCTCAGCGCGGTTGTAGAGCAAGGGCAGCATCACGTTCTTGAGGGCAGTGAGCCGGGGCAGCAGGTTATATGACTGGAAGACAAAGCCGATCTGGCGATTGCGCACCCGGGCCAGGTCATTTTTGCTTAACCGGCTGACATCTTCACCATCCAGGATGTAGATGCCCTCTGTGGGTCGGTCCAGACAACCGATGATGTTCATCAGCGTGGACTTGCCAGAGCCGGACGGTCCCATGATGGCGATGAACTCGCCCCGCGCTACCTCCAGGTTGACCCCGCGCAGGGCATGGACGGCCGCCTGACCGGTGCCGTAGACTTTGGTAAGATTTTGGATGTCAATCAGCGTACCGTTGGGGGCCAGGCTTTGTTCCATCATCATCGGCCTCCAAAGAACATCTCCGGTGGCGGGCCACCTTCCCCACCGAACCGGGTGTTGGTGGAAGTGGACGACGCACGGGTTGTCGTGCTGAGCCGGACGACTTCGCCCTCCTGGAGACCGGAACGGATCTCGGCATTCACCGCGTCTTTCAACCCCACCTCCACCGGGCGAATCTCCAACGTGCCGTCAGGCAGGACGACAAAGACGGCGTACTGGCCGGGGGCAGTCTCTCGCAGGGCCTGCAACGGCACCAGGAGCACGTTGGTGGCCTGGCCGGCCACGATCTCGACGCTGGCGGTCATACCCGGCCGCAACTTGACCGGCTGCGCGGTCAGCTCTATGCTGGCCCAGGCCTGGACCGCCGGCGTGTTGTTCACTGTCACCAGGGCCGGGTCTACACGGGTGATCTGGCCCTGGAAGACATAGTCTGGCAGGGCCTCAAAGGTGATCTGCACCGGATAGCCCTCGACCACGTTCGCCATGTCGGACTCTTCTACCCAGAAACACAGGATGGGATGGTCAACATCGGCCAGGGTGATAAAAGCCCCGGAACCGACGGCCTCGCCCACATTGGCGTTGATGGCGATTACCGTTCCGCTCAGGGGGGCCTTGAGGGTGGTGTTGGCCAGGGATTTCTCAGCCGTGGCCAGTTCCAGGCGGGCCTTTTCCACGGCCAACTGGGCGCGGCGCAACTCGGCCTGGCCAGGTCCCCGCTCCAACTCTTCCAGCGTGATCTGGGCCTGGGCCACTTTGGCTTTAGCCGCTGCCACTTGCTGCGGGTCCACGCCCACCGCCTGCCGATAGTTGGCCTCGGCCTTCTGATAGTCCAGCGTGGCCGTCTGCAAGGCCCCGGCTTCGGCAGAACCTGCCGCGTCGGGCCGGTAAGAGATGCGGTCATAGGCGGCCTGCGCCTTCTGCAAGGCGATACGGGCCGCTTCCAGGTTTGCCCAGGCGATGATCTGTTCGTCAACCGTGGCCCCCTTCTGTAGCTTGTTCAGCTCCAGTTGCGCTGCCCGCAGGTTCTCGCGGGCTACAGTCAATTCGGCCTCCGAGGGCGAGGCTGTTAACTCGGCCAGCTCCAATTCAGCCTGTTCCAGAGCGATCCTGGCCTGGTTTACCTGGGCCTGGGCCGTGGTATCGTCCAGCCGGGCCAGCACCTGCCCGGCCTCCACCTTGTCCCCCACCTGGACCAACAGCTCGACAAGTGTCCCGCCACTGGAAAAGCCCACGGATACCTCTTGGGCCGCCATCAAGTCTCCGCTGCCGGAAGCGGTGATGCTGATATTGCCCCGGGTCACCGTGGCCGTCTGTATGGTCGGCGTCGTGTTCGCGGCCTCCTGGGCCTTCGTGTAATACTGGTAGCCAACGTAACCGCCCCCCACGGCCAGGAGCGCAACGACGAGTACCAGCATCAGTATCAGCCGTCGTCTGGTACGCCATATTGTACGCATTAGATCCCTCCTTGCGAAAATAACGGCCTCACGTAGGGGCAACCCTCGCGGTTGCCCTGACCCTCGCGGTTGCCCTGGGCAGGTGCAAGACCTGCCCCTACTCGCTCACCCTGGGCAGGTGCAAGACCTGCCCCTACCACCGCCACGTCGCCCTGGGCCGGCGTAGGGGCAACCCTCGCGGTTGCCCCGACCCTCGCGGTTGCCCCGACCCTCGCGGTTGCCCTGGGCAGGTGCAAGACCTGCCTCTACCGTCGCCCAGGGCCGGCGTAGGGGCAACCCTCGCGGTTGCCCTAGCCAAGAGGATCATAGCACACGATTATGGAGATGTAATGGAGGGCTGATGTAAGGGTGTTATAAAAGAGGAAAAATGGCCTGAGCCGTGGTGTTGAGCATGAGCCACCAGTCCCTTGTGCCAGGCGCCTTGTTTCAGCCGTTCGCGGCCCCAGACCTGGGACTGGCTACCACGTACCGGTGATGCGCCCAGATGGCCTTAAGGGACCAGGGCAAGGGCAGGCGATCTAAGAGGGCATAGCGCAGGACCCTATCACGGAGGTCCGGCTGTTCACCCAGGTAATAGGCCATGGTGCTCCACTGCCAGCCAGCGCCGGTGAACTGCTCATCGAGCTTTTTGGAGCGGATGCCCAGCCGCCGGAGCACCTGGGCGGCCGGCATCACCGTATCTGGCCACGGCGGCACGTCCAGCACTCCCTGCTCGACGATACGCGCGCCAGCCGCTCGCAGCGTCCGTTTGATGCGACCCATATCCGCCCAATTCTCGTCTACCTCCTGGACAAAATCCCGCTCCAGTACATATTTTCGCAGCCAGTAACCCACCTGAAAACGGTTGGGCATGGCAACCAGGACGGCCTTACGAGCCACGCGGACCAGCTCGGCCAGGAGAGCAGCCGGGTCCGATAGATACCACAACCCGGCCCACTCCCAGGCCAGGTCAAAGGCATCATCGGGGAAAGGCAGGTGGCCCCAGTCAGCGTGTTCGATGAACGCGGCCGACAAACCCAACTCACTCCAGATGCGCCGGACGCCAGCCAGACGAGCTGGTTCGTCATCCACCAGGGTGACGGCACAGCCGGCCCGGGCCAACGCCACGCTGTTGATGCCGCTGACACCGGCCATGCCATAGAGAGGTGCCTCCAGCACCGTCTGGATGCCGTAGCGCTCCTTGAGCCGGAGCAAAAAGTCGTTGAGCACCAGTCGCTCGTAGACCAGGCCCAGGCCCTCGTTATAGTCTGTGAGATAGTGTTGCCAGCGGGGAATCTGGTGTGACATGGAACGCTCTCCAGCATTATACCTCACGGCTCCGTTTTGGGCAACCAGTCTATTGGGAGCGTTACACATTGGGGACATGGGCCAGAAGCCGAGGCCCACTGGAGTTGAGCCTTTAGGGGCACGAACCGGCTAAAGCCTCGACTCCAGAGCCGTAATCTGTCCCCAACGCGATACGCTCACGTCTGTTGTGGCACTTGCATCGAGGGGGGCATTCGTGATAAGATGTAACTGCCCAACCTACCGCCGGTGGAGAGCAACTCCTGACCAGCGGGAGGTACAGGGCAACAGGCTCAGCAGGCGAGAGAAACCATGCCCTACGCCGAGATCGTGGTCAACGTCCCCATCGGGACCGGGCCACAGACCTTCCACTACCGCGTTCCCCCAACCCTGGCCGGCCGACTCCAGCCGGGTCACCTGGTCACGGTCCCCTTTGGCCCGCGCCCGGCCCAGGGCGTCATCGTGGCCTTGAGCGACACATCCCCGCTCCCGGACGAGGAGCACAAGGACGTAGAGGGCCTGGTTGACGAGACGCCGGTGCTCACCCCGGCCCAGATCGCCCTGGCCCGCTGGATCGCCGACTATTATCTCTGCTCGCTCCTGGATGCCCTGCTGCTCATGTTGCCCCCGGGTCTGGACCAGCGCGCGGAACCCACCTACCGGCCGGCCCCAGATGCCATTCTGCCCGCTGACCTGGCGGATAAAATAAAACGCCTGCTGGAAATCGTGAACAAGCGCGCTCCCCTGGACCGCAGCCAGATGCGCGCCGCCCTGACCGAGGCCGGGGCCACAGCGGACGATCTGGAAAGCCTGGTTCGCCAACGCCTGGTCGTGCGGGAATGGCGACTGCCTGGCCCCCGCATCGGCCCCAAGATCGAGCGCGTGGCCTATATCATCATTGACCGGCCCCGGGTCCAGGCGGAGATTGACCGGCTGCGTGGCCCCTGGCGTCGCCGGGCGGCCGTGCTTCAGGCGTTGCGCGATGCCGGCGGCTCCTTGCTCCTGGATGATCTGTTAGCGTTAGCCGACCGCTCCACCGTGGACAGCCTGGCGGCCAAAGGCTGGCTGCGCGTGGAGAAAACCACCGTCACCCTTGCCGCCGACGCAGAGGCCGTGGACGCCGAGATCGCTCGATTCCACGCCACCCCGCGCGGCGGGCAGACCGTGGCCCTGGAGATCCTGCTGGCCCACGATGGCCCTATGCCCTTTTCCGACCTCTACCGTCTGGCTCCCATCACCCGGGACAACCTGCGCCACCTGGAGGCAAAGGGCCTGCTGCGCATCGAGGAACGCGAGGTGCGCCGGGATCCCCTGGCCGGCCGGGACATCCCGTTGGTGGAGGCCCCGCCCCTCACCCCGGACCAGGAGCGCGTCTGGCGCGTCATCAAACAAGGCTTGCAATCTGCAACCTGCAATTTGCAATCTGCAACCTGCAATTTGCAATCTGCAACCTGCTACTTGCTCCACGGCGTGACCGGCTCCGGCAAGACCGAGATCTACCTCCGCACCCTGACCGAGGTCGTGAAACGGGGCCGGCAGGCCATCGTGCTGGTGCCGGAGATCGCCCTGACGCCGCAGACGGTGCACCGGTTCGCGGCGCGGTTCCCGGGCCGGGTCGCCGTCCTCCACAGCGGCCTCACCGAGGGCCAGCGCTACGACGAATGGCGGCGCGCCCGGGCCGGCCTGGTGGACGTGGTCATCGGCGCACGATCAGCCATCTTCGCTCCCCTGCCCCACCTGGGCCTCATCGTCGTGGACGAGGAGCACGAGCCATCCTACAAGCAAGACGAGATGCCCCGCTACCACGCCCGCGAGGTGGCCCTGAAGCTGGCCGGGTTGACCGGGGCCACCGTCATCCTGGGCAGTGCCACCCCGGCTGTGGAGACGTACCGCCGGGCCGAGCGGGGGCTATACCACCTGCTGGAACTGCCGCAGAGGATCGTAGTGCGGCACGACCGGGCAACCGCTCCCTCCCCCCAGATTACCTTCCACGAACTGCCCCCGGTCCAGGTGGTGGACATGCGCGAGGAGCTAAAGGCCGGCAACCGCAGCATCTTCAGCCGGGCGCTGGACCAGGCCCTGCGCGATACCCTGCGCGCCGGTGAACAGGCGATCTTGTTCCTTAACCGACGCGGCGCGGCCACGTTCGTACTATGTCGAGACTGCGGCCACGTCCTCCGTTGCCGCCGCTGCGATGTCCCTCTCACCTACCACGAAACTTCCCTCCCAGGAAGAGGTGCCAGGGGGGAGGAGCTCCCCCTCTCCCTGCCAGGGAAAGGGGGCGGGGGTGAGGGCGACCTGGTCTGTCACTACTGCAACCGCCGCTACCCCCAGCCGGCCCGCTGCCCGGCCTGCGGTAGCCCCCGCATCCGTTACTTTGGCCTGGGCACGCAACGGGTGGAGGCCGAGGTGCGCAAGGCGTATCCCCGGGCCAGGCTCCTGCGCTGGGACCGGGATACCGCCACCACTGGTGCGGACCACCAACGCTTCCTGGAGACCTTTGTGCGCCGCCAGGCTGACGTGCTCATCGGCACGCAGATGGTGGCCAAGGGACTGGACCTGCCCCTGGTGACGCTCGTGGGCGTCATCTCCGCCGACACGGCCCTGCACTTCCCGGACTTTCGGGCCAGCGAGCGCACCTTCCAACTGCTGGCCCAGGTGGCTGGCCGAGCCGGGCGCACCACCCGGGGCGGCCGGGCCATCGTCCAGACCTATACCCCGGAGCACTATGCCATCCAGGCCGCCGCTCACCACGATTATGCCACCTTCTACCGCCGGGAGATCGCCTTCCGCCATGAGCAGGGTTACCCACCCTTCGGCCAACTGGCCCGGCTCGTCTACACCCACTCCCAGGAGGCCCGGGCCGAGGCCGAGGCCCGACGCATGTGCGATGAACTGCGCGCCCGCGTGCGCGCCGAGGGACTGGGAGGCGTTGACCTCATCGGCCCGGCCCCGGCCTATCTCCGCCGCCTGCGTGGCCGCTACCGCTGGCAGATCATCGTCCGGGCCGCCGATGTGCATCCCGTCCTGGATGGTATCGCGTTTGGGCCGGGCTGGAGCCTGGATGTGGACCCGGCGTCGCTGCTCTAGCCCCTGAAACAGACTTCTTTTGACCCCCTCCCGGCCCACCGACGGCCTGCTTCTCGCTGATATTACTGACATCCGTGCGTAATTAAACGCATGAGAGCACTGCCCCGTTTCCCACTTCGCGTCCCTTCGTCGCTGCGCTGTGCGGGGAGGGGAAAGAATGCCTCTTAGGGGATTTTTGCGGCGGCAAAGCCGCCGCAAAAACCCTAGAAAGGCTTTCTCCTCTCATTGCGCCCAAATCTGCGGCAGGGTATACAATTACTGCGCTGGTCATTAATCAGCGCAAGGTTACTTTTTTAAGGTTAGGGTCTTGACAGATTCCGTGTCCCGGAGTATAATGTCCATTAGAACATATGTTCTAATGGGAGGCAGCCTCATGGGTGGGACCATTACCCCGTTCCCAACCACAGCCCATCAACCATATCCCCCGGCGACGACCAGCCCCTGTGAGCACCGCCAGGTCACCGGCGACGGTCGCGTGATCTGCCGCAAGATAGGCACAGGGGACACAGAGGTGTCGGCGGAGCTATGCGCCTCGTGCCCGGCGGCCGTGATCGGTTGCGCGCACCTGCGGTTCACCCTGCGCAAGCACGCCCCGGTGCCCATCGTGGTGCGCTACGCCGGGGGCCGCACCGAGGTCTGGGACGACGTGCCGCCGACCATGCGCCTGGACCGTGCGGCCTGTGTGCTGCGCCGCGAACCTATCAGTTGCCCGGCGGATTGCGCCGGGTGTGGGCTACGGATGGCCGTGCCCATCGTGACCGTCGTGCAAGAACAAAGACAGCGTGTGGCGCGGTGATGTCATCATGCGCGAGCATCTGGAACGCCAGGCCGAGGCCATCGAATGGGTGTTGTGGAGCCACGGCGTGCAGGCCCCGGTGACCGGTGGCACGGTCGGGCCGCGTCTGGTGCGCTTCTACCTGCACCCGGCCCCCGGCGTGCGCGTCAGCCGCCTGATCCACCTGAACGAGGAACTGGCCCTGGCCCTGAATGCCCCGACCTGCCGGGTTACCCGCCAGGGTGGTCAGGTGGTCCTGGAACTGCCACGTTCGGACGCCCCGGCCGTGCAGTTGCGGACCATCGAGCGGCTCTTGGGGCCAGTGCCCCGGGAGACTGCTCTGTTGGGCCTGGACGAGGAGGGGCGGGTTCTGGGCCTGCGCCTCAGCAGCCCGGACGTGGCCCACGTCCTGGTGGCCGGCACCACCGGCTCCGGCAAGACCGCCCTGTTGCAGACCAT
>DAOTYG010000111.1:0-10448 GCA_034435155.1 Anaerolineae bacterium | reverse complement strand
TGCCTACCCTGAACCCTCCCGCAGGTTAGAAATGGGCTGGCAACCGATGCAGCCGGACCTGGGCGTGCTCTGGTCTGGTCATTGCGCCCAAACCTGCGGGAGGGTAGGTAGTTACCTGACCGTAGCATAGGGCCTTGTGCCCGTCTTGCGCCCGCCCACAACCCGGCAAGTACACCGGGCAGGTGGGCTAAACTACGCTGTAACCGTTCACCCATAGGCTCGTAGGGGGTTTGCAACCCCCGTTTTGTGCTCGCGCGGGGTCTGCGACCCCGCGCCGGCGGCGGGTGGCACACCCGCCGCGAGCGAGGGGGTTATTTTCGGAGGAGGCACGCGAAATGAGCACCCAAGAGATCATCCAGGTCATCGGTGAGATCGTACCGGACAACGGAGCGGCTTTGGAACGTCAGCACGGCGCCCAGGCCCTGACCGTGGCGCGGGAGATGCAGACGGCATTGGTCCCGCGCCTGATGGAAAACCCGGCCTACGCGCCCCTCTGGCAGCAGTTCCAGGCCGCGCCGCAGCAGATGGCCCCGGCCCTGGCCGGGGTCCTGCAGGTGCTCCTGGCGGCCGACGCGGCCCTGGCCCGGCGCCTGGACGAGTTGCTGGCGCAGTACCGGCGCGTGGCAGCGCCGGTCAGCAACACCGCTATCCACACCGGCGGCGGAGCCTACATCGGCGGCGATGTGACCGTCAGCGGCGGCGATTTCACCGGGCGTGATAGCGTCACCATCTCCGGCGACGGCAACGTGGTGGGGGATCATAGCCGCGCCACGGTCATCAAGCAGGCCGGCGCGGACCCGGCGGCCATCGCCCGGGCGTTCCAGACGCTCTACCAGGCCATCGAGGCCCGGCCGAACACCCCACCCCAGGACAAGGCGGACCTGCAAGCCGAGGTCAAAGAGCTGGAACAGGAGGTCGCCAGGGGAGATAAGGCCGACGAGAACTTCCTGGCCCGGCGGCTGCGGAACATCGGGCGCATGGCCCCGGACCTGCTGGAGGTGGCGTTGACGACGTTCACCAACCCGCTGGCCGGCCTGGGCACGGCGGCTCGCAAGATCGCAGAGAAGATGAAACGCGAGGCGGAGAAGAGCGACGGGGGGAAATGAACTGGCGAACCAGGGCGCGCCCCAGCCCGGCGCTGATTTTGGCCGGCTCTCCTCCGAAAATAACCCCCTCTTTTGTCTAAACTCGAGTTGAACGATACCGGACAAAAAGACCAAGTGATCGAGCAGTTGATCCAGTGGGCGGAGCGTCAGCCCCTGGTGCGCGCCATGGTGTTGACCAGCTCCCGCGCCCTCCCCGGCGCGCCGATGGACGTCCAGACCGTGGTCAACGAGGTCCGGCGCGGCAACCTGGAGACGCTGCTGAAGGCTCTTTTGTGAGCGGGAGGAACCAGGTTTTCCCCCAAACCTGGTTTTCGATGGAGACGCGATGATGCCGCACTGGTCCCGGCGCGCCGCGGCCGGCGTGGTCGCCCTGGCCCTGCGCGACGGCCTGACGCGCCTGGTAGCTTTCGCCGGGCACCTGACGCTGGCCCGGGTCCTGGCCCCAGCCGACTTTGGGGCCTTCGCTGTGGTGCTGCTCCTGACCGGCCTGGCGGAGCTGGTGGGCGGGCTGGGCCTGAGCGCGGCGCTGGTCCAGCGGCCGGACCCACCCGACGACCGTGTGGCCGGCGCAGCGTTCCTGGTCCGGCTGGCGGCGGCCCTGGCGTTGGCCGGCGCGCTGTTGGTGGCCGTCCCAGCGCTGGCCGGCCCCTTTCAACTGCCGCCCTCCGCCCCCCTGCTGGCCCTCATCGTGGTCCCGGCCCTGCCCCTGACCGCGCTGGCCCTGGCGCCGGAGTTCCAACTGGAGCGCGCCCTCCGCTTCGACCGGCTGGCCCTGGCCGATGGCGCGCGGGTGGTGGTGGGGCAAATCGTGGCGGTGGGCCTGGCGTGGGCCGGGGTCGGCGTCGCGGCGTTGGCCGGGGGCTACCTGGCCGGCGCGCTGGCCTGGGTCGCCGCCCTCTACGTCCTCTCCCCCTGGCGGCCCCGGCTGGCCTGGCACCCGGCGACCGTGCGGCGGCTCCTGGGCTTCGGCGGGCCGGTGGTGAGCCAGCAGATCATCCACCTGGTGAAGGATCAGATGGCCCCGGCCCTGGGCGCGCCCCTCTTCGGCAGCACGGCCGTGGGCTACCTGGACTGGGCCGGCAAGCTGGCCCGCACCGCCGCTGCCCCCTCGACCCTGGCGAACCGGGTGGCGTTCCCGGCCTACGCCCGCCTCCAACAGGACCCGGCGGCCATGCGTCAGGCGTTGCCCCTGGCCTTGCGCTGGTCTGCGCTGCTCTCATTTCCACTGCTGGCGGTCCTGGGGGGCCTGGGGCCGGAACTCACCCACTATCTATACACCGACCAGTGGCTCCCGGCCCTGCCGGCCCTGTACCTGTTGGCCCTGCACGCGGCCCTCGGTGTGCTGCCGGACCTGCTCATGCCGGCCCTGCTGGCGGCCGGCCGGCTGCGCGCGGCCCTGGCGGTGTCCATCGGCTGGACGGTCCTGGCCTGGACGTTGGCCCTGGCGCTGGCGGCCCTGGTGGGTTACGCCGGCATCGCCGCCGCGTATGCCCTCTCCACAGCCGTCGCGGCCGGCGCGCTGCTCCGGCTGGTGCCGGTTCGCCTGAGCGACGCGCTGCGAGCGGGGGGGCCGGCCGGCCTGGGCGCGTTCCTCGCCATCAGCGCGATGCGCGGGGTGGTCTCCATGTTGGGCAGCAGCATTCCGGCGATCCTGACAGCCTTGCTCCTGGGCCTGGCCGTCTACGCCCTGACCGTGCTCGCCGTTCAGGGTCGTACCCTCTGGCGCGATGTCCGACCGCTGACCGCTGACCGCCGACCGCTGACCGCTGACCGCCGACTGACGACCGCTGACCGCTGACCGCTGACCGCTGACCGCCGACTGCTGACGGCTGACGGCTGACCGCCGACCGCTGACCGCCGACTGAGGACTGACGACTGAGGACTGGTGACTGGTGACTGGTGACTGGTGAACATCCTATTTGCCTGCCCGTTCGTGCCGTATCCGCCGGACACCGGGGGGCGGACCCGGGCCTACCACACCCTGCGCTACCTGGTTGAACGTCACCGCGTCCACCTGCTGGCCTTCTACCACAGTCCGGAGGAACTTTCACATCGGGACGCGCTGGCGTCGCTCTGCGAGACGGTAGAGCTGCTCCCGGCCCCGGCCTGGCCCCTGGGGCCGCTGGCCCGGTTGCAGCGCGCCCTGCTGGCCCCAGCCGACATCGCCATCCCCCGGCGGTCCGGGCCGCTGGGCGAGGCATTGCGGCGTGGCCTGAGTCAACTCCCCATTGACCTGGTACACCTGGAGGACCTGGGCTGGGAGGGGTACGCCGCCGCGTTGGGGGGCACGCCGACGGTACTGGTGAAGCAGAACGTGGAAGCCCGGATGTGGGCCGGCCTGGCGGCGAGCAAGCGCGCGGGCACGCCGGGCTGGGCGCTGACGACGCTGGAGGCGTGTGTGCTCCGCCGGTGGGAGGGCCGGGCCGCCGGGCGCTTCGGCCGGGTTGTCGTCACGGCGGCCGCCGAGCGCGAAGCCCTGGTTGCTCTGGGCTGCCCGCGCGAGCGCATCGCCATCGTTCCCAACGGCGTGGATACGGACTACTTCGCAGCGCGCGTAGGGCAAGCTGATAGCTTGCCCTACAAGGTCGTCTTCACCGGCGCGCTGTTCTGGTATCCCAATGTGGACGCGGCGCGCTGGCTGGTGCGCGAGATTTGGCCGCGCGTGCGGGCAAAAGTGCCGGCTGCGGAACTGATCCTGGTGGGGCAGGAACCGCCGCCGCCGGTGCGGACGCTGGCGGCGGTGCCCGGCGTGACGGTGGCCGGCTCTGTACCGGACGTGCGCCCCTACCTGGCCGGCGCGGCCGTGGTCGTGGTGCCGGCGCGCGTGGCCGGGGGCACCCGGCTCAAGGTACTGGAGGCCCTGGCGATGGGGAAGGCCGTGGTGAGCACGTCCGTAGGAGTTGAGGGATTAGACCTGACGCCCGGCCGCGATCTGGTCGTGGCCGACGGAGCCGAGGCATTTGCGAGGGCGGTGGTGACGTTGCTGCGCGACCCGGCCCGGCGGGCGGCATTGGGGGCGGCCGGCCGGGCCGCCGTCCTCGCCCGGTACGACTGGCGGACGGTACTGCCAGCGTTGGATGAGGTATCCTGACATCCGTGCGTAATTAAACGCATGAGGGCCCTGCCCCACTCCCCCCTTCGCGTCCCCTGGCCGCTACGCGATGCGGGGAGGGGAAAGAATGCCTGGTAGGGGGTTTTTGCGGCGGCGAAGCCGCCGCAAAAACCCCCAGAAAGGCTTTCCCCCCAACTTGTTCCCTCCCTGACAGAAGTTATGCACGGATTTCAGGGTATCCCCTTGACAAGATACTTACCGTTGTGGTATCGTCATACTGGCAGCAGCATTCTCAAGAGCATAACCACCTATGGTCAAGATCAGGTACAAGAACCAGGAATGGGATTTGCGCCCGGGCCTGACGGTAGACGCGGCCATGCGCAAGGTCGGTGTGAGCCGGGAAGAGGCACTGCCCCTCATCAATAAGCGACTGGTGGCCGAAGATACCATCCTGCGCGCTGGCGACATGCTGGAACTGGTGCCGGTAGTATCTGGAGGATAGGCTGGTGGCCGAGGCCCAGACCTGGCTTGAGCGCGGGCAGGAGTTAGACGAGCAGGGCCGACTGGCGGAGGCGTTGGCGGCTTATCAGCGGGCGTTGACAGCGGCCCGGGCGGCCAACGATGCGCCGGCTGCTGCCCTGGCCCTCACCAGCCTGGGGGCTATCCACGCCCAGGCCGGTCAATATGACGATGCCCTGAACCGTTATAACGAGGCCCTGGTCGCCTGGCACGCCCTGGGTAATAGCCGGAGCTTCCTCTATACGCTGGTGAACCGTGCCTTCCTGCACTTTGAAATGGATAACGGGCCAGCTTTTGAAATGGACGCCGCTGAGGCCCGGTCCCTGGCGGCCGAGTTGGGCGAAACCGGGCCTCAGGTGCGGTTGTTGTGGTTGCTGGGAGATCGCGCCTTCGCGGCCGGGACCCCGCAGGAGGGGGTTCGGCTCTATGGCGAAGCTGCCCGGTTAGCCGTTCAAGCCGGGGGCGAGCTGCTCTGGCCCACCGTGGGCTATATAGATGAACACCTGGACCATCTGGCAACCACAGGGCGGCGGGCCGAGGCGGTCATGGCCTGTGATTATCTGGTGACCCTGGGCCAGCGCGAGGGTCTGGGTGTTGCCTTTGTGGGGCATTTTCAGGATCGCGCCGTCGCCCTGCGTCCCATGCTGCTGGCGGCCGGTTAAGCCCTCCCGCAGGTGCTTGCTTGCCCCCACGCTCTGCGTGGGTGCGAAACGCAGAAGCGGGGGCACGGGAGGGCGTGCTCGCCCTCACGCTCTGCGTGGGTGCGAAACGTGGAGCGGGGGCACGGCAGGGCGTGCTCGCCCCCACGCTCTGCGTGGGTGCGAAACGCAGGGCGGGGGCACGGGAGGGCGTGCTCGCCCCCACGCTCTGCGTGGGGGCGAAACGGGAGCACGAGGGAAAAACACTCCAGATCGCCAATACATGAAAGGAGGGCCATTATCACATGGCGGAGAAAGAGATCGGCACGGTGATCCATTACTGGACCCGGATCGGGGTGGCGGGGATCACCCTGAGCGATACCTTGCGCGTCGGGGATAGCATCCACATCGTGGGGGCCACGACGGACCTGACCACTACTGTGCAGTCCATGCAAGAGGAAAACCAGAACGTGACGGAAGCCGGGGCCGGGCACAGCATCGGGATCAAGGTCCCGGCGCGGGTTCGCGCCGGTGACGCCGTCTACAAGATCAGCGATTAGCAGAAGCCGGGTCCCCTAAAGAAACCCTCGGTGCCCCTGGCCTCAAGCCGGGCCTTCAACGCTCGATCTGCAAAAGCCCACCAGGTCCTGGGCCTTCAGGTCTCGTATGGTATAGCAGGGCGCGCCGAGGGCCTCAGCCAGCTCCTGGGCCAGGCCCCGGTCAAACGATTCGTGCTCGGTGTTGATGACCACACTGCGGATGCCGGCCCGCCGGATGATCCGGGCCATCTGCAGGGCCTCTTCCTGGGGTGGCATACCGGTCATGCTCACGTTCCCGGCCGCATCGGTGAGGATGATCAGCAGGGGCATCACCTCCGGGTCGCGGCGCCGCGCCTGGAGCACCGTCTCATAAGCGGTGTACAACCCGGCCGAGAGGGGGGTTTTGCCGCCCACCGGCACATCCTGGAGCGCCTCCTTCGCCAGTTCCACCGAGGTCGTAGGAGGCAAAACCAGCCGGGCCACGTCCTTTTGAAAGACCACCATCCCCACCTGATCCCGCCGTTGGTAGGCGTCTTGGAGCAGGCTCATCACCGCCCCTTTGGTCGCCACAATGCGCGCGGCCGCGGCCATACTCCACGAGGCATCCACTACAAACAGGATCAAATTAGCGGCACGCCGGACACGGACTTTGGTACGCCAGTCCTGGGGTTCCACGATCAGCGCCACAGCCCCTGGTGGGGGGGAAGAAGAAACGCGCTCGCGTTGATGGACGGCGGCCTGGCGTAACGTGGCGTCGAAGGCCAGGTCGGGGGGCTGACCGATGGCCGGGCGACTGGTGATGTAGCGACCCCGTTTGCGGCGGGTGCGGGTGTAGCTGCGCTTGCCGGGGAGGGAACGCACCAGGCGATCCAGGGGCGTGGTCAGGCGACGAGGTTGAAAGACCGGGCCGATGGGCACGGCCACATCTGCCTGGCGGATGTCACCCAGCAACAGGGGGGCATCGGTCCGGCCTTTGATGGGGACCCCGGTGCCGGGGGCCAGAGGCGTCACCGGTTCACCGCTGGCTACCAGCGGGCTTTTTTTTTATCGGCTTCGGCCTGGCCGGCCGGTTCTGATGGCGGGGCCGGGCCTTCCCCTACTTCGATGCGGCTCAGGGTTTCTTCCAGCCGGGTCAGGGCGGCCTGAACGTCCTGGAAGGGCCGCTTCTTCAGGCGATGAGGTAAAGCCAACTCAGCCGCCAGCAAGATGTCGCGCTCCTGGATAGCTGAACGGCCCTCAAAGGCCGCTTGAGCCAGGCTGGCTTTGAGGATCACCACGTCGGCGCGATGGCCGTCCACCCCCATCTCGGCGCACAGAGTGGCAATAGTATACAGGTCATTCGCAGTATAAGTGACCCGGGGCAACAAAGACCTGGCCCGCGCGATCTGGTCCGACAGGCGCTGTTCCGCCGACTCCCATTCAGCCCGGAACGCCGCAGCGTCCAGCTCAAAGGCCAGGCAGCGTTGGATGATCGCCACCCGATCGGCCGGGTCCGGCAGACTGGTGATCTGGACACAGGTGCCAAAGCGGTCCAACAACTGCGGGCGCAACTCCCCCTCTTCCGGGTTCATCGTGCCGACCAGGATAAAACGCGCCGGGTGGCTGAACGAGATGCCCTCGCGTTCTACCACGTTCACGCCCATGGCGGCGCTGTCCAGCAGCACATCTACCACATGGTCGTCCAGCAGGTTCACCTCGTCCACATAGAGCAGACCCCGGTTGGCGGCCGCCAGGACACCCGGCTCAAAGGCCCGTTCCCCGCGTTGGATGGCCCGTTCGATATCCAGCGTGCCCACCACCCGGTCCTCTGTGGCGCTCACCGGCAGATCGATCATGCGGATGCGCCGGCGGAGCACTGGCAAAGTCTCGCCCCGCGCCAGACGGGCCTGGCAATCCTCACATTGACTGGCCGGGTCGGCCGGGTCGCAACTATAGGGACAGTCAGCCACCACCGTGATCTCGGGCAGCAACGCCGCTAACGCCCGCGCGGCGGTACTCTTGGCTGTGCCGCGCTCGCCCCGGATCAACACGCCGCCGATCTGCGGATGGATCGCGTTGAGGATCAGGGCACGTTTCATTTGTTCCTGACCGACAATAGCGGTAAAGGGGAAGATGATCAACAGATTGCTCCAGAGATATTTTGCTCACCTGCACGTTGCCACGCCTGACATCCGTGCGTAATTAAACGCATGAGGGCACAGCCCTACTCTCCTCTTCGCGTCCCTTCGCCGCTATGCGGTGCGGGGAGGGGAAAGAATGCCTCTTAGGGGGTTTTTGCGGCGGCTTCGCCGCCGCAAAAACCCCGGAAAGGCTTTCTCCCCCCTTTTTCTCTGCCTAACAGAAGTTACGCCCGGATTTCAGTGTCACGCCCTTGACGAGCATCATAAGATCAGGTATAATTCTAAAGTGTTGCGGGGTGGAGCAGTGGCAGCTCGTTGGGCTCATAACCCAAAGGTCGTTGGTTCGAATCCAACCCCCGCTACCAGGTTGATACCCCGCTGGCCCACCGCAGGCCAGCGGTATATTTGCTCAGCCCGTCGCCTCCCACTCTATGACCGGCGTGAGCAATAACGGTCATTGGCGGCGTAGCTCAGCGGTAGAGCAGGGGACTCATAAGCCCTTGGTCGTTGGTTCGAATCCGACCGCCGCCACCATAGCCCACGCAGACGGCTCCCGGCCAGGGAGCCGTTTGTGCATCGAGGGGCCTGATGAGCGCGATCCGGGAGAAGGTGTACGCCTTCATCATCGCTCATCGTCTGGTGCAGCCCGGCGACACGTTGGTGGTGGCCGTGTCCGGCGGGCCGGACTCGATCTGCCTCCTGCATCTCCTGCGCGAGCTGCGCGCCACCTGGAACCTGCGGCTGCACGTGGCCCATCTGAACCACCGGCTGCGCGGCCCGGCCAGCGATGAGGATGCCGCGTTCGTGACCCGGCTCGCCGCCGCCTGGGACCTGCCGGCCACGGTGGTCGCCAGCGATGTGCCGGCTTACCAGCAGGCCCACGGCCTGTCCCTGGAGACTGCGGCCCGCCAGGTGCGCTATGCCTTCCTGGCCGGGGTGGCGGCGCAGACCCAGGCCGCCAGCGTGGCCCTGGGCCACACCGCCAGTGACCAGGTGGAGACGGTGATCATCCACTGGTTGCGGGGGGCCGGGCCGACCGGCCTGCGCGGGATGTTGCCAGACCAGACCATGCGCGTGTGGCAGGTTGACCTCTCCGAAAATGCCGGGTCGGCCGCGGGAAGAACACCCCCCAGGCCCCCAGGGCCGGACCAAACCATCCGCCTGATTCGCCCCCTGCTCGCCATCACCCGCGCCGAGGTGGAAACCTACTGCGCCGCCCACGGCCTGCCCTTCCGCGATGACCTCTCCAACCTGGACGAGACCATCCTTCGCAATCGGGTCCGTCGTCAACTCTTGCCGCTCCTGCGGGAGTATAACCCGGCTCTGGATGACACGATCCGCCGGGCCGCCACCGCCTTTGCTGAGGTCAGCCGCTTCCTGCAAGAGCAGGTAGAAGCCCTCTGGCCGACCATAGTGCATACCCGGCCCGGCGTCATCACTTTTGACCGGTGGGCCTGGCAACAGACCGACCCGGTCATCCAGCGCGGGCTGGTGCGCGAGGCTGTGGCCCGGCTCCTGTGGGGCGCGCCCCTGGACCTGGGCTGGGAGCACACCGAAGCGGTACGGGACCTGGTCGCGCGCGGGGTCGTGGGTGCCGAGACCCGCCTGGCTCATGGCCTGATGGCCGTTCTCGACCACGATACGCTGGCCCTGGGCGACCCGGCAGCCCTGGCCGTACCGCCGGACGGCCTGTATTTGACCGTGGACCGACTCCCGCTGGCGGTGCCCGGCGTCACTTCCCTACCTGGCACCGACTGGGTCCTGGAGGCCACGCGGCTGGAGGCCGCCGCACCAGGTATGAGAGATTGGGCCGCCCGGTCAGGTCCACGATGCGTCTACGTGGACGCGGAGCGCGCCGGTCCTGAGCTGGCTCTGCGCCGTCGCCGGCCCGGCGACCGGTTCCGCCCCCTGGGACAGGGCGGGACGCGCAAGCTCAAAGACGTGTTCATTGACGCTCATGTGCCCCGCCGCTGGCGTGACAGCGTGCCCCTGCTCGTAGACGCCCGCGACCGCATCTTGTGGGTCGTGGGTCACCGTATCGCCGCAGAGGTCAGCATCACGGCCGAGACTCGCCAGGTGCTACGGTTCCACTTCCAACGCCGCTGATCGCGCCCGGCGAGACCCCGCGAAGTAGGGAGGCCGGCGCCATTCCCCGCTTGATCACCAGCCCCAGCAGATGGAAAGTTGCTCAAAGCGGCGACCACGTCTGCGACCTCACGCTGGCGCCTGACTTCGTGGCAGGCCGCAGGGAGTGCGACCCGCGTTTCTCGGCGCCCAGCGCCCCACTTTTTTGCTCCCAAGGGGTTTGTAACCCCGCCTGGCGCCGCCCAAGCCGCGCTGGGAGCGCCAAAGACGCGGGTTACAAACCCGCTTTGAGCGTTAGCTTGATGCGTATGGACCCGCCGCCTCACCGGACCGGTTCCGGGTCGAACAACTCCGGCAGATATTTGCAGGCCGCGTTCCAGTACATCCAG
>DAOTYG010000110.1:0-3119 GCA_034435155.1 Anaerolineae bacterium | reverse complement strand
GGAGAGGCCGGGCCGGGGCGTGGGGGTGGTGCCCGACGGCTCACAATCTGTCGTCAGGCTGGTGACCACCACCATGACCGCCGCCAGGGCGCTGCGTTTCAGGCGCCAGAGTCGTGGCATCCTTGGACCCTATACCCTCCCGCCGGGTAACTGCTTCACCTTCCTCACCACAAAGGACACAAAGGCCACAAAGGGTACAAGAACAGCCGTGATGGATTCAACCTTCGTGTCCTTGGTGTCCTTCTTGGTAGAGGGAAACGTGCTACGCTATGCGGGTAATTTCAGGCTCGTCGGCGGTCTGCCCGGCCCGGGCCGCACCGGGTGGGCTGGGGGCCGGGGCTTGCACCGCCGCCGGGTCACCGGGCCTGGTCCGGGCCGGGCCGATTCTAGCACCGTTACCCATTCCGCATCACGAGCGGCAGGTAGATCTTGATGGGCACATTGTAGTGCAGGATCACGTCAAAGAGTTGAGGCGTCTTGACAATGCTATAGTATGGGTAGCCGTCTGGTCCGAGCCCCTTGGTCCACATATTGACCCGGTACTGAATGTAGCGGGCCTGGGGCCATCTTTTGCCATCCTTATCAATGATATGTTGCCCCGGCGCGCTATAGCCCTCCAGGGGCGCGCCGATACTCACGGGCGGCACCCCCGGGCCATCCGGGAAGGGCCAGGTACCTGTGATGCGGTTGGGAACCCACTCGCTGCCCAAGACCTCGGTGATCGTATTGCCCAGGCGGGTCTGGAGGGTGAGGTAAGTCCCATCCGCAGTCCAGGCGTGCCAGTCCACGATGTACCAGGTGCTGCTGATATTGGCCGTGTCCAGGATCTCGGAGACATAGGTGCCCGCGCCGTAGTAATAACCTCCGCCGGGCACCCCCGCTGGCGGCACAAAAGGCCCGGCCGGACTATGGTTCAGGAACAGGGTGTTCGTACGCGCAAAATAGATGTCGCGGTTCACGAACGGATCGGCGATGCGATCATCATCCCAGACGACAAAGATATAGCCGCCCGGCACGTAGACCTTGGGCCATTTGCGCTCCAGGGTAGACACTACAGAAGGGCGAATCTGGCGGGCCGGCGGGGGGCTGTCCACTCTATAGGAGGGGTCTTTGGTCGGATCAAAGTTGTGCAGCTTGACCCCGTCGTTGACAACGATGTTGTTTTGCAGGTATTCAGGGGAGCCGGCCGTGGCGTTCGTCTTGACCTGCAAGTAGATGTCATAGTTGTTCTCCTCCCCGCCATAGTTGCGCCCGTCCGCCCAGACGATATAGACGTCGAACTCCCACTCCTCCTTCATCGGGTCGTAGAAGCTGCGGCCATCGATCTCCGGGTATCCCTGCCAGACCGGCCCGCTTTGCCAGGGCCGCCGATCGTTAAAGTTGATCTTTTCCTCGAACTCGAACTGGAAGAGGTAGACGCTCACGTCATCATAGCTCGGCTCGTAGGAAAAGCGGGCATAGTAGATGTCTGGGTCGTCGCCCATGCCGCTGGGATAGAAGGTTTTGCTGTTGCGATAGTCCTGCCAGACCACGTGTACATAGGACACGGGGATGATCATGCTGGCGGATAACTCCCCATAAACCGGGTCCACGATCTTGAACTCGACCTCTTTCATGCCCATGGTGACGGCCATGGCCGGGTCAAAGTGCCCGGTCTTGCCACCGACCGGGTCCTGGTTGACCTTGGTATCCTTATCGAAGGTCTCGCCATAGTCCTCGGAGCGGGCGATGTAGATGTCCGACCGGCCGTTGCGCCAGTCCTCCCAGGCCACCACGACGATGGGCTGATCTTTCGTGAATATCTGCGTGATCTCCGCCCAGGGCGGTTCAGGGGGCATGTAATGAACGACATACGTGAAGCTGATGACTCGCACCGCCATGATCACGTCAATGGAGGGGGTGGATTGCTTGCTCTGGGTGGCCTGATCCGTGACCAACGAGTCATCGTCCCATTGCAGTGCGGCCCCACTACCCACGGAGCGCACGGCAAAGACATCGTCGTTGTTATTACGCTGGTCCTGCCAGGCGATGTAAAAGTGCCCCTCCTTGTCCACCGCGATGTCTGGATAGCTCTGGTCGTGGTCTCCGGCGTCCGTGTCCACGCGCCGGTTGGGGCCTATCGGCGTGAGGGCGGGCGGTGGGCCGGGGTTGATCTGATACTGCTGCACATAGATGTCAAAGCTCTTGCCGCTGCGGCGGTCCTGCCAGGCCACCACCACGTCCCCGTTATCCGCCACGGCCACGCTGGGGTATTCGTGTAGGATGCCGGTGAGGGTGATGTCATCGTTGACCCGGATCGTCGGCGTGAACCAGGTCTCGCCCTTGTCGGCGGACCAGGTCATGTAGATGTGCGTGCCGTAGATGGGGGCCTCGCGGCCGTCCTGCCACACTGCCACCAGATAGTCGCCGCTGGCGGCGATGATGGGGTTGGTCTGGTCGTTGGTGATGGCATCCGAGTTCAGCAGCCGGTCCGGCCATTTGGCGTTATAGTCGTCGGTGTTGGCCGAAACTCCCCACCCGTAGGGCGGCTCCTCAAACACCCCCAGGACCAGGGCGCTGTCGCCGGTGATGGTGATGCCGGGGACACCGGTGACGATGCCCAGCGTGCCGGAGACCGGGACCACATCCAACGTGTTGAATTGGCCGCGCATGAAATCCACGTGGTTCTGCTGCACCAGGCGGCTATTAGTCATCACCCGGATATAGTAGGGACCCAGGATATTGTCGTCCTCATCGTGCTCGATGACGTCCCCTCGCGGAAAGCCATAGGTACTGGAAGGGGTGGGGGTGTCTACCTGCGCCCACAGGTTCTGGGCTACCACGTCGGTAAAGACCCAGGTGGTGGTCATCGTATAGCATTGCCTGGCCCCCATATAGAACCCCTGCACGCCCCAGTACACGTCGCCGCGTTTGCCCTTGAGGTTGGTGCTCTGGGGGTTCACGTACAGGTCCGTCCAAAAGTTGTTGGTGAACTGCAAGGGCGTATCGCTCTCGTTCTTGATGGTCACCTGGATGGTGCAGGTCACGCCTACCAGGGGGTTGACCGGGATGGTGGTGATGCTCTCCACGATGAGGTTGGGCAGGGCGGCCGACTGGTCCTCGCCGGTGGGGCTGGGGGG
>DAOTYG010000109.1:0-5969 GCA_034435155.1 Anaerolineae bacterium | reverse complement strand
GGGCAGGGGGAGGGGTGAGGATTTTAACGCCCGTAAAATGTAAACCAATTTCCCCAGAAAATTGAACCTTCCCCCCTCACACAACGTCATGTGAGGGGGATGCTTGTGCCTCGCCAACTGTTGAGACACCTATGACCCTCTCTTGCCTGCGCCGCGCCATCCTCCTCGCCTCGCTCGTTACGGCCTGGGGGTTGCGCCTGGTCAACCTGGGGACACAGAGCTTCTGGTACGACGAGACGGTGAGCACCTACCTGGCCAGCCTGGATCTGCCGGCCATGCTCGCCCATACCGCTGGCGACATTCACCCGCCCCTTTACTACGCGCTGCTGCACTTCTGGGGCCTGCTGGCCGGCCGGGGCCAGTTCGCCTTGCTGTTCCCCTCGGTCTTTTGGGGGGTCCTGGTGGTGGCCTTGACCGGCCGGCTGGCCCGGCGGCTTCTGGGCCAGGATGTCGCGCTGCTGGCAACCTTCCTCACGGCCCTGTCCCCCTTCCACCTCTGGTACTCACAAGAACTGCGCATGTATACCCTGGGCGCAACGCTGGGCCTGGTGGCCGTCTGCTGCGCCGTCGGCTGGCTGACTGAAACCGGGCGGCACTGGCTTTACCTGGCGGGCTATATCCTTGCCGCCACCCTGGGCCTCTACACCCTCTATTACTTTGCCTTCCTCCTCATCTTCATCAATCTCTTCGTGCTCATGCGCCTGTTCGCCCTTTCGCCCCTTCGTTCGTCCATTCGTCCATCCGCCCTCTGGGATCTCGCCCAACTCGCGGTCCTGGTCCTCTACCTGCCCTGGCTGCCGGTGGCATTCCGTCAGGCTACCGACCCGCCCGTCCCCCCCTGGCGGAGCTTTATCGCCCCTGGGACCATGCTGGTGGACTCGTGGGCCGCGCTATCCCTGGGCGAATCCGTAGAGCCGCCCCAGGTCTGGCCGATCCTGCTCGCATTTGCTTTTCTCTACATCCTGGGCGTTTTCTCCATCCTCAGACGGCCAATAGCTGCGGCCGACGGGCGGGCAGCAGATAGCAGGCGATGGTCGGTAGCAGGCGGCCAGCGGTCAGCAACCTGTCTCCTACTAACCGGCTACACGTTGGTCCCTCTGGCTCTTATCCTCGTCATTTCTTTCATCACCCCCTTGTTTCACCCGCGCTATGTCTATCTCTACGCGCCGGGCTTCCTGGTGCTGGTGGCCGCCGGGCTGGACTACCTGCGTCGCCGGTGGCGGCCCGCCCTCCTGGCCGGGTTGATCCTCATCGTCGGGGCCGATGCCTGCTCCCTCCATCGCTTCCACACCGATACCTGGTATGCCAGCGACGACTGGCGCGGCGCAGTGGAGTACATCGCGGAACGGTGGCGGCCCGGTGACGCCGTGCTCATCAACGCCGGCTATACCTACACCGCCTTTGTCTATTACTACACCGGCCCGGTGGCCTGGCGCGGCCGGCTGGTTGATTACCCGGGCCAGGATGTGACCGCCCCAGGCATCGTGGCCCTTCAGACCGGCACCATCGGCGGCGATCCCGATCTGGGTTGGCGCAGCCCAACCTCGGACTTTTACGCCACCACGGAGACAGAGACGGTAACAGCACTGGAGACCGTGTTCAAACGCCATCCGCGCCTGTGGGTATTGCGTTGTTATGACACCGTGACCGACCCGCAGGGCTTCATCCGCCGCTGGCTGGACGACCACGGCCTGAAGCTGGATGAACACCCCTGGACCGGGCGCAGCAACATGCTGGTGCAACTATATCGCACCTACCAGGAGCCGCGCACCGCCCTGCCGGAGATGGACCACACCCTCGCCGTCAATTTCGGCGACACGATCACGCTCCTGGGCTGCGATCTGGCCCCTGGTCCCGTGCGCGCCGGGCAGACCGTCTACCCGGTCCTGTACTGGCGGCTGCGGGGCCGGCCGCCGGCCGACGTGCGGGTGTTCGTGCAGCTCGTGGGGCCGGACGGGCGCATCTGGACTCAGAACGATGAGCTGCCCGTGGGGCCACTATACCCCTCGTCCCGGTGGGCCGCCGACGAGGTGATACGGGAGCCACGGGCCGTGCAGGTGCCCCCGGATGCGCCGCCGGGCCGCTACGAGGTCCGCGCCGGGGCTTATCTGACCGGCGCCGACCGCCGACTGGACGCCGTGGACCCGGCCGGCCAGCCCCAGGGCGATACCGTGGTGGTGGGTCTGGTGGAAGTCAGGGCGGCTGACATCCATGCGTAAATCAAACGCACGAGGGCACCGCCCCCGCCCCGCTTCGCGTCTCTTCGGGGAGGGGAAAGACTGCCTTATAGGGGGTTTTTGCGGCGGCTTCGCCGCCGCAAAAACCCCCCAGAAAGGCTTGTTCCCTCCCTGACAGGAGTTATGCACGGATGTCAAGGCGGGGCTTGACAAACCCCAGCCCTCATGGTAAGGTTAGGCATCACTCCCGGAGATACACATGGCTGATCCAACGCCCCTCTTAGCCCCACCGGTCCTGATCACCACGCCAGAGGCCCTGCGCCAGATGATCGTGCGCCTGCGAGCGGCGCCAGCCGTGGCCGTGGACACCGAGGCCAACAGCTTTTACGCCTACCACGAGCGGGTATGCCTGATCCAATTGACCTTCGATGAGACAGATTACATCATAGACCCGCTCGCCGTAACCGACGTGCGGGCCTTGGGGCCGGTCTTGGCCGATCCGACCATCGAAAAGGTGTTTCACGCCGCCGAATATGACCTGTTCATCATGAAACGCGAGTACGGGTTCGAGTTCGCCGGCCTGTTCGACACGATGATCGCCAGTCGCATCCTGGGCCGGCCGGCCATCGGCCTGGCGGCTATCCTGGAGGAACAGTTCGGCGTGCGTCTGGACAAACGCTGGCAACGGGCTGATTGGGGCCGGCGCCCCCTGCCCCCGGAGCAACTGGCCTACGCCCGGCTGGACACCCACTACCTGCTGCCGCTGCGTGACGCGCTCCTGGCCGAACTGCGAGCATTGGGCCGCGAGGAAGAAGCGCGCGAGGAGTTTGCCCAGTTAGCCCAGGCTTCGCCCCCCCTTCACAAGTTCGACCCAGAGGGCTTCTGGCGGATCAAAGGTGCTCATGATCTATCCCCCCGCGAGGCGGCTGTGCTCCGCGAACTGTATCTCTACCGCGACGAGCAGGCCCGACGCCGCAACTGGCCGCCGTTCAAAGTTATTTCCGATGCGGCCCTGGTGCGGGTGAGCCAGGTCCGCCCCCGCGATCAGGGCGAACTGGCCCGCATCCGGGGTCTGAGCAGCTATGTGATCCGCCGCTATGGCCGGGGTATCCTGGAGGCCGTGGCCCGGGGGCTCCAGGCCCGGCCACCCCAGCGCCCCCGCCCGACGAATGAGCACCGGCCAGACGAAGCTACCCTGGCTCGCCTGGAGGCCCTGAAAGCCTGGCGCAAGGCCCGGGCCGCCCGGCGGGGCGTGGCCCCTGATGTGGTCCTCTCCAATGCCACGCTCCTGGCCCTGGCCCGGCGTAACCCGCGCACCGTGGAGGAGTTGACCACCGTGCCGGGCCTGGGGGCCTGGAAACGCCGCGAATACGGCGCGGAGATCATCCAGACACTGCGCGATCTGCACCCTACCCGGCCACGACCGTCACGGCAAGGCGGCCGACGGTAGAGAGGTTATAAGGCCGGGCTGGAGAATGCCACCCGTGACTATCTCGATTTCGTCGCCCTGGCCGATCACATGGGCAGGAGATGGTGGTAGCGGCCCTGCCGACCTGGAAGGGCTTGACCTGCCCGAATACAAGAACCTCAACCCGCGTTGGCACGACTGGCGGGTACATGTCTGCACTACGCCATCCCGATCTTTGATCACATCTCAGATGAGTGACCAATGGACATCAACCTGACCAGACGCACACCGCCCTTCACTCGATCTCGCGGGATCAGCCTGTTCCTGGCCCTGGCCCTGCTGGTGACCTTTGTGGCCCTGCAAGTACTTCTCGGCCTGCTGATGATCGTGGCCCTGCTGTTGTCGCAGGTAGTGGGCACGAGCGCCGAGTCCGCTATGAGCCTGGCCGAAAACGGCGTTGTCGTAGGTGGGGCCAGTGCCCTGGCCGGGCTGCTGATGCTCGGCCTGATCTGGCTGGTGGTGAGCCGGGCCGGCCGGCGCCCCTTCCGCGCCCCCATGGCCCTGGTCCCGGCCCAGGGCTGGCCGTTCTGGACCTTCCCCCTGCTGGCCATCGTCGTGGCCCTGGTGTTCGATGGCCTCACGGCCCTGCTGGACCAGCCCCTGGTGCCAGAGATCCTGGTGCCGTATTTCCGGGGGCCGGTCGCGGTCCTGGTCATGGCCTGTGCCTCGGTACTCATCGCGCCGGTGGTGGAAGAGTTGCTGTTCCGGGGCGTGCTGTTCGGCGCGCTAGAGCAATTTGGGCCGCCCTGGCTGGCGGTCCTGCTCACCGCCCTGCCCTTTGGCCTGCTCCACGTGATGACCTATGGCCCCGATTGGTACACCATCCTGCAAACCCTGGTCATGGGCCTGATCCTGGGCGGGCTGCGGGCCTGGACGCGCAGCCTGTGGCCGGGCATCGTCTTTCACGCCATCCACAACCTGTACGCGACACTCGAGGTCATCGTGCTGGTGAACGTGCTGACCGCCTGAGCGCCGGCTCCCCAACCCGCAGGCCCACGGCCCATGTCCGACGACGCTTATGTTCCACGCTTTACGTTTTACGCCCTACGTTTTGCCCGAGGGATGGTATGGCTCAACCTGTTAGAGAATCTCTCACCTCTTTGGGCGATGAAACCGCCCTGCGTGCCGCCGTGGACGAGGTGCTGGAGGTATATGATACCACCTTCGCGCCGCTCTCCGGCGTCGTGGTGCGCTTCCGGGGCCGGCTGCGCCTGGCCTCCGACCAGGCTTACCGCATCGTGGCTGAACGGTTCCGCCAACTGGGCTATATGACCCTCTTTCGTCGCGAAGGGGACCTGGACGTCATCCTGGCTGCGGCCGGCGTGCCAGACACGTCTTCCCGGCTCTGGTTGGCGGTGCTCCTGCTCGCCGCCACGTTCCTGTCCGTGCTGTACATCGGCGCCCTGAACGAGATCGGCGATTTTGGACTGGCTTTGCTGGACATCGGCCGGGGGTGGCCCTTTGCCTTCAGCCTGCTGACGATCCTGCTCACCCACGAGATGGGTCATTACGTGGCCGGGAAACTGCTGGGCGTGCCCATGAGCTTCCCCTTCTTCATCCCGCTGCCCCTACCACCGTTGGGCACGATGGGGGCGGTGATCCAGATGAAGGCCCCGCCGGCGAATCGCCGGGCCATGCTGGTCGTGGGCGCGGCCGGGCCGCTCGCCGGCCTGGTGGTGGCCCTGCCCATCCTGCTGGTGGGTTTTTCCATGTCCCGCGTCACGCCCCTGGACCTGAGCCAGCCGGTGCTCATGGAAGGTAACTCGATCCTGTATCTGGTGCTCAAGTTCCTGTGGTTCGGCAAGCTCCTGCCCGGTGGCGGCGAGGACGTGTTGATCCATGCCGTGGCCTTTGCCGGGTGGACCGGGCTGTTCATCACCGCCCTGAACCTGATCCCGGTGGGGCAACTGGACGGCGGGCATATCGTCAACGCCCTGTTCGGCGACCGGGTCGCCCGGCTGCGGTGGCCCATCATCCTGATCCTCGTCGTGCTGGGACTATGGCCGGGCGGCTGGCTGGGTTGGCTGCTGTGGGCCGGGCTGATCTTTGCCTTTGGTGGCATCCGCGCCCAACCCCTGGATGACATCACCCGGCTCAAACCCTGGCACTGGGTCCTGGGCGCCGCGATGCTCGTGCTCTTCGTCCTGCTCTTTGTGCCGGCCCCGCTCACCATCTGGGGTGAGCTGCCACCCTTGATGTGAGTTCGGCATGGGTGTAATCATGCTCGTCTATTCGGCAGTTATTTCGCCACGAATTGCACGAATTGGCACGAAAATAGGAGCGGAATTGGTGAAAATTCGTGTCATTCGTGGCTGAAAAGCAGG
>DAOTYG010000108.1:0-20927 GCA_034435155.1 Anaerolineae bacterium | reverse complement strand
GGGCCGGGGTGTGCTGGTGGGCCAGGGTGTGCTGGTGGGCCAGGGGGCAACCGTGGGCTGCGGTGCGACTGTGGCCCGGGAAACCGGGGTGGCCCGGACTCCCGGCAGGGAAGTGGTCACCAGGATCAGTGCCCCGCAGACGCAGCCGCCGCAACAGAGCAGCGCGATGACAGCGACGACCACGGCAATGAGCAGGATCATCTTTGAGCGGTTCATGACTTCACCTCCTGTCTCTCCCTGACTCGGACCAGCCGAAACCACCGTAGGGTCGTAAGCGTTCAGCCGCCAGTGCTCTGCGGGGTTTGCAACCCCGATTCAACGGTCCCCGCAGGTGGAAATGGAACCAGGTCAGCGCTGCGCAGCCCCAAAACGGGGGTTGCAAACCCCCTACGAGCCTATGGGTGAACGGTTACGGACAAACTTTAGAACGGGAACTCGTAGCCGGTCAGCCCCAATTCCTGCTGCATGGTCTTGATGTTGCGTTGCAAGGCCGCGTTGACCGGCACTCCTCGCTCCCGGACCACTTTTTCCATCTCCCACTCTTTTTCGCCGGCGGTGTAGATGCGCGCCTGGCCCGGGGCCCTGGTAGAGGCCCGCAGCCGCCGCACAATGTCCCCCGTGATGGCCTTGAACCGCTCCAGGGGGATAAAGTGCTCGATGTCCAGGGCCAGGAAAAAGTGCCCCAGCATGAACGGCCGGCGTTGGCCCTGCTCATCAAAGCCCTTGAGGTCTTGCAGGTACGCGCCATCCTGCAACGAGGCGCACAGGATCTCCACCATCGTCGCCAGACCGTAACCCTTGTGGCCGCCCAATAGCTCGCCCAGGCCGCCCAGGGGCAGCAGGGCGAACTGGTCTTTCTCCAGGCCCTTCAGGATGGCCACCGTATCGGTGGCCGGCTCGCCTTGCTGATCGATCACCCAGCCCTCCGGCGTCGCCTCCCCGGCCCGCTCCAGCACCTCGATCTTGCCCCGTTGGGTGATGGAGGTGGCGGCATCGAACAGGAAGGGACACTCCTCATCCGTGGGCGCGCCAAAAGCGATGGGGTTGGTCCCCAACATGGGCTGGACGCCAAAGGTGGGGGCGATGGAGGGCCGTGCGTTGGTGAAGGCCATCCCGATCATCCCCTCCTTGACGGCCATGAGCGGGTAGTAGCCGTCAATTCCGAAATGGGTGGAGTTGCGCACGGCGACGGCACCCAACCCGTAGACGCGGGCCTTCTCGATAGCCATTTTCATGGCCCGGTAGGCGATGACATGGCCCATGCCGTGCCCGCCGTCCACCACGGCCGTGGTAGGGGTCTCTTTGACTACCTGAAAGTGCGTCACCGGTTGCTGGATGCCGGCCCGGATGCGGTCATAGTACATCTTGAGCCGGCCCACGCCGTGCGACTCGATGCCGCGCAGGTCGGAAGCGATGAGCACGTCGGCGCAGATGGCCGCGTCCTCTGGCGGCACTCCCAGGCCCACGAACACGTCCACCATGAACCGTTCTAGCGTTTCCACCGGAACCAGGATCTCTTGCTCCACCATGATTAACCTCCTTTGGGGGTAGGGGAGCAGGGGAGAGGATCTCTATATCCCCCTGCTCTGCCGTAAATAATCCCAGGTTGCTCGCACCCACGCTCTGCGTGGGTGCGAAACGCCGGGTCGCGCGGTCAGGGCTGTCTCGTCTGCCTCGTGCCCACGCTGAGCGTGGCACGAGGCAAGGGGTGGCACACCCGGCGCGATCATAAGATAGCCGCCGGCGCGGGGTGGCACACCCCGCGCGAGCACGGGCGCAGCATATTTTCGTTCTACGGGGTGCGCCCGGCGCGCCAAGCCCAGGCTTGACCGGGTGGGCAACTCCTCAGCTCACCGCCTGCCGTGCTCGTTCGGCGGCCGCGCGTTCCTGCATGACCCGGCGCAGGTTATTGACATCGGTGGGCAACAGGTAGGCGGTTGCCACCAACAGCACGGCGCAAACCAGCCAGGTGCTGACGCAGATGACGATGATGGCCGTGTGCAGGTTGGCGGCCACGGCGATAAGGCCGGCCAGGAACGGTGCCGAGGCCGCGCCAAAGTTCTCGATAAAGTACTCGATAGCCAGGGCGGTGCTGCGCACCTCTGGCTCGGTCACATCATAGACGGTGGAGATGACGTTGGGCGCGGCAAAGGGCATGAACAACGCGGTGGCGGCCAGCCCCAAGATGAACAGGGGCACGTTGGCGGGGGGGAGGTACATGGTGATCAGCAGCAGGATCGCCCCCATCAACACGCCAAAGGCGGCCACAATGGCCCGGCCACGTGGGGTACGCTTGAAGGCCCAGTCGCCCAGCGCCCCGCCGATGGGGTAGCCGGTCGCCAGGACCAGCACGGCGATGACCATGGTCATCAGCACCTGGCCGGGATCGAAACCGCGTTCCTTCTCCAGGTAGCGGAAAAACCAGTAGGTGATCACGTTCCAGGGGAATACGCCAAAGAACCCCTGCGTGAACAGCAGCAACATGCTGCGCTTGCGAAAGATGCCCAGGGCCAGCCGCAGGTCGAACCGGTAGACGCCCACCTCAGCCAGGTCGGCCATCTCCGGCTCGGCCCGACCCCGGGGCACCTCCCGCACCCCCAGGAAGATGAGCACTGCCACCAGGAGGCCGATGCCGCCGGTAAGATAGAACACCACGCGCCAGTCCAGCCCCACCGCCTCCACCAGGACCATGGCCAGGACCATGCCCAGGATGTAGCCGATGGGCGCGGTGAGCTGGAGCAGGCCATAGACCTTGCCGCGCAGATGAGGCCCGAAATAGTCCGAGATGAGGCTATAAAGGCCCGGATAACTGGAGTCGTCAATGCCGGTGCTGGCGCGGGTCGCCACAAAGAGGGGGAACATGTTGGCTGGCACGATGGCGCTGAGCCAGGTGGTACTGCCCCAGATGGCTGCGGCCAGGGCCAGCAATTTGGAGCGGGCGTACCGGTCATACAGGTAGCCCCACAGGGGATAGAGAATCACCGCCACGATGATGGCCCCGCTAAAGACGGCACCCATGGCGGCCTCGTCAATACCAAAAGTCTCCATGATAGGAGTGGTGAGAGGGCCGATGAGCAGCTTATCGGCCTGATGAAGCAGCATGAACAGGAAAAACACGAATACGACGAACCAACGATAGCCTGATTTCATCTTAACCTCCATAAAATGCTGTTATCCATGTAACTGCCTACCCTGAACCCTCCCGCAGGTTAGAAAGGGGCTGGCAACCGATGCAGCCGGTCATCTAGGCGTGCTGTGGTCTAGTCATTGCGCCCAAACCTGCGGGAGGGTAGGCAGTTACTTATCCATGAAGATTGTTATGGGTGATACCGAAGCCGGGTCAGATCACATACAGACCCCGCCAGGCGTTCCAGCGCACAGCCAGCACGTCCCTGAGGTTACGCCAGCTATCCCGCAGGGGATTCACCTTGCTATGCGCCGAATAGTACCAGTGGACCGGGACATCCTTGACCCGGTAGCCGCGCCGGACGGCGATGTAGAGCAACTCCACGTCAAAGCCAGTGACCATCGGCTCGGTGGTCTCTGGCCCGTTGTCGCGGTATAGCCTGGTCCGACCAAAGATGTCATGAGCCGCATCGGCCCGGAAGGCCTTGAACCCGCATTGGGTGTCCTGGAAATTGCCGCCGATGAGCAAGCGCACGATGGTGTTAAAGACCCGGCCCATCAGATGGCGCAAGAATGGCTCGCCGTGCCGCACCGCTCCCAGCCCTTCCCGGGAGCCGATGACCACATCGTAGCCGTGTTCGAAATGCGGCCACAGTTTGCGCCACTCGCCGATGGGCGTGGCGTGATCGGCATCGGCGAAAAGGACATAGTCACCGCGCGCCTGCTCCACGCCGGAACGCACGGCATAGGCCTTGCCGCGATGGGGGTTCTCGATGACGCGCACCATAGGGTGCCGGCGGGCGAACTCATGGGCCAGGGCCGCTGTCTCATCCTGGCTGCCATCATCCACAACGATGATCTCCCAGGTAAATTCCTGGGTATCCAGATAGGTGGTCATCTCGGCCAGGGTCTTGGGCAAACGTTGGGCCTCGTTGTAAGCCGGGATGACGACGGATAGATGAGGAGGCATAACGATCACTCATGTTCGCGCCGATGAATCCACGCTTCCCGGTCCATGATGTCCCGGTCCAGCAGCAGCCGACACCAAAAGACCTGGCGTTCCCGGGGCAGGCCCTCGTTCGCCAGGATGCGTTTAAGCAGGATCAGGGCGATGATCCCCAGGCCGGTGAGGATTACCTCTGGTGGCCGGCCCAACACCCCGGCTGCCACCGGGATGATCAAGATCCCCACCAATCCCACCGACGAGTCACGACGCAGGAGCACGGCCAGCCCAAAGATGAGCAGGGTGAAGATAAACTCCACCGGGGCCAGCACGAGCATCAAGCCGGTCAGGGGACCGATGCCCCGGCCGCCGGTGAATCGCAGGTAGAGCGACCACGAATGCCCGATCATGGCGGCCAACCCGGCCGCCCCGGCGATCCCCCAGCCATAGCCCAGCCCCAGGGCCAGGGCCGTGGGCACCAATGCCTTGCCGATGTCCACCACGCCCACCACCAGCAAGGCCCATAGCCCCACGTGCTCATAGACATTGCTGCCGCCCACGTTGCCGCTGCCCACCAGGCGCAAGTCAATCCCCCGGGCCAGCCGGGCGATGATATAGGCTGTGGGGATACTCCCCAGCAGGTAGGCAACAACTACCAGCCCCAATGCAAAGACGGGTGACAATCTACCTTACCTCGTTACTGCTCATTACCAAGCCTGCCGGAGGGTGGACTGAATGGAGTCAGATGCCAGACCATTTTACAATGCCCGGCGTCGCTCGTCAAGTCCGGGTTGACATCCAATGCGTAATTTAAACGCATGAGGACACCCGATCCACTCCCCACTTCGTGCCCCTTCGGGGGAGGGAAAAGAATGCCTCAAAAGGCTTGTCCCTCCCTAACAGGAGTTATGCACGGATGGCAGCGGGGTGCCATATCATCTTAAAGTCAGGCGATGACGAATGTGCCGCACCCAAAATGGGTCTGCTTGCCGACGTGGAGGATGGAGGCCAACTCCAGGTATGGGATTAGCGGGGACGGGATAGAGGGGAAGTGCTGGTCGCCGATCCACTGGCCCGGCCAGTGTCGGGAGGGACGTTGGAGGTTGTGATGGTGAACCGGGATCCGGCTGGCCTGGGCCAGGGCCTCCTGGAGCGAGGCGCGTTCCTCCTCGTCCAGGCTGTTCCACACCTGGTCCGGCGTGTGGTGCCGGCCCGGCAAGAAGACGGTCAGCCGGGCGATGAGGGCCTCCAGGATGGTGTTCAGGGAGGGCACCTGATGCGCCTGAATCCGCCTGGGCCGGTGAGGCCGCCTGGCCTGCCGGGCCGGCGCCGCCGGGGCCGTTTCGGGGCTGGGGAGGTCAAAGGGCGTGATCCAGGTCAGGTGGTCAAAGACGCGGTTGGTCTCGCGCGGCACATCGAAGATCAGCCCCTCTGCCCACTGATGAGGCGTGGCGCGATAGCTCAGGTCTAGCTGGCCGGCCCGCACGAACGGCTCCCACTGATTCCCCCGCGCTGCGTAGACGGACTCGATGTCGAACCGGCCCCAGATTTGGCGTGGCCGCCACCAGCGCGGGTCCCGGGTTGTGGTGGCCTGCTCCATCGCCGGCAGGATGACCTCCAGAAAGAACCCGTGATCGGCATATTGGCCCAGGAGCTTGAGTTCCCACAGGATCGGCTCGCCTTGCCCGTAGGCCAGTTTGCCGGGATAAGTGAACAAGACCGCCTCGATGGGCCAGGCCAGCTCGGGGATCGTGACCGATTTCCCGGTCTCCTCCCACGGCGCCAGGGCCTTGCGCCAATGGCGCGCCTCCGACGTGGGCAGGCGGTCGGCGATCATGGCGCCCAGGGTCCGGGAGAACTCGACGGCTGGACAACCTGCCAGCCAGACCAGGGGGGCATTCACCCGCCATACGATCAGATAACGGAGCAATTCAGGCGGTCTCGTAAAAGGCCACATACTCCACCAGTTCGTACAGCAGGTCAACGCGCGGCCGGGGCCACTGGCGGATACGCCAGGCACTGAGCATGTCCCGGGCCTCTGGACTGAGATAGCCCAGGAAACGGCCCCAATAGAACTGGGCTTCGCTGGGGTCTGGCAGGGAGAGCAACTGGCGCAGGGCCTGCTGTAGCTCCGGGCGCATCAGAGTGCGAAAGACCGCCGCCATTTCCAATAAGCTAACGAAATCCGAGACCTCGAAGGTAAGCTGGCCCAGTTGCTCGCGGGTGCGAAAGTGCAGGAACTGGTGGGGGGCGGAGAAAAAGCGCACCCGCAACTGATCCAGGGGGAAACGGGCCTCGTCGTGGATGGCCCGGCATAGGGCATCGCCCATGTTGATCCCTCCCCTGGCCCCGGTGGTGGGGAACACCTCGAGCAACCCTTTCAGCTCGGTCCCGTGGTAGAGGAGCAGCTCCTGAAGCCAGGACTTTAGTGCGTGCCGGGGCATCATCAGCAAAAAATGGTGTGAATCAGGGAGGTAGACGCCCAGAACCGGGTCGTCGTGGAAGCCCTGGCCGCTCGCCAATTGCCGGGGCAACTGATTGACCAGGCCCCAGACCACAACAGCCTGGCGAGAGATATGGCCGAGTTGGTCGGCCCCGGCCAGGATCACCAGGCACGATTTGCAGTAAGGGCTGAGGCGGCCACTGGGAGCCGAGGCGCGGGGATAGACCCAACACCGCTGACAGGGGCCGCTCAGGGCCGAATGCGGCGGCCCGAGCTCTGTCTCGGCCAGGAGATCAGGCTCCGTCGCCAGGCATCTGAGGGTGGCCAGCAGTTCCGCACCGGTCTGGGCGCGGCGCAGCCAATCAAATTCGGTCAGCATATATTAGACAGTATTGACCCAGTCCAGCCTGGGCTGGGCAGGATGTACAGGACGTTCCGGCACATCCTGTCTGATGGCTCCAATGAGTAGTGATTATAAGCTCCAGGCCCAGGGATACTCCTTGTCCCTGGCCCCGGGGTGTGGGTTTTGGCGACGGCAGAGCCGTCGCCAAAACCCTAAAAACCCCTTACGGAGTGACCACCGTTGGTATTCCCTCTCTCCCTGGCCTGCGGCCAGGGGAGACCCTCCCCTTGTCCACCGCCGAAGGCGAGCGGGAGAGGGGAGGGGTAGGGGGTGGGGTGAGGGCAGGAGCGGCAATCGGATTTCCCGCCTTAAGGCTCGACTCCGGACCGTTATTAGCCTGGCCAGGCCAGGGCCTGGCGCAGGGCCAGATAGTGCTTTATCGCCACGGGCTTGATCCATTGCTCAACCTGGATGGGTATACGCCAGGCCTCCTCCGGTTGACCAGCATAGCGTCTGGCCCAATCAATTAGGTAGCTGTCCTGGGGCAGGAGGTGCAAACGCAGGCTGCCAAAGCCCAGGTAGCGATGGTTGCCCATCTTGTGGGCCAGGCCCGGCTCCAGGACCACGCACCAGATCAGCCGTTGTAACTCCTCATCCTCCAGGTTCCAGAAGCGGATGGTAAGACGAGCGCGGGCGCCGGGCAGGATGGCCCGGAAATAGCTGGCCTGGGGGGTGTCCGGCGCAAAGTCGTCCATCTGTTTGGCGATGGGGGCCAACGGGGTGTGTGGGAACAGCCGCCAGGTCTTGTCAATCAGGTGCATGGCGGCGGAGCGGCCAGCCATCTCCTGCCACCGGCCACCGGCGTACTGCCAGCCGCCGTAAGGGTAGGGGACCTTGAACCAGGCCAGGGCCGGGTCCTCAAAGAGGCCAAAGCCGAAGGAGAGCCGCCCAGCCAGGGCCTGGTTGGGGCCTTGCCCTACCCAGCCGAACAATCCGTCCACCGGGGTCAACTGATTGATGTTTGGGCTTTCCCCGCGCGAATCGCTGGCGATGGCATAGACGTGCCGGAACAGGCCCCGCAGGCTGCGGCTGGGGAGGGCGTAACGCCGCTCGACCTCGCGCTGTTCGGCGGCCGGGGGTGACATGGAGAAAAAGTCCCACCCGTTTACCGGGCTGCCGTCCAGGGTGGCCCGGCGGGATGGCTCGCCGCTCTCGCGGATGTGGAGGGGCGTCAGGACCTCGGCCTCCACAGTCAGCAGTCCGCAATGCCCGCCAAAGGCCCGGTGGGAGACAAAGCCGGCCTTGGCCCGGGGTGGTGTCTTGGCCACGGGGGTCTCGGGCTGGACCAACGGCCGGTCGAGGCGCAGGGCGGTGGCCGCTTCCGCGCCGACCAGGTCCAGGCGATACCAGATGCCGTCTCGCGTGAACTCGCGCTCCCCGAACAGCACCCGGCTCGCGCCGGCCGGGTCGCCAGTCAACCAGACCAGGTCGGTCACGGTGGCCTGGACCCAGCCAAAGCCACTGGTCTTTTCGCCGCCGATGGGGATGTCACCCCGCTGAAAGTCCTGGAGCAGGTGGGCGAACACGGACAACGCTTCCAGGTCTCGTTCATCTATATCCTGGATGTCCAGTCGCATGTGGAAGGTGAGGTGATGACCGTAGGCAAAGAGGTAGTCGTGCTTGGCGGTCTCTATCGGGCGACCGGTGCCGGGGTCCATCCGCACGCCGTCCATCGAGCACCAGGCCCGGTCCGGGTCGTAGGGGTCGGCCAGATAGGCGTCGGAGAAAAAGACCAGCCCGCGTTGCCCTTGGGCCCCAAAGAGGCGATCCAACACCTGGTTGGTCTTGGGGGATTCGCCCCACAGCGCCCGTAGCACCTGGGTAGCCCGCTTGCGGAACGCGCCCTTGAGGGTACTGCCGGGGACATAGACCTCCCAGGCCCCTTGCTCCTGCGCCGAGGGGGCCCAGGACAGCATGCGCATGAACACCGTGTCGTAGGGCTTGCCGTACTTGCGGGAGATCTCCTGGTTGTTGGGGCCACCAGCGCGAAAGTCAACGTTGTAGGGCTGGGATAACTCCTGGCGGGCGCGCTCGCGGAAGGTCTTGAGAAACTCGATCATGTTGCGGTCGTTGATGATACTTTTTTGCAGGTTTCGCGGCTCCCGCATGTGGCGGTACTGCACGCGGCTATGGGCTTCCACGAACTCGCGCCAGGCGGCCGGGCTGACACCCGGCGGGGCCTGGCGGCGATCCCCCCATTGCTGTTCCGTGATCTGCCCCTCCAGCAGCATGGTCTTGATCCGCAGGTGTTCCTCCCGGTTGGCGATCTCGGCGTCTACCCAGGCATCGCTGCGCAGCAGGTCAATCTGCTGGTCCACCTGTTGGAAGAGGCGGGGAAGAACGCGTTGGCAGGCTGGCGTCAGGGCCTCCGTCAGGGCAGCCTCGTTCTGGATGCGCCCGGCCAGGGTGTCGGCGAGGGTCGGGTCCAGCCCCAGGCCGTCGGCCACTTCCTGCCAGGCGGCCCGGTCCAGCTCCTGGCTGGTGCGGCGCTCCTGCACCATCTCCTTGAGGACGCGATTGGCCATGTTGGCCTTGTCCGCCAGGACCGTCTCGACCTCGGCTTTGGCGACCGCCAGGCCGGGGAAGGGCCGGCCCACCAGGGGTTCCAGCCGCTTGAGCACGTCTTTGCTCAGGCCATACTTGCCCTTGCCCAGCTTATCCAAAGCCTTCTCTGGCAGGATCCAGACCTCCATCTCGCCGATGGAACGTTCCCGCAGCCAGATGGCGATGACGCGGGGCAGGGTCTGGGCGAACTTTTTCTTCCAATCCTCCGGGCTGAGGATCGGGCCGGCCAGGCCCAGTTCCAGCCGTTGCCGGATGGGATCGGGGAGGCCCCGCATCGCGCCTACCAGGACCTGGCCCTCAACGGCAGCGAAGGCCGGCACCGCCGGGTCTACCTTGCCCCAGTTCCAGCCCACCAGAACCGGATTGGTGGCGTTGAAGGTGAGGGCGAGGCGCAGGTGATTGGCCGCCGGCTGGATGCGCGGCGGGGTCTGCGCCGTGAAGGGCAGTTTCGCCTCCAGGCGACAGCGACCCAGGCCCTTGCTCTTGCCGGCCCCGAACCAGAAGCGGCCCTCTTGCAGCTCGCGCAGCAGGTAGTAAAGCCGGGCCTGGTTCTCACCCTGCCGCAGGACTGATTCGTTGACGGACATGGCAAAATCGAACGCCGAATGCCGGTAGAGCGTCTCCATCTTGTAGTTCGCCTCAGCCTCAGCCGCCCAGCGGTCCTCGTCCAGCCGGAGACCCATGCGCATGTCGAACAGATTGCCGCGCGGATAGGACTCTTTTTGCAGCTTGCAATCAATGTGGGCGATGAGGTCCTTGGGCATGGCCGAGCCATACAACCGCAGCCAGAGCCGATTCAACAGGCCCAGGTTCTTGCCATCGCGCGACTGACCGATGAAGGCGTCCATCAGGGATTGCGCGGTGCCGGCCACCTCCTCAGCCAGGGAGATCAACCGATGGCTGCCGTCCCCATCTCGTGTGAACAACGTCTTGCGGGCGTTGCCCCGGTACAGCGGTGTTTCCGTGATCAGTTTGCCTTGCACGATCATGATTCCCCTCCTTGAATAGTATGTTCGCTCCGACAGGACTACCGTCCCCGTATCTGGCGGCAGAGTGTGCTCCGCCTCGTGCCAACAGCACACGCCTGGCTGGGGTGATTTCAGTGAACTGCGCCAGTCATCACATGTAGTATACCATCAGTCCGGTCAAAGGTCAAGATGTCGGTCTGACATCCGTGCATAACTTCTGTTAGGGAGGGAACAAGAGGAAAGAAAACCTTTCTGGGGGTTTTTGCGGCGGCGAAGCCGCCGCAAAAACCCCCTACCAGGCATTCTTTTCCCTCCCCGCACAGCTTCGGCAAGGCCGCGATTTGTTTTCCCCTGGTGCCCACGCTCCGCGTGGGCACCAGGTATGGCGAGCAAAAAAATCAGATCAAGCCGGCCGTGGTACAAAGGTACTGGTTTGCTCCCCGCCCTCGAAAATTAAGGTTAAAACATTTGACCTGGGGCGTGTAATCTGATATACTCAAGTATAGAGAAACACAAATCAGTATAACCGGCCCGACCTCGCGCCATTGAGCGCCCGGTCCGCCAATTTCCTGGGGGGGGGAGCATGGAGAAGCTGGTAACAGTCCAAGTGGTGGCCGATTATCTCAAGATGAGCCCGCAGACCATCTATCGCTTTGCCCAGCAAGGGCGGATCCCCGCGCTCAAGGTGGGCAATCGCTGGCGCTTCCGGCTGGCGGATATTGAAACCTGGCTCCAGCAACAGGATGGCCGGTTACCTGCCAATCCCGAACTTCATGAACCGGTCGGTCGCCATGAGGGGCCGTGAGAGGTGGAGATGAAACCGGAACGGGTCTTGTATATTGAGGACAACCCGGGTAATCGTCTCTTGGTTAAAAGGGTCTTGGAGGCCGAAGGCTATGTGGTGCTGGAAGCCGGGAGCGGTCCGGAGGCGTTGCAATTGCTCGAACATGAAACGCCGGACCTGATCCTGGTGGACATCAACCTGCCCACGGTGGATGGCTACACCCTCACCGGCCTGCTACGCCAGCGAGACGATCTGCAAAAAGTGCCCATTGTGGCCCTTACGGCTTACGCCTTGAAGGGGGACCGTGAGCGGGCTTTGGCCGCTGGCTGCGATGGGTATATCCAGAAACCTATTGACGTGGACCAACTGCCCGGCCAGGTGGCCGATTTCCTGCGCCGGGCTCGTGGCTATGCCGGTGGCCCATGGAATAGACCGTAGGGAGGAGATATGAGGATCAAGCCTGAGGAAGCCCATATCCTGGTTGTCGAAGACAACGTGTATAATTATCAACTTCTGAACCGCTTGCTGGCTTTCCTGGGGGTCAAGGAAACGCAGTGGAAACGCTCCGGCAAGGAGGTGCTCGAGTTTGCCGATAGCCTGCCGCGCGTGGATATGATCCTGCTCGATATTCACCTGCCCTATGAGGATGGCTATGCTGCCCTGGCCAAGCTGCGCGCCCATCCCCGCTTCGCCAAGACAGTTATCGTGGCCGTGACCGCTGAGGCCACCGAGGAGAACATGGAGAACGCCCGCCGGGCCGGTTTCGACGGGTTCATCGGCAAACCCATAGACCCCGATCGCTTCCCAGGCCAGATCGAAGCGTTATTGCGGGGCGAGGGGGTTTGGGATGTCGGTACTTTGCGGCTATCCTCCCGCTTTCTGTGAGTGACCATGAGTGCCCCTGGCTCCGCCAGCCGCCCAATCAGCTCTGTGACGGGTTTGCGTGGCGGCCTGGGCCGCAACCTGTTGATCGTCTTTCTCTTGCTGGCGATTGTTCCCCTGGGGGTCAACACCTGGCTGGTAGTCAATCATACCAATCAGGAGATGCGCCGGGCAACCCAGGAGCGTTTGAGCGCCATCGCCACGCTCAAGGCTGTCCAGATCGATCACTGGCTGGCTATACAAGAGCAGCGTCTGACGCAGGTGAGCGTCCGGTTGGCCGCTGCGTCGGCCACGGCGGTCCTGTTCCAGTCGGCGCCGAATACGCCCGCTTATGCCGCAGCAGCGGAGGAGACGCGGGTTATCTTGCAGACGGCGCTGGCCCAATACGAGGGCTTTCGGGCCTTGCGTCTGGCGCGGTCTGCCACTGGGAATGAGGTCTTGCTCGCGGTGGAGGCTGTCGCGCCGGCGACGATGCCCAGGGGCGTGTGCCGGACCGTGCCCATCCCCGGTCCGGCCGGGGATTCATCAGGCTGGCTGGTGGGTGAGTTGGACCTGGCACCGTTGATCCACCTGGTGGCGGATACACCCACCCTGAACTCCGCCGGCCGGGTTTATCTGGTGACCCCCGCTGGGCAGACCCTGGGCCTGGACACTCACTCGACCGAATCGGTACATAGCCCGGGTATCGCGGCGGCGTTGGCGGGCGGACAGGGGAGCGCTCTGTATATCGATCACGCCGGGCAACCGGTGGTGGGGGCCTATGCCTGGAACGACTCGTTGGGGCTGGCGATCATCGTGGAACAGCCCCAACGCCAGGCGTTTGCCCCGGCCGATAATCTGGCCGCCCTGCTCATTGCCAACACCCTGGTGGTGGCCCTGCTCACCACCTTGCTCGCGGCGGTGGTCATCCGGCGCATCACCCGGCCCATCATCCGCCTCACCACGCGCGCGGTGCAGATCGCCGATGGTGATTTCTGGCAGACGGTCCCCGTGGATCGCCGGGACGAGATCGGCATCCTGGCTCAGGCCTTCAACGTCATGGCCACAGAGTTGTGCCAGTTCTATGACAACCTGCAAAGCATTGTGGCCGAGCGCACCCGCCAGCTCCAGGAGGCTAACCGGCAACTCCAACACTACACCGCGCGATTGGCCCTGAGCGCCGAGGTGGGCCGGGTGGCAACAGCGATCCTGGACCCGGATACGCTTCTGGAAAAGGTAACCCAGTTGATCCACGATAGCTACAGCCTTTCCTATGTGGGGATCGGCCTGTTGGACGAGACCGGCCAGCAGGTCATCCTGCGCGCCAGGGCCGGCAATGGTATCGGGGATGGGGCAGTCCCAATACGCACACCCGTGGGCGATGAAACGCCCATCGGGCGGGCGGCCGCCGCCGGCGAACCCTGCATGGTCCGCCTGGTCCCGACTCACGTGGAGCTGGCGATCCCTTTGCGCACCGGGCAACGCAACCTGGGCGTGCTGGACCTGTGGGCGGATAACCCCGATGCCTTCTCGACCAGCGATATCCGTGTCCTGCAGAGCCTGGGCGATCAGATCAGCGTGGCCATTGTGAATGCCCAGACCTATGCCCAGGAGCGCGCGACCGTGCACAAGCTGCGTCAACTGGAACGGTTGCGTATGCAGTCGCTGGGTTCCATGTCCCATGAGTTGGCCACCGCGCTCAACTCCATCATCGGGTTCTCCAGGCTGATCCTCAAAGGCGTGGATGGCCCGCTCACGGACCTGCAACGCACTGATCTGACGGCCATTCACCAGAGTGGGCATCACCTGCTCAGTATGTTAGATAACGTCCTGGACCTGGTGGAACTGGAACGCGGTACTCTGACTCTGGCGCGCGAGCGGTTGGATGTGAACAACCTGATCGAGGAGGTCATCGCCAGCACCGCGCCGGCCGGTGCGGTGAATGGTCAACTTGTGACCCGGCCCGGCCACCTCAGCCCGGCTCAGCCCATCATCCTGGGCGACGGGCCCCGTCTGCGCCAGGTCCTTATCCATCTCATCGCCGAGGCCGCCGGGTCGGCCGAGACGGTGGTGATCTCGACACGGACGGAGGGGCAGCAGGTCCTGGTGTATATCGCCGGCCAGCCTGATGATGCCCAGCCCCCTATCCCTGTCGAGGCAGGGGCAGCGAGCGACGGGGTGATCTGGGACGCCGAGGGGGCCAGTCTGGGTGTTGCCCTGAGTAAGCGAATCGTGGAGCTGCACGGGGGACGTATGTGGACCCCGCCGACCACGGGCCGGCAGCGGAGCTATGTGTTGGCCTTTCCGGCGGCTGAGGTGCTGGCCGTGCCCGTCTGATATGGATATCCACGGTTGCTCGTGCGTCCAGTGGCGGGTGGCACACCCGCCGCGAGCACGGAAGCATCAGGCTGGGGACCCCGCAGTCCTGATGGGAGATGAAAGCGATGTCGGTCATGACCGGTAGGAGGCAAGGGGTATGAGTATGTCCACACGCCAGCGGAGGCGGCGAGATACAGCCCCGGCGGATGAGTTGGAACGGTTGTTGGCGAACCTCGAACGCCGCAACCTCCAACTCCGGACCGCGGCCGAGGTATCGCGGGCCGCCAGCAGCATCCTGGACCCGGATGTGCTGATCCAGCAGGTGGTAGACCTGATCCGGGAACGCTTTGACCTGTATTACGTTGGCCTGTTCCTGGTCAGCCCCAATGAGGGCGAGGCCGGCCGGTGGGCTGTCCTGCGCGCCGGCACCGGCCAGGCCGGCCGCCAGATGGTGGAGCAGGGCCACAGGTTAGAGATCGGTGGCCGGTCCATGATCGGCTGGTGCATAGCCCACCGCCAGGCCCGCATCGCCCTGGATGTGGGCGCAGAGGCCGTGCGCTTTGACAACCCTTTGTTGCCAGAGACCCGCTCGGAACTGGCCCTGCCCCTCGTCAGTCGCGGGCAGGCCATCGGGGCCTTGACCATCCAGAGCGCGCAGGAGGCCGCTTTCTCCGCCGAAGATGTGGCCGTGTTCCAGACCATGGCTGACCAGGTGGCCACGGCCATCGCCAATGCCCGGCTCTTCCAGGAACGTGAGCGACACATCACCGAGCTGGCGATCTTCAACGAGATCGGTCAGGCTGTCTCCGGCGCGTTGGAGCTGGACCAGGTGTTGGAGACGGTCCATCAGCAGGTCAGCCGGCTCTTTGATACGACCAACTTTTTCATCTCCCTCTATGATGAAGAGGCAGACGAACGCTTCTCCCCCCTGCACCTGGAGCATGGCCAGCGACAACCGCTGGTCCGCCGCCCGGCCGGGAGCGGTCTGACCGGCCACATCATCCGCACCCGCCAACCGCTGCTCTTCCATACCCCATCTGAGAACCAGGCCTTCCACGAGGCCCACGGGATCGAGGCTATCGGCGAGCGCGCCCTCTCCTGGATGGGTGTCCCCCTCATCGCCGCTGACCGGCTGGTGGGGGTGATGGCGATCCAGAGCTACGAACAGGAGCATCTCTATGGCGAGCAGGACCTGAGCCTCTTTTCCACCATTGCCGATCAGGTGGCCACGGCCATTGCCAATGCCCGGCTGTTCGAGCGCATCCGACGGGCGCACCAGGAACAGCAACGACGGTCGGAGGAATTGGACAGCCTGCGCCAGCTATCGTTGCAATTGGCCCAGGAACAGCGCGACTTGAAGGCTACCCTCCAGGCCATCAGCCAGCGGGCGATGAACCTGCTCGACGCCGATGGAGGGGGCGTGTGGCTCTGGCGCGAGGAGGACGGGGAACTGGAGCTGGCGGTTTCCTACCAGGTGGGCGGGGTGGAGATGGCCGGGCGCCGGCTCAAGCCCGGCGAGGGCCTGTCTGGGCGCGCCTTTAACGAGAAGAAAACCCTGGTGGTTGACGACTACCTGGCCTGGAACGGCCATGCTGAGACCTTTGCCGATGCGCCGTTCGCGGCGGCCCTGGCCGTGCCCCTGATCTGGCAGAACCGCGTCGTCGGCGTTCTGGTCGCCACGCGGAGCCAGCCGGGCTACCCCTTCTCCAGCAGCGATCAAGGCCTGGCCGAACTACTGGCCGGGCAGGTCACTGCCTTTGTGGGGAATGCCCATCTGTTCCAGGAACGGGAGCGACGGATCGCTGAGCTGGCTGTCCTCAACGATCTGGGTCAGGCCTTGTCTATGGCCATGGAGCTGGACGACCTGCTGGCGACGGTGTATCAGCACGTAAGTCGCCTCTTTGACACGACGAACTTTTACATCGCCACCTATGAGGAAGGGAGTGCCGAGTGGACCGCTGTCTTTGACGTGGAACAGGGACAACGGCAGCCCCGCACGCGGTATCAGGTGGAAACCGGCGTCACCGGCCACATCATCCGCACCCGCCGGCCGCTTTTGTTCCGCAACCAGCAGGAGGGTCTGGCTTTCGAGCAGGCCCACCATATCTCGCCCCTGGGTCCGCCCGCCCGCTCCTGGATGGGCGTCCCCCTCATCGCGGCCGACCGGGTCGTCGGCGTCATGGCCATCCAGAGCTATGATAAGGAAGGGCTGTATGACAGGGAGGCCCTGGCGATCTTTTCCACCATCGCCGCCCGCGTCGCGGCTGCCATCGAGAACCTGCGGCTGCTGGAGGAGACGCGCCAACGGGCGCGAGAACTGGAGGTGATCAACGAGGTGGGGCGGTCTATCACGGCCCTGCTCGACCCGGCCGAGATCCTGCGGCGGATGGTGGATACCATCAAGGCCCGGTTCGGCTACTATTTTGTGGGCATCGCCCTGGTGGAGGGCCAGCGGCTCGTCTTCCAATACGGTAGCCTCGTCGGCGACACGGATGACCGGTTCTCCCCCGGCGAGTTATGGCTGGACCTGACTGGCCCGGGCCTGAACGCCGAGGCGGCCCGCACCGGCCAGCCGGTGCTGGTCGGCGATGTGCGGGGGGACCCGCGCTACCTGGCCATCCCGGAGCTAAGCGATACCCGCTCCGAAGTGGTCATCCCTATCGCGGTCAAGGGCCGGGTCATCGGCACGTTGGATGTGCAGAGCGACCGGCTAAATGCTTTCAGTCCGGCTGAGGTGGCCCTCCTCCAATCGCTGGCCAGCCAGGCTGGCGTGGCCCTGGAGAACGCCCGCCTGTTTCAGGCAGAACAGCAGCGGCGGCAGGAAACGGAGGTGCTGCGACAGGCGAGCCTGACTCTGGGGTCTACCCTGGATGCTGACCAGGTGCTGGAGCAGTTGCTGGACCAGATCAGCCAGGTCGTCCCTTATGATTGCGCCAACGTGATGTGGATCGAAGACGGTTTCGCGCGCATCATCCACCAGCGGGGCTATGAGCGCATGGGCACGGCTGAGGCGAACGTCGCGCTACGGCTGGCGGTGGAGCAGATCCCCAATCTGCACCGCATGTATACCACCCGTCGCCCGCACGTGGTCCCGGACACCGCGAGCGACCCCCACTGGGTCCACCGGGAGCCGACGCGCTGGATCCGCTCCTGGGCCGGTGCGCCCATCATCATGCGCGACCAGGTCGTGGGCTTTTTCTCCCTGGATAGCGCGACGCCGGGCCTTTACCTGCCCGAGCACGCGGACTTGCTGGCGGCCTTTGCGGCCCATGCGGCCATTGCCGTTCAGAACGCCCGCCTGTTCGAGGAAGTGCGGCAAACCAACGTCCTCATGGAGCAGCGGGTCCGGGAGCTGGACTGCCTGAACAGTATCGGCCGCAAGATTGACGAGGCCCCGCCGGTGGAGGAGTTCTTGCAGTGGTCGGCAACACGCATCCCCTCCGCCATGCACCACCCGGAGGTCTGTGTGGCGGCCATCGAGTACGCCGGCCAGGTCTATGGGACGCCGGCGGCGATGGAGCTACCCTATCAGATCGTGCAGGGCCTGCGGGTGGGTGGCGAACATGCCGGCCAGGTCTACATCGCCTATACTGAGCCACACGAGTTTCCTGATGGGGCCAGCGCCCTGTTGGGCGACATCGTGCGGCGGATCAGCGGCTACCTGGAGAACCGTCGCCTGTTCGAGCAGACCCAGGCTGCTTTGACCGAGACCCAGGCCCGGGTGCGCGAGATGCAGATCTTGCAACGCATCGGCCAGGCTGTCTCTGGCACCCTGAACCTGGATCACGTCCTCGATGCGGTGGTGGATGCGCTCTCGCAAGAGATGGGGTTCACTCATATCGCCCTCGCTTTGATTGATGAGGCCACCAGCCAGATGCGCACCGTCCGGGCGGCCGGTCTGGCCCAGGGCTTGCGCGGGTTGGTGCGGCCTCTGAGCCAACTGCAAGATGATATCCTGATGGACGTCATCCGCCGGCGACAGCTCGAGGTCATTGACGGCTGGGACGAACGCTTTGACCGCGAGATCTATGAGCGAGAGGGACACGCGGAACTGGTGCGGGCTTTTGTGCCCCTGCTGCTGCGCGACAAGGCCCTGGGCGTCCTGGAGGTGGGCTACCGGCGGGTCGAGCGCGCACGCATCACTGAGAGCGAAGTCCAACTATTGCGCGGTCTGGCCGACCAGATCGTGGTGGCTATTGAGAACGCCCGCCTGTACAATGAGGAGCTACAAGCCCGGGCTGCACTGGATGCCCGCGTGCAGGAATTGAACTGCCTGAACGACATCGGCCGCAAGATTGACGAGGCCCCGGCGGTGGAGGAGTTCTTGCAGTGGGCGGCGACACGCATCCCCTCCGCTATGCGCCACCCGGAGGTCTGTGTGGCGGCCATCGAGTACGCCGGCCAGGTCTATGGGACGCCGGCGGCGATGGAGCTGCCCTATCAGATCGTGCAGGGCCTGCGGGTGGGCGGCGAACAGGTAGGCCAGGTCTACATCGCCTACACCGAACGGCGCGAGTTTCCCGATGGGGCCAGCGCCCTGTTGGGCGACATCGTGCGGCGGATCAGCGGCTACCTGGAGAACCGCCGCCTGCTGGAGCAGACTCAGGCCCGCGCCGAGGAGTTGGCCGCCCTCAACGAGATGAGCCAGGGCCTGGCGGCGACCCTGGACCTGGACCGGGTGATCGAGAGCATCTATCAGTATACCTCCCGCCTGATTGACACGACCAACTTTTATCTGGCGCTGTATGATCCGGCGACCGATGAGGTCTCTTTCCCGCTGGCAGTCGAGGAAGGGCAGCGCGTGCCGTGGCGGCCGCGCCGGGCCGGGCAGGGCCTGACGGAGCATGTGATCCGCGCCGGCCAGCCGTTACTCATCCCGGAACACGTGGACCACTGGCTGGCCCAGTTGGGCATCGAGTCCATCGGGCGGGAGGCCCAATCGTGGCTGGGCGTACCGATGGTAGTCGGGGGGCGGGTGATCGGCGTGCTCGCCGTCCAGGATTATACCACCCCAAGACGCTATGGTGAACACCACCGCGAGTTGCTCACGGCGGTTGCCAGCCAGTCGGCCATCGCTATCCAGAACGCGCGTCTGTTCGCGGAAACGCAGCAAGCCAGCACCCTGCTGGGCGAGCAGGTGAAGATACTCGACTGTCTAAACGACATCGGCCGCCAGATCGGCCAGACCCCACCGATCCCCGAGTTCTTGCAGTGGGTGGCGGAGCGTATCCCACAGGCCATGCAGTATCCCGGGGCCTGTGTGGCGGCCATCCAGTTCAATGGTCAGGTCTATGGCACACCGGCAGCGCTGGACCTGCCGCGCCAGATGGTGCAGAGCCTGCATATCGGCGGAGCGGAGGTGGGCCGGGCTTATGTCGCCTACACCGAAGAGCACGACTTCCTGGACCGGGAGAGCGCGCTCCTGGGAGACGTGGTCCGGCGGGTGAGTGGCTATATCGAGAGCCGCCGCCTGTTCGAGCAGACCCGGGTCGCCCTGGCCCAAACCGAGGCCTTGTACGCCGGCATCGAACGGGTGATCCGCGCCGGTTCCGTCGCCGACATCCTGCACGCCCTGATCCACTCGACGGCTTTGCAACGTCTGGACCGGGCGAACTTTCTGTTCTTTGATCACCCCCTGGCGCCGAATGAGCAACCTGACGCTTTCACGGTGTCTGCTGTGTGGGAGCGTAGCGGGGAAGCCCCCCGCATGCCCGTGGGCACCCGCTATGATTTTGCCCAGTTCCCGGCTGGCAGGATCCTCGTCCGCCATGAACCGACGCTCGTAAACGATGTCGCCGAGGATGAACGGCTAGACGACAGTACACGCGATCTGATCCTGAAGCGACTGGGCATGCGCAGCATCTTCTTCTGGCCCCTGGTGGTGGGCGAGCAATGGCTGGGCCTCCTCACCGGGCAATCCAGCACGGTAACAGAGATGGACGGGAACGAGATCCGCCAGATCACCAGCCTGACCAGCCAGGCGGCCATCGCCCTGGAGAGCCGCCGCCTGTTCGAGCAGACGCGGGCGGCTCTGGCCGAGACGGAGACCCTCTACCGCGCCGGCCAGGCTATCAGCCGCCAGGTTGGGGTGCAGGAGACCTTCCAGGCGCTGGCGACAGCGATGGTGGAGCAACTGGGCTATGCCACCGCCTGGCTGGCCGTGGTAGATAGAAGGACCGGCACGGTGCGGGGTATCGCTGGGGCCGGGCCAGGCGTCACCGAGGAGATCATTCGTGACGAGATCCCGCTGGACCCCGGCCTGCGCAACCCGGTGGTCATCACGGTCATGCAGCGTCAGCCCCTGATCATCAACGACGTGCGCACCGATGAACGGGCCGCCGATCTCTCTGAGGAGACCCGCCGTTTCGTGGGTCGGCTCCTGGAAGTACCCATTCTCATTGGGGAGGAGGTGGCCGGGGTCATCGCCGTCAGCCGGCCGCTCAGCAGCCCGCCCATCACCGGGCGGGAGCGGGATTTGGTGGTGGGTGTGGCCAACCAGGCGGCTGCGGCGATCC
>DAOTYG010000107.1:0-22563 GCA_034435155.1 Anaerolineae bacterium | reverse complement strand
CCTGGAAAACCAGGCCATTAGCGAGTGGCTGCAGCCGGTGTTTGAACCCCCTGAGCAGCCCGTTATGCAAACTGTTCAGGTTCTGGAAAGAAGCGTCAACTCAGTGTAAACGCATGACGTTTTACGTTTCACGCCCCACCTGATTGCGCAGATACGCCTCGATAAAATCGTCAATATCGCCATCCAGAACTGCCGTGGTGTTGGAGGTCTCGTGCTCTGTCCGATGGTCCTTGACCATGTTGTAGGGATGCAGGACATAGGAACGGATCTGATGACCCCATTCGGCGCTGACGTGTTCGCCTTTGAGGGCCTCTTGCTCCTCGCGTTGCTGTTTGCGTTTCAGTTCCAGGAGGCGAGCGCGCAGGATACGCAGGGCCGTCTCCCGGTTTTGCATCTGGGACCGTTCGCTTTCGCAGGTGATGACGATGCCGGTGGGGTGGTGGATAAGGCGCACGGCGGTGGCGTTCTTCTGCATGTGCTGACCGCCGGGACCGGACGAGCGGAAAAAGTCGAACGAGATGTCCTCTGGCCGGATCTCCACCTCCAGGTCCTGTTCCACCTCTGGCCAGACCTCGACCAGGGCGAAGGAGGTCTGGCGCAGGCGGTCCGCATTAAAGGGTGACTGGCGGACCAGGCGATGGACGCCGCGTTCGGCGCGGAGGTAGCCATAGGCATACGGACCCAGCACCTCGACCAGGGCACTTTTGATCCCGGCCTCCTCGCCATAGGTTTGCGACACCACCTCGGCTTGAAAGCCACGCTGGTCAGCCCAACGCAGGTACATGCGCAGCAACATCTCGGCCCAGTCTTGGGCATCGGTGCCGCCAGCCCCGGCATGGATCGCCAGGATGGCATTCCGTTTATCGTAAGGACCGCTGAGCAGCAACTGGAACTCCAGGGCGTCCAGTTCCCGGGCCAGTGCCTCAGCCTCGGCCTGGATGTCGGCCAGGATGGTCTCATCGCCCTCTTCGACGGCCAGCTCCAGCAAGTCCAGGGCCTCTTGCGCGCGCCGTTCCAGGCTGGTCCAGCGGTCCACCTCTTCTCTGAGATCGGCCAGGGTGCGCATCACCTCCTGGGCGTGAGCCGGGTCATCCCACAGGTTGGGATCGGCCGCCTGTTCTTCCAATCGCGCGGCTTCGTTCTGTTTGCCGGCGATGTCAAAGACGCACCATAAAAGCCTGGATTCGAGATCTCAAGTCGGTTAGTTCGTCTCGCATGTCAATCCTCCTCGTTTTCACTGGACTGTGGACAATTCTGGAGTCGAGCCTTCAGGCGGGCCAGGTCTTGTGGGCACGACCGGCTAAAGCCTCTGCTCCTTGTGGTGTGCGACTACTCTGAAGCCAGGGAGAGCCAGGAAGCTCACCGCCCCACAAAGAAGCGCCGGAAATCGGCTATGTACCGGGGCAGTCGCCGCCAGGTGTCCAGGCGAGTGGCTTTGCGCCAGATGCGACCGGGGCGCATATAGAACCGCCGGTAAGCCTCGTGCCATTTGCGTTCTACCAGCTCCGCCGTCAGCGGGCCGATCTCAAAGTGAGCATGTTCGTCGTGGATAGCCGCGCTGGTCCAGTCCTTATCCAGCAACCGCCCCTCCCGCTGGATGATGTCGTATAGCTCGGTGCCGGGGAATGGCGCGGCCATCATAAAGTTGCCCAGGTCGGGGTCCAACTCCAGGGCCAGGCGAATAGTGTCCTCCATGGTCTCCTCGGTCTCGGTGGGCAACCCGAAGATGAAAAAGCCCATGGTCTCCAGGCCGGCCTCTCGCGCCCAGCGGAACGCCCGGCGTACCTCGTCAATGGTCTGCCGCTTCTTCATGTAATCCAGCACGCGCTGATTGCCACTTTCCACACCAAAGCCCACCCGCTTGCACCCGGCCCGCTTCATGAGCTGGAACAACTCGGCGTCCACATTGTTCACCCGGATACCGTGAACGGTGATCCAGGGCACGGTGTGCAGGCCCTCGGCGATGAGGCGACGGCAGATCTCCTTGGCCCGGTCCAGATTGAGGGTCATCACGTCGTCGGTGACCCCGATCTCGGTGGCGTGCAGGTCCCGAACCAGCCAACGCCACTCGGCGATCACGTTTTCCGGGCTGCGGGGCCGCCAGGTGTTGCCGGTGATGGCCTTGGAGCAATAGATACATTGATATGGGCAACCCCGGCTGGTGATAATGGTGAACGCCCGTGCCTGGGGATCCAGGCCATCGGTGAGGGGCTGAAGGTTGGTATAATGGTCAATTTTGAACAGGTGATGGGCCGGGAAGGGCAGGCTGTCCAGGTCTTGGCGCAGGGGGCGTGGGGGATTATGGACCGGCGTGCCGTCGGCCCCTTTGTACGATAAACCCAGGATGTCCGACCAATCGCGCTGGCCGGCCAGGGCCTCCATCACCTCCAGGATGGTATCCTCGGCCTCGCCCCGGGCCACCAGGTCCACCTCTGGTCGGACGAGGGATTCCTCTGGCATGAGCGTGAGGTGAGGCCCACCCAGGATGGTGGTATAACCCAAAGCCTTCGCCTGGGCCGCGACTTGCCAGGCCGCATAGATCAGGGGGGTCACCGCGCTCACCCCCACCAGGTCGAAACCCTGGGCCAACACCGGGGCCAGGGGTTCCACCTCCACGGCCGCGTCATAGATGACGACGGTGTGACCGGCCCGTTCCAGGACTGCCGCCAGGTAACCCAGGCCCAGGGGCAGGTGTTTGCGCGAGTTCCAGGTGTTGGGTTCCGGGCTAACCAGTAGCACTCTCATGGGGTGTGATACCCTCCCTGGCGGGAGACGTGTTGCGTGTCGAACACGAATCACATCCCCGGCCGGCGCAGTTGCAGCACCAGGTTGCCCAGAACGACCATCGCCCCGATACCCAGACAGATACCTGATAACAATCCCACCACCGGGTGACCGACGATGCCCCGGAGGCCCTGTGCCCCCTCCGGTCCGCTGCCCCAGGAGAAGGCCAGACTGAAGAGCACGCCGAACACTGCGCCAGCTCCGGCCACCAGGAGGACTTCGGGGGCCAAAAGGTCTTCCTGGAGCCCGAAAAAGGTCAGGAACAGACCGGTGAAAGCGCCGGCCGCCAGACTGGGCCAGATGTCCCCCAGGATGTCATCGTGATGCGGGGGCAGGCCGGCCAGGGCCTTGCCCAGCCCCAGGGCTGCGCCCAGCGCACCGCCGATGATCGCCCCCAGGATCAACAGCGGCATAGACTCCCCGGAGCGCAGGAACAAGGTCGCGGCGCCGATCAGACCACCATAGATGATAAGGGCCACGATCAGAGCGATCAATCTACCCCGGTCGAGCCGGGGCAGCGTCCCCAGCCCGGCCCGTATCGTCGCCCGGCTGGCGGGAGCCGCCGTGGTCCGCTGGTGCGCCAACGCCGCCGGTTCAGCCGGGGTTGCTGGTTCTGGCCGGACAGTGCGGACGGCCTCAGCCATGGAGATCAGGGGAGCGCCGCAACTGGGGCAGTGATCCAACTCTGCCCGCACATAGTTCTTACAGGCGGGACAGATCTTCATCACCTCAGCCCCGCAATGGGGGCAGGTAGACATGGCTACGTTGATCTCGTGCTCGCAGTGTGGACATTTCACGGTATACCCCTCCCAGTTATTCTAACACCCGGATATTGGCTGGTTCGCGGAGCCGGATCAGAGGCGCGTTGAACTCGGACTCTACCAGGCCGCGGACCAGAATGTGATGACCATCGTACAACTGCCGGGGATCACCGGGGAAACGACTGCGCGCGTCGGCGGGGATGACCACCCGAAAATGGCCGGTGGACGGCATCTTGAAATACAAATAAACTGTGCCGGCCACGTCTTCAGAACTCACCACCCAACCGCCAATACACACCGTCTGCCCCAGGAAGTTATTGGCCGCATCCCAGGGGAAACAATCCCGTTGTTGCAGGGTAATGGCCGTGGGCCGGGTCGCTCCTGTTGGCGATGGGGTAGGCGTGACACGCCGGGGCGTCGGTGTGGGTGGGCAGTCCATCCGCCCCACCGGGATGTGGATCACATCGCCCACGCGCAGGTCGGCGTCGGATTGCAGGTTATTCTCTTGCTGGATGGCTTTGACCGTGGTTTGGTAATACTTGGCCAGGCCGTCCAGCGTGTCGCCGGGCTGGACCACGTGACGGCACAGCCAGATCGGCCCGCGCAACTGGCTGAGGGGCGTGTAGGTGGGATAGGGCGTGTAGGTGGGATAAGGCGTGATCGTGGTCTGTACCGGTCTGTCACCACAACCGGCCGCCATCACCGCGACGAATAGCCCACTGATGAGTAACCGATAGCGCACCGCAAACCTCCAGAGCCGGGCCTCCGGCCTGATCCCGGCGGATGGTTCCTCTCCTCATCTACAGAGCTTCACGCGAGCGACTGGGTTCAACCCTATACCGCTCGCCGGGCTTTGCTGCGCTGCTTCTCCGAAAGGCGTACCGGCAGGCCCTGGCGCAGCAGGGCAGACGTCACCAGTTCGGAAAACCGTTCTCGATCCATATAGCTCACTACAGCCTGTTCATGGGCCCGGGCCAGGGCGTAGGGATACCCGTTGCCCTTTTGGGCCTGGTCATAGATCACGGCATGGACCCGGTCCAACAATGCCGGGTTGCGGGTGACCCAGAAGGGAACCTCCACCCGGGCGATCTCATGGCCCACGTTCAGGTAAAAGAAGCAGATGGTCGCCGGGTATCTTTTCAGGATCTCGGAGCGGCTGAGGAACAGGCCGGTGCGTTCGCCGGGAGCCAGCACGGCAAAGATGTCCCGGTCCATAACCCGGGCGATCACATCGCACGGTGGCGAGGTATCACGCTTGAGGCAGGGTCGGCACGCGGGCGGTTGCTCCGGGCACAAGGCCACCCGCGCCAGGCCGGCGACTTCGGCATAACGCGGCTGACTCACATAACCCGCGATGGGCACGTCCAGCTCTCGCAACACTTCCAGAAAACCCAGATACGGTTCCAGGAAATACCGCTGGACAAAATCCTTGTTCTCCTCCAGTATCCAGAGGATCAACGGATAGTCCAGCAAGGCCACGGCTGGCTGCCCGGTCGGCCTGGCCTGGGCCAGGGCCACGAGCTGCTCGACCTCGCTCAGGATACTCTTGATCTCCAACCGACTACCCCGGACCGGCACTTCTTCTTCACCCTTGATGATCAGGTCTTGTTCGCGGTAATACAGGTTCGGGCGACTATCCAGGAAGGCCGCCGGGGTCTCCCCGTAATGCAGGACGGTGCTCCCCACATTGATGAGATAATATACGGCTGTGCTGTGCCGATCCGGGGGGATCGTCGAGCTATCGGCGGCCAGGACGATGTGCTGGCCGGGGACAGGGGGCACGGCATAACGGGCGGTGAGACGCTCCAGCGGTAGAGCAGCCAGGGCCGCCGCCCCGCGCAAACTGCTGGCCTGCTCCTCCACCAGGGCGCGCAAGACTTCATGACGGTCCGCCCAACGATTCAGGGCCTCCCGTGCCCGGGTGACCCGGTCCAGAAAATCGGACTCGTTATCCTTCAGCTCCACCGTCATGGCCCGGATTTGCCGGCTGACGGCGCACAGGTCCAGGGTCACATCTACCTCCTGCGCCCATATCTTACCGCATTCGGTGCGGGTTGTCAATTTTGGGCTTTGCAGGCCCCTGAAGGTACGATGCGCTAATCGCGTGGTTCCTGCAACACCAGAGTGAGGAAAAAGCTGACCACGCTCACTACCAGGGCCCCCAGGACGGCCGCCCATGGGTTTTTGACGATAAAACCCAGGTTAAAGACCTCGTTCGAGATCCAGGCCGTCAGACTGAGCATGGCCGCGTTGATGATGAGGGTGAACAGGCCCAGGGTCAGGATCAGCAACGGGCAACTGAATACCATCACTATCGGGCGGATCAGGGCGTTCACCAGGCCAAAGATGGCCGCCACGATGATCAACATCCACCACTTTTCCCCCACGAACTCGATGCCGGGGATCAGCCAGATAGCAGCCAGGAGAGCCAGTACGTTGATGACCCAGCGGATCACGATCCTTGCGAACATGTTTTCACCTCTTCATAGTGGTATGGTTCAGCCAGCAGCGGCCATGCACCTGCACCCGTACTGCCTGCCCTCCCGCAGGTTGGAGGGGACCAGAACACACCACAATGACCGGCTGTAACCTGCGGTAGGGTAAGCCCATTGTAACATGTTTGTGGCATTTCGTCTACTCTGGCTCTCGATTAGCGCAAACCAAAAGCCTCCCACTGGGGAGGCTTGACGGCTTTGGTGCCCCTGGGGCGACTCGAACGCCCGACACGCGGTTTAGGAAACCGCTGCTCTGTCCACTGAGCTACAGGGGCCGACAGGGTGCAGTATAGCACTTTGGACAACGGGTCACACAAGGAGCAGAGGCTTCTGTGGCTGCCGAGCGCGGAGCGGCGGGTCGCACTCCCTACGGCTTGCCACCCAGTCCAGCCCCCGGCCCAGGCCGGACTGGGTGGGCTGGGGGTCACAGACGTGGTCGCCGCGTTGAGCAACTTTTTCCATACGGATCGAACGGATTGCCGCGAAGGGGGGCCACGATCACCGCGCGCGCAAAAAGCAGGCCCCCACCGTCCCCGGTCCGGTATGTGTCCCCAATACTGCTCCCACCTCGCAAACGCGGATCGCTGTTCGCGGCCAGTGAACGCTCAGCATATCCACCAGTTGCCCTGCCCGCGCCGGTGCGTCTGCATGGACCACCGCCAGTTCCTCCAGCGGGGCTGCGGCCGTGATCAATTCCACCATCTTCTCCAGGGCCTTGCCCCAGGTACGTGGCCTGGCAACCGGCGTCACCTCGCCATCTTCCAGGGTGATCAGGGGCTTGATCTGAAACAGCGTGCCCATGAGGACCGAGGCCCGACCGATTCGTCCCCCGCGATACAGGTACTCTAACGTATCAAAAACGGCATAGAGGCGGGCCAGCGGCACCCGGTCCCGCACCACGGCTTCTACTTCGTCCAGGGGCGCGCCGGCCCGGGCCGCCCTGGCCCCGACGATAGCTAACCAGCCGCAGGCCAGGCTCACCTGGTTCGAGTCCACCACCCTGATGCGGGCCGGCCCCCATGGCCCGGCCGCCAGCCGGGCCGCGTCCACTGTGCCGCTGATCTTGCCTCCCAGCACCACGACCAACACGTCGTACCCGGCATCCACGGCCTCCTGATACAGGGCAGCAAACTGGCCGGGTGTGCCCTGAGATGTGGTGGGCAACGACGTAGACTCGCGCAGCCGCCGGAAGAACTCCTGGTTGGTTATATCCACACCATCGCGGTACGTCTCCGGGCCAAAATGCAGGGTCAACGGGAGCACGCGAATCCCCAATTCCTCAACCAGGTCCGGGGGTACATCGGCAGCCGAATCGGTGATAATGATGACGGGCCGACCCATGAAAGCACCTTCCGGGCAGCAGCCTGGCTATACCTGTCTGACGGCGGGCAGAAAACCGGGCCTGTCTCCCAGGCAATGGCTAGGCCGTGGTCTCGGGGGTCTTTTTGGCTGTTTTGCCCTTAAGTTCTTCTTTGACCGTTTCGGCTCGTTTCTTGCCTTCTTCCACCGCTTCCTGGAGTTGGGCTTTCCGGGTTTCGAGGATCTCGCGGCCTCGTTCAGAGACCTCCTCTGCTTTAGCCCGGACCTCAACGGCCAGGTCCTCATACCGTTCGCGGACCTGGGCCGCGCTGGTCTCTGCTCGCTCCCGTAGTTCGATACCCTTCTCCTGGAGCTGGCGACGGGTTTCCTCTCCCGACTGCGGCGCGAAGAGCAGGGCCACCACAGCCCCCGTGAGTCCGCCCAAGATCAAGCCGGCCAAAAATGCAAATCCGGTGCTGGCTTTGCTATTCATGGTACATACCTCCTGTTATAATATGTGCTCGCGCGGGGTCTGCGACCCCGCGCCCGGCGGCGGGTGACCCAGTCCGGCCTGGGCCGGGCAAACCTGCCGCGAGCATGAACATCGCACACCTCGCTGTTGTTGTAAACTCGTGCCTTAAACTGAGCTACCCAGGTCAATTATACAACAAGGTATCCTTATTGGCAAGAACACGCGTTCCCCACCCAGGGCTGTGTCAAAGTGAAGACTGATCGCATTGCAAGAGTTCGCGGGACATCGCTGCCGGGGGACACAATAGCGAATTGGGAAATCAACGAATAGAACGCGTGGAATTCGTTTCTTTCCCCATTCGTAACTGCTTACCCTGAACCCTCCCGCAGGTTAGAAAGGGGCTGGCAACCGATGCAACCGGACCTGGGCGCGCCTGCGGCGTCTGGTCCAGTCATTGTGCCCAAACCTGCGGGAGGGTAGGTGGTTACAATTCGTTTCTTTCCCCATTCGTTGTTGTGTTTGGGGCGACGGTGGGAGTATATCACCGCCGCATTTCGCCATCACGGGGCCTCTGTGCACAAGACGTTGACTCCCATATTTACAAAACACCTGGAACGTGGTATGATATATCCAGGCCCTGATTTGGAGGTGAACATGGCGACCACTGAACCCACTAAACGTTGTCCGTATTGCGGCGAGGAGATTTTGGCCGTGGCGGTGAAGTGTAAACACTGCGGCAGCATGCTGACCACGCCGCCACCCCCGGCCCCTCAACCGCCGCCGGCCATCGTGCCGCTGCCCGCCGAGGGCAACCCGCTGGGCAACGCCAGCCTGGTTATCGGCATCCTGGGGGCCACCACGATGTTCGGCCTGGCCCTGTGCACGGCCACGAGCATCCAGTGGCAGATCATCCAGGCCACCGGCGTGCCCATGTACATCTGCGCGCTGACGATGGCGTTTCTCTCGCTCATCGGTGGATTACTGGGGGTGGCGGCGTTCTTTCCCCGGCGACAGCGCCGGGCCACGGCCATCGCCGGGCTGATACTGTGCACGCTGGCCTGCTGCATCCTGTGGGCCGCGCTGGCAGCGGTCTCCCGGATGGCCGCAGGCGGGTAGAGGCCGGGGAGCGATGGTGCACCCTGCTCCTCTGCACCTCCGCTCCTCTGCGCCTCCGCTCCATATCACGGCGTCCAGGCTGCCAGCACGAACGCGCCCCGGTCGGTGGCCGCGTAGAGCCGCGTGCGGTCGAACGGGTCGAGGGCCAGGGCGTAGACGCTCGCCTCCTCCAGGCCACGCGCCCACGATTGCCAGGAGACGCCTCCATCTGTGCTGCGGTAGACGCCCGCGCCCTCGGTGCCGGCGTAGAGCACGGCCGGCCGGGCCGGGTCTCGCGCCAGGCAGACCACGGTGCGCGCCCCCAGCCCCTCGCTTTGCGCCATCCACGTGCTTCCCCGATCCAGGCTGACATAGACCCCATCCGTCGCGCCAGCGTACAGCCGCCCCTCGGTTTCCAGCAGGCAGAACACGGTCAGCCCGGCCAGTGGCCCCTCCAGCTTCACCCACGACTCTCCCCTGTCTGTCGAGCGATATACACCCTCCACGGTGCCGATGATGAGCAGCCGGGGGTCTCGCGCGTCCACATGCACGCAGAAGGCCGATAGCGTCTCCAGGCCGTGGTGGATGGGCGCCCAGGTGGCTCCGCCGTCCATGGTCCGGCAGACGTTGTTGCCCCGCGTGCCGGCGTAGATGGTGAGCGGGTCGGCCGGGTCGAAGGTGAACGAGTAGACTGTGACATCCGGGATGCCGGTCATCCAGGGGTGCCAGGTGTCGCCGCTATCCATGGAGCGATAGACACCGGTGTACGCGCCAGCGTAGATGGTGCGCGGGTCGCGGGGCTGGACAGCCAGGACCAGCACGTCCAGCCGGCCCAACGCGCCGGTGACGCGCCGCCACGATGCGCCCGCGTCCGTGGAACGATAGACGCCATCGGAGGCCCCGGCGAAGAGGAGGCCCGGCTGCGTGGGATGGGGCAGGATGGCGGCGAGCCGGGGCGTGCCCAGGGGCACGCCGGCCGGCTGCCAGGTGGTGCCATCATCCGGGGAGACGAACAGCCCGGCACCATTGGTCCCGGCGAGGATGCGCCCCTCGTCCAGGGCCAGCAGACTCAGGACGGTGGACCCGCATAAGCTCCCGGCGGAGGCCGGGCTGTCAAGCCGCTGCCAGGTGACTCCCTCATCGCTGGAGCGGTAGAGGCCCTGGCCCTCGTCTACGCCCGCATAGAGGATCGGCCCGCTGGCCGTGCTCGTCAGACCCAGGGAGAGGAGAGACGAGCTGAGGGGTGGGCCGGGGATCTCCTGCCAGGTGTGGCCTGTATCAGTGGTGTAAAAGAGGCGGTGCAAAGCGACGATGTAGACGCGGCCGGTGGCCGGATCGCCCACCATGCCGTTCACGTGGCCCTGCCCGCCGCCGCGCCAGCCGGCCCTATCACGGATGTAGAGGCCGGCTATATCTGTGCCCACGTAGAGGGTCTGGCGATCCACCGGGTCCAACAGCAGGCACAGGACGGCGCTATCGGGTGCGCCGGCCGGCGAAGCCCAGGTCTTGCCGCTGTCAGTGCTGATGCGCAGGCCGGCCGAGGTGCCGGCGTATAACGCGCCATCGGGGGCGAAGAGCCAGGCGTTGACCGAGAGGCCGGCGAGGGCTGGGACCTCTGTCCACGTGCGACCACCGTCCCCGGAGTGCAGCGCGCCGTCCACGAGGCCCACGTAGGCACAGCGCGCGTCGTCGGGGGCCACAGCCACGCTCAGGGGGATGCGCCGGCCGATGTCCACACGCTGCCAGGTGTGCCCGCCGTCGGTGCTTTGGGCCAGGCCGCCCGGCTCATAGGCAGCGGCGTAGAGGGTGCGCCCGTCTGCGGAGACGGCCAGCGCGTGGATCACGGCCGAGAGGCGGATGCCGGCGCTGATGTCGCGCCAGGGCGGGGGATATGGCTGCGCGACGAGGAGCGTACTGGTGAGAAGGAGGCCGGCCGCCAGGAGCGCCAGGGCGCGGGTGAAGTGAGCAGAACGGTTCACGGGGTATAGACCAAAATGACCCGATCAGGTGATCTGTACTGCCGTTCCGCCTGTGAGCAGGCAGTCTCGCCTGCCTCGTGCCCACGCGGAGCGTGGGCACGAGGCAACCAAACCTTCGCCAGGCTTGCCCCAGGTGCCAAGAGATGCCGCCTACAGCAACCCAACCGCTGCCAGCGCCTCGTCAATGGCCGCCGGGTCTGGCTCGCCGGTCAGGACGCGCTCGCCGATGACCAGGACTGGCGTGGCCCGCACGCCGGAGAGGTGGATCATCTCGTGCAGGGCCTCGTGGTCTTTCGTGACATCAATGTCCTGGTACTTGACGCCCTTCTGGTTCAGGTAGGCTTTGGCCGAATGGCAGGCCGGGCACGTGGGCTGGGTGTAGATGCGGATTTTGGGTCTCTCATCGCCCCGGCTCAGGGCGCGCTTGACCTTGCCGACAAGATCGGGCATGAATTCTCCTTGAACAAAGTTGCCACGCACCCCGAAGGGGCGTGGCAACTTTGCACGCGACTACCTGGTCAGACAACAAATGGCCGCCGGCCGCTTGACGCGCAGGGCCAGCTTCTCAAAGACGCGGAAGGCATGGTCCAGGCCGTCCGGCCCCAGGTAGGCTGTCACCAGGTCCTGGGCCACCGCCAGGTCAAAGTTCTGCGGCTCCAGGGAGACCACCAGCGCCTGATCCGGGGCCAACGCCGGGCTTTGGAACACGCCGCCCGTCGCGGCCTCGCGGATCATGGCGATCTCCAGTTGGCCGACCTCGCCGTAGACTCGATGCAGCAGGGCGTATTGGGCCGGGGGCAGCACCACCGCGTAGGGGCCGTAGGCGCCAGCCTCCACCAGCCTGCCGGTGACCCTGACCACGTCCGCGAACGCCTGGCCGACCGTGCCCCAGTCACCCAGCTTTTCCTTGAGCACGCCCTTCGCCTTCATCAGCCCGGCGAAGATCATCTTGTCTTCGGCCTGGGCGCAGGCTGCCGCTGCCATCGCCGCCGGGGCCAGTTCCAGCGGCGTCCCGTACTGCCGGCTGTGCGCCACGTCGGCCCAGGCCAGCTTGAAGTCGTGTTGAATGGTGGTGACGGGGATGAAGGCGCGGTCGTCGCCGGCTCCCACGGGCACCACCTGCGCGCCGGCCCCGAATGGCCCGGCCAGGGGCACGAACCGCCGACCCACCAATTGCTTGCGGGCCACGTTCACCACCATCTCGTCAATCGCCGCCCACTCCGCCGGAGTGAGGGGCGCGTCCTCGCGCATGAGAAAATCTGCCATGATACCCTCCTTGTTGGCTTGTTGCTTGTCACTCGTTACTGGTTACTGGATTCTGGCGAATTCCGGAAACCATTGGTTACTTGTTTCCTAGCAGGCTACCGACAGTGAACTGACCCAGCAGGTTACTCCCCCGCTCCTCTGCTCCTCCGCCCCCCGGCTCCTCCGCTCCTCCGCCCTTCCGCTGCTCCGCCTCCACTTCCGCCAGCAAATCTGTGAACACCTCGGCGTGGTAGGCCTCGTGCTTGCGGATCATGTCCACCAGGCCCCGCAGGTCCGGGTCTTCGATCTCCTGGAGCTGGCTGCTGTAGACCTGCTCCACGGCGCGCTCGGCGGCGATGTCGGCCCGGAGCATGGCCGGGGTCTCCTGGGACAGGTCGATCTCAGTGTGCTCGATCTCCGGCTGGCCGCCCAGGCCGGATAGCTCCTCGGCCAGCCAGCCCAGGTGTTGCATCTCGTTGATGGCCTGCATCTCCATCTCGCGGCCCACCTCGCACTCCGGCATCAGGAACGAGTGATACAGGTATTGCAGGATCACCGTGTACTCGTGGCGGATGCCCTGGTTCAGGATGTCTCGCACCCGGCCTGTGCCGGCCGTATCCACAGCCGCCTCTGGCGTGGGTGGGATCAGCCCTTCCATCTGCGCCTTCTCCACAAAGTGCGCGAACTTGGCCCGGTGCGATTCCTCGTCCCAGAGGATGCGCTCGATGAGTCGCTTGAGGGCCGGGTCCTGGATAGCCGCCTGGTGCGCCCGGTATTGGGCGATGGCTCGCTCCTCGGCCCGCACGTCGGCCTGCATCCACTCCGGGATGGTGGCCCCGGCCCGGTCCACGAACCCCCGTTCCACCGGCGGGTCGCCGCCCAGCTCCACGATGGCCTCGCAGAGCCAGTCATAGTGCCGCATCTCGTCCCGGGCGATGGCCTCGATCTCGGCAGCCAGTTCGCCCTCGCCCATGGCGTAGGCGTGGTTGAGGTACTGTACAACCGCCGCGTGCTCGTCTTTGGCGTCGGCCACGAGCAGGGCCACGATGCCGGTCTGTTCAGTTTCAGCCATTTCTGTACTCCTTTCCTGGCGTAAAACGTAAAAACGTAAAACGTAAAACGTGAGGCATAACAACTTACGTTTCACGTTTTATCTGTTGATGTCCAACCAACTTTCCCGCCTGTGCACGCCGGCCTTGCTCAGCACCGTCTCGGCCAGCAGGAACCAGCCGCCGCTCAAGAAGATGATGGCCAGAGCAGGGGCGAGCACACTCACGGGCAAATTAACCGTTCGGGCGGAGGCCAGATTTTCAATGATCATGCTGCCCAACTGGGCCGTCGGTGGTGCTTCACCCAGACCCAGGACCGACATGGTAAACAGCGCGAACAGAGTCAATGCCGGCCCCATCAGCCAGGCAGCAACCACCACTCCCAGGAGGCGCAGGAGCACCCGGCCAACCCCGCCCTGTGACGAAACTGTTGCCGTCCCCTCTCGCACCAGACGCATCAGGCGCGGCATGGTGTAGAACGGCGTGTAGAAGACGACGGCAAGTGTGAAGGTCTCCACAGGCGTCTTTTTGACGTTCATCACCACCATGCTGCTCAATACCACCACCAGCAGCACCATGCCGGGCAGCGCGGCCAGCATCTCCACCGGGAACATCACCAGCCCGTCGAGCAGGTCGGCCCACAAGGCTCTGCACCGGGCCAGGAGGCCGGCCAGCAACCCACCCAACATGGCCGGGATGAAGGCCTCCAGCGTCACCACGAGGGATAATCCCAGGTCCCGGCGCGTGGCGTAGAGCAACCGGCTCAGCACGTCCCGCCCCAGCGAGTCGGTACCCAGGAGGTGTTCCGTGCCCGGCGGCAGCCGGACGGCAGATGGCACGCCCTTGACCGGATCATAAGGCGCGATGGACGCCCCGCCCAGGCCGACGACCAACGGCACGAGCAGCAGCAACACCGCCAGCACCACCCAGGCGATGCCCAGGGCCCGGTTCAGGGCTGGCGAGGGCCGGGGCTTTGCCTCCTCCGCTGCTCGGTCCAGCCGGGCCGACAGGCCCAGGCTCACCGCGCGGAACAGGTCGCTGAGCAGCCGCAAGAGCAGAGTCAGCCATAGGAGGGTCATCACGCTCCCCTCGATGACCGGGTAATCGCGGTTCGTCACGGAGCGAGTGATCAGATAGCCCAGGCCCGGCCAGGCGAACAGCGTCTCAATGACGAGCACGCCGCCCAGGATGCCGATGCCCTGGATCAGGCCGTCGGCCAGGAAACGCGCGGCGGCGTGTCCGATGAGCAAGCCCCGGCTGACGTTGCGCCGCTCCGCGTAGTGGGCGAACTCGCCGGCCAGGGAGCGGGCCAGGAGGTAGGCTGGCAGGAGCGCCAGGCTCAGGGCCGGCAGGATGGCGTGTTTGAGGAAATCGCCTGGGTCGCCCGGCCCGATTCGAAGGTCATACATCCCACCCGCCGGGAAGATTCGCAGCTTGACCGCCAGGATGACGAACAGCACCACGCCGACGGCCAGGGTGGGCACCAGAAGTTTCAGGGAGGCGATCCCTTGCCCCAGCCGCCGCAGACCGTTGCCCAAGAGGGGCGCCCGGCCGCGCAGCCACAGCACCGCCAGGCCCAGGCCCAGGATGAGCAGCGACAGCAGCAGGACGAACAGCATCGCCACCCCCCACAATTGGAGGGTGTTCGACAATCGAACGCCGATTGTATCCCCCACAGCCGCCCCGCTCGACGAGAACGAGGTCCCATAATTCCCAGTCAACATGCGGCCTACGAAGTTGACATACTGCGTCAGTATGGGCTGGTCCAATCCATAATCACGGATGATCCGACGCTGGATTTCGACCGGCAGCAATTGATATACCCACATCGTGCCACCAGGGCCAACTTGAAACACCCAGAACAGCAGCGTGATGATCACCGGCACGCTGGCGATGCTCCCCAGCAGCCGCCGCACGAAGAAGGCGATGGCGCGCAGGATCGGGTTTTTCATCGTGACCTCCCGTCTCGTCAAAACGTCAAACGTGAAACATCACCGGCATCGCCGGGCACATCTGACGCCTGACGTTTGACGTTTTACGTTTTACGCATCACGCTCTTCCAGTCAAAGTCATCCTGCACCAAATCTGCCCGGTATGCGCCCACATCCGCCTTCGCCGCCACCAGCTTGCTCACGACCGCTACCGGCTTCGGGTCGCCCAGCAGGATCGCGCCGACCAGTCGGCCATTTTGTAGCACGAATTTCTTGTAAATACCGTTATCCCGATCGGTCCGGCGCAGTTGCTCGTAGCCCTCGCCCTGCGGGTTCACATTGCCGACGCTGGTCAGGTCCACGCCGGCCACCTTGAGCGTGTTGGACGGAGTGATGTCGGTGTACGCGGTCTCCTGGCCGGCCATGTTCAGCCCGGCCACGCGGCCCTGCTCCAGCGCGGCCGGGACGATGCCCCAGACGATGCCGTTGAACTCGGCCACGTCGCCAGCGGCGAACACATCCGGCGCGTCCGTCTGCATGTGCACATCGGCTACCACGCCCTTGTTGACGGCGATCCCGGCCGCCCGGGCCAGGTCCAGGTTGCTGCGCACCCCGGCCGAGATGAGCACCAGGTCCGCGTCCAGCGTGCGACCGTCTTTCAGGGCCACGCCCCTGGCCCTCCCCGCGCCGTCGTCCAGAATGGACTCCGTGGCCGCGTTGGCGACGACCTGGAGGCCGAGGTTTTCCATGATCGCGGTGAGGATGGCCGCGCCTTCCGCATCAAGCTGGCGGGGCAGCAGATACGGGGCGAACTCCACCACGGTCGCGTCCAGCCCCAACTGGCGCAGGGCGCGCGCCGCCTCCAGCCCCAGCAGCCCCCCGCCGATGACCACGGCCTGCTCCTTGCCGGCGGCATAGGCCCGGATCGCCAGCACGTCGTCTATGTTGCGCATGGTAAAGACGCCCTGGAGCTTGTCGGCGTTGGTGATGGGGGGGACAAAGCTGCGCGCGCCGGCGGCCAGGAGGAGCCGGTCGTAGAGCACGGCTTTCCCGTTGCCCAGGGTGATCTCGTGACGGTCCGGGGCGATGGCCGCGGCCGGCGCGCCCAGGTGCACCCGGATGCCGCGCCGCTCGTACCAGGCGTCGTTGTGGAAGTACAGGTCTTCGACCTGGATCGTGCCGGCCAGTAGCTCCGGCAGGCGAGGCCGGGGGTAATACGGGTACTTTTCGTTGGTATACACGTCAATCGCGTTGCCGGGAGCAGCCTGGGCGATCTGGGCGGCGGCGGTGATGCCGGCCGCGCCGTTGCCGATGATGACGAAGCTCATGGTAGCCTCCGTGAACGTCTTTTCCTACTCCAGGCCGAACAGCTTTCGAAGCCGAGCCTCGACCTGGGTCTGCATTCTGGGGGACAGAGTACCCAGCTCGCGTAGGAGCAACATCGTAGTGGCGGTCATCAGACGATGTAACTGGAGCGTGGAAGAAACCCGTAGCCCTGTGGATACAAAATCAGGGTCATGGGCATCAATGACCAGATCGGTCGCCAACAAGTCTGCTGGGACATGACTGGTGATGAAAGCGAGAACCACATGGCGATACGGTCCGATAGGGTCCGTCAGGCAGACGGCTGGTCGAACCTTGCTGCTAGAGAGATCGTCGAACGGGAAAGGGACCAGCACGACTTTATACCTGGTCACAGAACGGCTCCCCATCGGTTACGGAATAGATATCCTCGGCCGGATCGTGCAAGAAGGCAAAGGCCGGATTACGCGCGGCCACCTGGAGCCATTCTGTTTCATCCCATTCGTCATGGAGCGGATACAGGACGATCACGCGGACACGCATGGGGCCGGGCACTGGCAACGTCTCATCCAATCTAAGCCGTCGGTGCTCGTCAATGGTCCCTGTCATTTCGATGGCGGCCATCGTGGCTTCCACGGTACTCACCCCTTGATCAGTTCAGCGAATCGCGCGCCGAACTCCCGGCCCTTCTCCAGATCCGCCTTCGTTGGCCCGCCGCGAAACTCGAAGGTATCCACCACGTCCCACTTGAGCAACCCGGCCAGCCGCTCGAACTCCTTGCGGCCGCCGCCGCCCCAGCCGTAGGAGCCGAAATACGCGGCCTGGCGGTTGTATATGTGCTTGCGAGCGGCCATGTCCAACGCCTGGACCATGGCCGGGAACAGGCCGCCCTCGTAGGTGGGCGCGCCCACGATTACGCCCCGCTTCACCCACAGCGACGGCAACATGTAGCTGACGTGCGTGCGGGCCACGTCAAAGATCTCCACCGGCACGCCGGCCCCGGAGATACCCTGAGCCACGGCGTTCATCATCTTCTCGCTGTTGCCGTACATGGAGCCGTAGAGCAACGTCACCCCGGCCTCGGCCGGGCCGGTGGCGTAGCCGGCCCACTGGCGATACAGCTCCACGATCCGGCCCGGGTTCTGCCGCCAGATCAGCCCGTGCGACGGCGCGATGACCTGAACGGGCACGCTGCTCAGCTTTTCGATGGCCTTCAGCACTGGCCGGCTGAACACGGCCACGATGTTCACGTAATAGCGCAACGCTTCCCGCTCGTAGAACGCGGGGTCAGTGCACTCGTCGTCAAAGATGGCCCCCCGCAACGCCCCGTACCCGCCAAAGGCATCACAGGTGAACAGCACCTGCTGGCTGACCTCACAGGTCATCATCGTCTCCGGCCAGTGGACGAAGGGCGTGGAGAGGAACTGTAAGGTGTGGCTGCCCAGCGCCAGCGTCTCGCCGTCCGTCACGACGCGCACGTTGTCTGTGACCTGGTAGAAGGCCGCCAGCATCTCCCGCGCCTTCTCGGTGAGCAGGACGGTGGCCTGGGGCGCGAGCCGCAGCATGGTCTGTAGAATACCCGTGTGGTCCGGCTCCATATGGTTGATGACAATATAATCCAGCGCCGCCGGGTCCACCACCTCGGCCACCTGGCTCAGGAACTCGTCGGTTTTGAAACTTTTAGCCAGGTCAATGAGGGCCTTTTTGTCGCCATCCACCAGGTAAGAGTTGTACGAAACGCCCTCCTGGGTGATGGGCCACAGCCCTTCAAACAGGTCCGTCGTGCGGTCGTTGACCCCGATCCAGTAGATGCCGGGGCGAATCTCGATAGCAGGCATGGTGTTTTACTCCGTTGCCGAAAAACCCGCACGCAGAGATGCACACAGATTGCCTGGACAGATCAGCGTGTATCTGCGTCCGATGCAAAAACGGGGCGGGCGATGCATCCTGCGTCGCCCACCCCGGCTACGCTAATCCATCGGCTCGAACATGTCTTTGGTGGCGCCGCACTCCGGGCAGACCCAGTCGTCCGGCAGGTCCTCGAAGGCTGTGCCCGGCGCGATGCCGCCGTCCGGGTCGCCTTTCTCCGGATCATAGACGTACCCACATACGCTGCACTCGTACTTCTTCATGCTCGTTTTCCCCCTCTTTCATTTGATATTTGACGCTTGACGTTTTGACGCTTGACGCTTGACGTTTTGACGCTTCACGCGAACCGGCGGTGTTCCTTGAACATACACCGGTCCATCACCACGTCCAGGCCGGCCTGCCGGGCGCGCGCGGCGGCGGCCTCGTGGACCACGCCCTCCTGCATCCATACCGCCCTGGCGCCTATGGCGATGGCCTGCTCCACGATGGGCGGCACGGCCTCGGACTGGCGGAAGATGTCCACCACGTCCACCGGCTCCGGGATGGCCAGCAGGTCCGGGTAGGCGCGCTCGCCCAGCACTTCGGTCAGGGTCGGGTTCACCGGGATGATCCGGTAGCCGTGGTCTTGCAGGTACTTGGCCACGCGGTAGCTGGGCCGGTCCGGCTTGTCCGACAGCCCCACCACGGCGATGGTCTTGCTCTCGCGGAGGATGCGGACGATGAAACTATTGTCCATTGAACCCTCTGAATACACTAAAGCACCCAATCGTTCAGATCAAAATCATCAGCAAACGGATTCACGAACTGCACGCCCTCGACGACGCTACCGGAGGGCAAGTCCTCACTGAACACCGCCGGGATCTGATTGAGCCGGGCCGCAGCCCAGATCTGAGCATCATGGTAAGACATCGAATGGTCGCGTACACCCCGGATCGCCTCTTGAACCACGAGCGCGGTCAGCTCAACCACAGTCCAGGTCCGAACATGATTCTGCACACGCTCGCTGGCCTCCGCCACAGACAGCGGAGTTTTCAATTTGCGGGTCACAACGACGAAGAACTCGCCCAACACTTGAGTTGTAACGACGCCTAAGCCCAGGGTGGCTAACTGGTCTAGCACACTCCACGCCCGCGTCTGCTTGATCGGCTCTGAGCAGTCATAGGCATAGACCAAAACATTGGTATCGAGCAGAATGCTACCGCTCATAGCGCGCCAAACGCTCCTCGTAGACATCCTCTCGTTTCCAGTTTCGACCACCTGGCGTTGTCCCCCGCGCCATCCATTGTTTCATGAACTCTCGCTCGCGCTCCCACGCGCCTGGATCTCGCCGGCCACGTAACTGGATGATCTCATGTTGGTCTATTGCCTGATGGATAACCTCGGCCTCGGTGATATGCAAGATGGCCGCCAGTTGTTTGACCCGCGCCTCTTGCCCAGGCTTCAGGTATACTTGCTTGCGTACCATGGTCATGGCCGCCCTCCTCGACACCCGGTATACATCACATTATACATCGCGTGAGATGAGGCGTCAACTGCCGCAGAACCGCATTAGAACACCAACACGGCCTGGAAGGTCTGCCCGGCCCGGGTGTACACTATGGGCACGCGCTGGCCCGGCTGGACCTGGCGGGCAATGGCCTCCAGCTCGGCGGCGCTGCCCACCGGCTGCCCGGCCAGGGCGATGATCACGTCGCCGGCGCGCAGGCCGGCCTCGTCGCCCACGCTGCCCGGCGTCACCCGGCCCACGTAGGCCCCCGGCATCCCGGCGCGCTTCTCCGCGTCGGCCACGGCCAGGCCCAGGCGACGTCTCTCGCCCGAAGCGCCCCCGGCCAGCAATTGCTCCAGCCTGGCCCGGTCAAAGCCCACCACCACCTGGCCGTCCACGGTGATGACCGGCACGCCGCGCTGTTGGGAGATGCGGATCATCTCCTGGGCCGCGGCCGGGTCTCGAGACACGTCCTTTTCCACAAAACGCACGCCGCGCCGCGTCAGAAACTCCTTCGCCTGAGTGCAGTACGGGCAGGTGGGTGTGGTGTAGACCACGACCTTCATGACCGACCTCCAGTCTGCCACGAATGACACGAATCGTTGTAACGACTTACCTGTATTAAAAACCACAAAGGACACGAAGGAACACGAAGGATTCTTTTGGAACTTGCCCTTGCCGGTCCTTTGTGTCCCTGGTGTCCTTCGTGGTATTCGTGTAATTCGTGGCTGGTGTGGCCCTAGGCCAACCCCACGGGCTTGCTGCTCTCCCATAGCCCGTGGATGTTGCAAAAGGCCAGGGCGTGGAGCGTGCCGGCCTGGCTGGTCTTCATCGCGGCGACGACCGTGTGGTGCGTGTAGACCGGCCCCAGGTTCGGGCCTTCGGTGGACTCGCCGTGGGCGGTGAACTCAAAGTGGCCCACCTGGTGCGGGAACTTGGCGCCCTCGGGATGGAAGTACAGGTCAATCCAGGCGATGTGATGCTCCACGGTGTTGGGATGGGCGATCTCCTTGCCCAGGCTGACCCGCACCTCAAAGACCTCGCCGGCCTTCACCGCGTCCGGGCACTCGATGACCGGCACGTGCTTTTCCTTTTTCCAATCCGCTTTCTGGACGAAATCGCTCAACTCTGGCATGGTAATCCTCCTATAGTTTTTAGCGGGACGCGGATGAGCGCAGATTTTCGCGGATCAGAAAGACCGGCGTGTATCTGCGCGCTCTGCGCCCTATTGCGGTTGCCAGACGACCCTTACTTTTTCAGGATCGTGCTCAGCACCTTCTCCTTGTCGAGCTTCTTGGTGCAGAAGAACCAGTCATAGCAGTGCATATCTGGCTGGCCCTGCTCCATGCGCTCCCTGGCGACGCCGCACGAACCGGGGGGCGGCACGATGACATCGTCGCCGGGCCGCCAATCCGCCGGCAGCGCCACCGAGAAGGCATCCGCCGTCTGGAGGCCGATGAGGACACGGTACAGCTCATCGAAGTTGCGGCCCAGACTGAGGGGGTAGTAGATGATGGCACGGATGATCCCCTGGGGGTCAATGAAGAACACGGCGCGCACCGCCTTGGTGGAACTCTCGCCCGGCTGGATCATCCCATACTTTTTTGCCACCTCCATAGTGATGTCTTCGATCAACGGGAACTTGACCTCGACGTTCTTCATCCCCCGATACTCGATCTTCTCCTTGATGGTGCGCAGCCAGGCGATATGGCTGTACAGGCCGTCCACGGAGAGACCGACCAATTTGCAGTTGGCCTGCGCAAACTGCTCTTCCATCGCAGCGAACGTGATGAACTCGGACGTGCAGACGGGTGTAAAGTCGGCCGGGTGGCTGAAGAGGATCACCCAACTCCCGGCATACTGGTCGGGGAAATTGATCTCGCCCTGCGTGGTGACGGCCTTGAAGGCCGGGGCCTTGTCCCCAATGCGCGGCATGGGGGTAACGTGGATCTCGCTGCTAGGTTCCATTTTTCTGCTCCTTATGTGATGATTGGTGCCATTGGTGATCGGCAGTAATTGCTTAGCCTACCCTCCCGCGGGTTGCTGGGATCGTGTTTCCTGTCTGCGCGCCCCTGCGGGAGGGTTAGCAGTTACGCTCGGCGCGACCCCTGGCGGCGCGCTACCCTGGGTCAGCCGTGGGGCGAGGGTGAACCCCGCCCCGCCTAGAATACGCGGAACTTCTCCTTCTTCGCGCCGCAGAGCGGGCACTTGTCCGGTGGCTCGCCCTCGCCGGTCCAGCCGCAGACCGAGCAGACGTAGACTGGCCCCAGCTTCACATCCTGACCATTCTGCGCGGCCTCTTTGGCCCGGGCATAAAGGCTGGCGTGGGTCTTTTCGGCCTGGAACGCCCAGTCAAACGAGCGCCGGGCTGTCTGTTCCCCTTGCGCCTCAGCCACGGCGATATAGGCTGGGTACATCTCGGCCACCTCAAAGTTCTCACCGCCGATGGCCGCGTCCAGGTTTTCCACCACATCACCTACGCCTTCCAGGATGCGGAGATGGCCGTGAGCGTGTACCTGCTCAGCATACGAGGCGGCCCGAAACAGCCGGCCGATCTCCGGCAGCCCCTTTTTCTCGGCCTGCTCAGCAAAGGCCAGGTACTTCATGTGCGCCTGGCTCTCGCCAGCAAAGGCAGCCTTCAAGTTATCTTCCGTCATCTTGTGCATATTTTCCTCCTATAACTTGGTAAGTTGGTAGATTGGGGTGCGAAACCGGCAGGATGGTTCAATTTTCTGAGGAAATTGGTTTACACTTTTTACGGGTGTTAAAATATGTCTCTTATACACATCTGACGCT
>DAOTYG010000106.1:0-6743 GCA_034435155.1 Anaerolineae bacterium | reverse complement strand
TGGTGCTGGGGGCGCACTTGTATGCCACCAGCCACGCCTGCTCACTGGGCAACAACCCTGATGCACTACAAATGGCGCGCGCACCCTAGTCATTCATAAAAGATGTCGGTAAAAGTCAGCACACCTGTCCACGCAGGTGGACAGGCCACGGTTTCAACCGCCAGCTTGAGTAGTATCATAGAGGAGACGGAGTAAAATGTCAAGCGGATGGGGAGAAAACCGCCTAGCCGGCTCGCGTCACCGCCAGCAGTTCTCGCGCTGTGGTCCCTTCCCGCCAGGCCAGCACCCGGCCTTCCGCCACTCGCAGTACGCCGTCCATCGCCAGCCCCAAGGCTCCCACGGTCATCATTCCGACCAGCACATCATCCACGCGGAACAGGCTGCGGGCGTCAATCATCAGGTAGCCCAGGCCCCGGTGTACGGCCACCATCTCGGCGGCGATCACACACATCCAGGCCAACCCCAGCCCCACGCGCACCTGGGCGAACAGGGCCGGCAGGAGGGCCGGGATCACCACGTGCCATACCGCCTGCCACTGGCCGGCCCCCTCCGTCAGAGCCACCTCCACCAGCGAGCGGTCCACACCCCGCGTGGCCGCCGCTACCCCCACCAGCGTGGCGAACACCGTCCCGATAAAGATGATGAACACCGCTGGCGGGTCGCCGATGCCAAACCACAGGATGGCCAGCGGGATCCAGGCCGGTGGCGACAGGGGCCGCAAGAGCTGCAACCCCAGGTCCACCAGGTCCTCCACCGCCGGCCACAGCCCCAGCGCGATCCCGGCCGGCACTGCCACCCCCATCGCCAGGGCAAAACCGGCCAGCACCCGTCCCAGGCTGGCTACCGCGTGCCCGACGAGCACGCCGGAGACCAGCAATTCGGCCCCGCGCCCCAGTACCCGCGCTAACGGCGGCAGCAAAACCGGGTCCACCACACCGACGCCAGGCAACACTTCCCACAGCATCGCCACGACCGCCAGCAAGACCAATCCTTTCATCCACCGCCAGCCTGTTCTGGCCATGTTTCCTCCGCACGTGTCGCGTGATCCGTCAAACGTCATTCGTCGTTCGTCGTTCGTCATTCGTCGTTCGTCATTCGTCATCCGTCAAACGTCATCCGCCATACATGACGCCTGACGTTTTACGCCTGACGTTTTACGTTTGACATCCGCTTCACTACCTGAGCGACTCTTTGGCCTTCTGCAAGTAACTCGTGTCCACCAGCTCGTCGGCTGTCGGCACGCGGTCAATGAGAGCATATTGATGCATTAGTTGGGCCATGCGCACGATCTCGTCTGGCGTGAAATCGTGATCTATGCGCATCTTGTCTGTCGCCAGCGACTTTTCTACCACCGGCACCTGGAACGACCCGCCCATGTATTCGACAATGATCTCGGCCGTCTCGTGTGGGTGCGCGTTGGCCCATTCCACGGCCTGGATGTGGACCCGCAGGGCTTTGACGACGGTCTCTGGGTGCGCCTGGGCATAATCGTTCCGCACAAAAACCACGCAGCAGGGATGGTTCGGCCAGTAGGCTGTATAATACAGCAGGATGCGACCCCAGCCAGCCTCCACCGCCTCGGTCATGAACGGTTCCGTATTGGAGGAGGCATCCACCTGGCCGGTCTTGAGGGCGCCGATCATGTCGCCCAGCTTGCTGAAATAGACCAGAGTCACGTCCTTTTCCGGGTCCAGGTCGGCATCGGTCAGGGCAGCGCGCAGAGGCACGTCCAGGATCGAGCCTCTGATCGTGGCGATCTTTTTGCCCCGCAGGTCCTCTAGCCGGGCAATGCCACTATCGGCGCGGACCAGCAGGCCGTCACTGCCCCGGCCGGTCATGGCGACGATCTTGATCCGTGTGCCCTGGGCGATGGCCGCAATGGCCGTGGTCACCGGCGCGGCTCCCATCTGCAGATCGCCGCGTTGGATGGCCTCTATGATCTCGGTGTTGGATGGGATAAGCTGCACCGTGACATCCAGGCCCTCCCCGGCATAGAGTTTGTGCCTGTCGGCGATGTAGAACGGTGCGTGATCGTTGGCCGTGCGCACGCCGACGCGCAAGGCAGGCGAGGCAGCCGGCTGGCCCGGCACGCAGGCTGCCTGCACCACGATGAGCGCCATTCCCAGCGCGAGTCCCACTGTGTCCCATTTGTTCATGCTGTTCCCTCCTCCGAAAATAACCCCCTCGCTCGCAGCGGCGACCGTAGGGAGTGCCACCCGCCGCCGGCGCGGGGTCGCAGACCCCGCGCGAGCACACCGGCGTATTTTCGTGCCACGGGGTGCGCCCCGCGCGTGGGGAGCTCCTTTGAATTGACCGCCGATGGCCGACAGCCGACCGCCGGCCATTAAAAAAGGCACCCAACCGCATCTGGCTGGGTGCCCCCTGATGGGCTGGAACATGCCTGGATGGGATTATACTCGATTGACGCGGGCCTGTCAAACTGATCATGGCCCGGCGATCAGCACGTCTCCCAGATATATTGCCTCCTGGCCGGCCGATGTGGTGAGTCGCTGACCATCCTGAGGCCGGTAGACCCGGGCCTCCAGCCGATATACTCCGCTGGCTGCCGGGGCCGGGAGCAAAAGCCCCAGCCGGGTCGTCGTCTCCTCCTCTTGAGTCAGCGTCCAATCCTGCTGGGCGAGCAGCATCCCGTCCGGGCCGAACAATTGCACCAGCAGATGAAGCTGCTCCGGGGTATGCCAGGCCGCAGCGGGTCGCCAGGTGATCGCCACCGGCACGACCTCGCCTGGAGCCGCGCTACCTGCTGTGCGCACAGCCACCAGGGTGATCCGCTCGCCCAGGGTGACACCCAATGCACGTGGGGGCGGCAATTCGGCCGGGAAGACGTACAACGCCAGCCCGGCCGGCTCGAAGCGGGCCGACAGCGATTTGTAACCTCGCGCGCTCAGCCAGTCATCCAGCCCGGCCGACCCGCTGACGGTCTCGTCGCTCACCAGCCAGAGCCGGGGATGGGTGGCGGCATAGGCACGTAAAGCCACCTCGGCCTCTGGCGACGGCGCGCCCGGCTCGTGCAGTCCCAGGACCGGCAGGGGCGCGCGCAGGTACTCCAGCAACGTTGCCGTACGGGCCGGGGCATTCAGGATCACCGCATCGCCGGGCCGGGCCAGCCTGTCCAGCATATGCGTCAATTCACGGTAGGCCGGGCGAGGCGGGCGCGGGTCCGGGTAAAGCGCCGCCACCAGCGCCAGCGGCGCGGCCAGGCTCGTCACGGCCAGCGTCGGGCCGATCAGCCCCAGCAGCACCCGCCAGCGCAGGCCGATCCCCCACCAGGCTAACAGCAGCGTTCCCCCGGCCAGGACCAGCAAGACCAGCGGCGGCAACAGGGCCTCGCTCTGGCGCGTCCAGGCTGGCAACCAATCACCGGCCAGCAAGAACCGCACCTGCCAGATGAGGGGCGAATAAGCCGGATCAAAGAACAATCGCTGGTCGTAGAGGGGAAACCCCAGGCTATCCATGGTCTCAAAGAAGCGGTCAAAGCTCACGGCCAGGCCCAGGGCCTGCACCGTTCCGCTTAGCAGGGCCAACGCGCTCAGCAAGGCCAGGCCCCACCGGGACCGGGTAGCCCAGGCCACAGCCGGGGCCAGGGCCAACGCCAAAAAGGGCAACGTCGGCACCAGAAAGCGTGGTCCCCAACAATGCCCCCCGTGCCAGACGAACCAGGGGGAATATAACAGCAGATGAGCCGCCAACACCCCGCCCACTATCAGCGCCTCTGCCCGGTGATGCCGGAAAAAAGTTGGGCATGTCAACACTGCCAGCACCAGGACGGGTGCATAGAGAAACAGACCCTTGCCCGGGCTGAATAACAAACCCACCAGGCCAGTGAGGAACGGTGTGGAAAACGTCTCCAGGGGATGATAGCCGGTCTGGAAGGGGTGACCATAGCGCAGCCAGTTATACCCGGCCACGACCAACGCGCCCAGGGCCAGAGGAACGACGAAGGCCAGGCCGGGTCCCCAGGCCCGGACCAGCCAACGCCACCAGCGGTCAGGAGTGTCCTCCCCGCGCCCAGAACGACCAGCCAGATGGGGCGGTCCACATTGGGTCAGAAGATACAGGCCCAAGATCGGCACGACGATGAGGTTGGAGATACGCGCCAGGAGAGCCAGCCACAATGCTGTGCCGGTCGCAACCGCAACCACGGCCCGGCGGCGATGGCGGAACTGCAACAGGAAATAGCCGGCCGCCAACAACCCCCCGGCCGCCAGTGGCTCGCTGAAGAAGGACTGACTATACACAGCCGCCGGGGTACATAGCCCGTATAGCAGGGCAGTCACCAGGGCTACACCATCCCGATACCCCAGGCTGCGCGCGCTCAAGAACACCAGCACCCCGGTCATGGCCGTAAGGACTGCATTCAGGAGCCAGGTCATCTGGACGGCGCCCAGGGCCAGGGTCTGGGATGCGATATACAGCGGCGTTGCTATCAGCGAAGTCCCCAGGCCGTACTTGGCGTACAGGTGACCGTCGGGACCATAGGCCCCCTGCTGCAATCCCATCCAGCGGATGGCATCCGTGTTGCTGGTGATCTGGGTCGCCAGGCTGCGGGTCACGCAGAACATGGATAGCTCGTCGCTGGATTGCACCTCTCCGCTATATGCCAGCAGATAGGCGGCCAATAAAAGGGCGAACAAAGCCCCAGCCACTAAAGGTTGAGAACGCACATTCCGTTGACCTCCACGGCGTATATATTACCACATCCTCGGATTTTGGACAATTCTGGAGTCGAGCCTTCAGGCGGGCCATATCTTATGGTCACGACCGGCTAAAGCCTCTACTCCTTGTGGTGTGCGACCCGTTGTCCAAAGTGCAAATATTTCGCGTCCCATCGGGGAGGGAAAAGAATGCCTGGTGGGGGTTTTTGCGGCGGCGAAGCCGCCGCAAAAACCCCCAGAAAGGCTTTCCTTGTTCCCTCCCTACAGAAGTTATGCACGGATGTCAGTTACGGAACGTTGTCCTCCGGCGTGGGGCGTGATATAATTGTCACACCGGGAGCATTCGGAAACTCACTGGTCCTACCCGCCGGTCTCCTACGCTGTGGGCGGGGAGGGGGAGAAAATCGCCGTCACCATGCCCACCTATGCCATCTGGACCATCGGTTGTCAGATGAACAAAGCCGATTCGGCGCGTCTGGCCACGGCTCTGGAGGCCCGGGGCTACCGGCCGGCACCGGCTTTAGAACAGGCCGATGTGGTAGTCCTGAACACCTGCGTGGTACGAGAGAGCGCGGAACGCCGGGTGATCGGCCGGTTGAATAGCCTGAAGGGGTTAAAACGTCGCCGGCCTCAGGTGTTCATCGGCGTGATGGGCTGTTTCGTGAGCGGGGATCGGCCAGCTCTGGCCCGACGATTCCCTCACGTCAGCGCGTTTTTCACTGTAGAAGAACTGGCCGACTTTATGGCCCTGGTGCCCGGCGGAGGGGCCAACGCCAGTGTCCACGCTTTACAACACCCGACCTGGCTTTCCCGGCCCGGTGGGCCGGCCGTCACTGCCTACGTCCCCATCATCTATGGTTGCAACAATTTCTGTTCCTACTGTATCGTACCGTATCGTCGGGGTCGGGAACGGAGTCGGCCCCTGGACGAGATCGTTTGCGAGGTGGAGTCGCTCGTGGCCCAGGGCGTGCGTGAGGTGACGCTCCTGGGGCAGAACGTGGATTCTTACGGCCGGGACCTGCCAGACCGGCCAGACCTGGCTGATCTGCTGACCCGGCTTCAGCCCATCGCGGGCTTGTGGCGCATCCGGTTCCTCACCTCGCATCCCAAGGACATGAGTGATAAGCTCATCGAAACAGTGGCCACGCTGCCCAAGGTCTGCCAGGCGATCAACCTGCCGGTTCAGGCCGGCGACGACGCGATCCTTCAGGCCATGCGGCGCGGCTACACAGTGGCTCAATATCGGGACCTGGTGGCCCGGATGAGAGCGCGTCTCCCGCATCTGGCCCTCACCACCGATGTGGTCGTGGGCTTTCCCGGCGAGACGGTTGCCCAGTTCCAGCACACCTGTGACCTGCTGACCGAGCTGCGCTTTGACCAGGTGCACGTGGCCGCCTACTCACCCCGGCCCGGCACCGTGGCTGCCCGGCTGCCGGACGACGTCTCCCCGGCGGAGAAGGAGCGCCGCCGTCAGGCGGTGGAAGAGCTACAGACTCGTATCGCCCAAGAGATCAATGCCACCTATCTGGGCCGCACTGTTGAGGTTTTGGTGGACGGACAACACCAGGGCCAATGGCGAGGCCGCACGCGGACGGACAAGATCGTGTTCTTTGCGGATAAAGCCGCCTGGTCAGGCCGATTGGCTCAGGTGACGATAGAGCACGCCGGCCCGTGGTCCCTGCGGGGACGATTGGTGGACGAGACCACCCCACTCCCGTGAGCAGAGAAACCCGTTCCCTTCCCAGGGAACGGGTTTCTGAGTAAGAGTAACTCGCACCTGCCCCGCAGGTTGGAGGTTCTAACCTGCCGGGGCAGGCAGTTGTGCCTCAGAATAGCTGGCCCGGCTGCAATCCCAACATAGGCAGGATGCCAAAGGTGTCGGGCACCAAGGCGAACAGCACGGCAAAGAGGTATCCGGCTACCGCCAGGATAACCAGGGCGACCAGGATAATGCCCAACACGATCAGGCAGCTACACCAGCCACCCATACCCCTGCCCTTCTTCTTCGTCGGGGCCGGGGCGGGAGGAGGAACATAGGCCGGTGGCGGCGGTGGGGCGGCGTAGGCC
>DAOTYG010000105.1:0-2078 GCA_034435155.1 Anaerolineae bacterium | reverse complement strand
CCTCCAGGCAATACACAATCCCCGCCCGGCCCTCCTGCCCGTGCGGCATGCCGGGCGCGGCGGGGTGCTCGGCGATGCGGTAGCGCTCGCCGTTGATGAGCAGTTCGTCACGGACGTTGGGACGGAAGGGCATGGGGCACCTCGTTTTTTAATATACCCTTTGTGTCTTAGTGCCTTCGTGGTAAGTTGGGCTTTTTGCAGTTCACAAACTCGTCACTCCACCGGGTTGGCCCGGCCGAGGATCTTTAACAGGGCCATGCCGGCTCTGGCAGGCGTGCCGAAAAAGGGCATTTTGAACAGGAGCGTTTCGAAATAATGGCCGTAAGCGGCCTGCGCCTGGGGGGATTGCGCGCCGAACTGCCGCCGCGCCTGCTCCCAGGCAGCTACCGCCTGGTTGACCTGCTCGTTCCAGCGCGGGATTTGGGTCACGTCCAACAGGTCTTTCAGCAGGCCGAGCGGTTCGATTTTGGAGACCAGGAAATCGGCGCCGAAATCCAGCAGCGCGCGGCGCTCCTCGGCCTCGATGGGGACGCGCGTCAGGCGGATGAGCGGCGCCGGCGGCACCCCCGGCAAAAGTGCGCCCAGGCGGGCATAACCCTCCGCCCGTGCTGTCGGGAAGGTCGTGGTGAGAGGCAGCGCCATTCCGGCTGTGGTGCTCAGGGCATGGAAGGCGGCCGCTGTCTGCGCCAGGGAGGCGCTGCCCGCTGCATCGGCCTCTTCAAAGGCAGCCGCGCGTTCCAGCAGGAAGCGCGCCAGCCGTTCTGCCTCTTCCTGCAACGCCAACGCCTGACGCCGCGCCTGGGTAAAGAGCACCTCCACCTGCGCCTGGCCGCGTACCTCCCAGTCCAGCCCGGCCCAGGCGCGTTGCACCTGCTGCTGGAGCTCTTCCAGCTCTATGGCCGCCTGGCGCAGTTGAATGGCCCGGGCGCGCAATGTTTCAGGAACAACCAGGATGCGCATAGCGATCCAGTCCGTTACAGGTGAAATCCTTGCACCCTGGACAAGGAATCCACCACCAAGGCACAAAGATTTTCTGGTCATTCTTTGTGTCTTGGTGCCTTTGTAGTAAGCCTGCCGGGTAACTGCGCAACTCCTACCGGGTGGCCTATATGTAGTGTCCAGAACCGGCTGAAGCCTCTACTCCTTGTGGTGTATAAGCCATTGTCCAAAGTCCAAAAACCTGTCTTTGGTTACAACTTGTCCAGGGTGGGGGGGCCCCCACCGGATGAGGGCCCCCTGCTCGTGAACGTTATTGTTGGTCGGCAGCAGCGAAGCGGTCAGCAATCTGGTTCAGTTGGGTGTTGATGCTCTTGAGCAGCTCGGTGAATTGCTTCATCTGGACGCTCCATTGCTGAAAGTCGCTGTAGAAGCGCTGCGAAGTCATGCCTTCCCATTCGGGCTGCATCGAGTTGATGGCGTTGGTCAGGCGCGCCACCATCTCCTCGCTCTGCGAAGCGGATTGGGCAAACTGCGAAGCAACCTGCCGCACCTGCTCTGGGGTGATTTTGATCCGTGCCATAGTATCCTCCTGTCAAATGAAAATGTGGGACCCTTTCCTGGAAAGACGCTAATCAATGCTTCCGACGATCACCTCCCTTCTGCAATTCAATCTTCGTCCACGCGCTTCCAGGTATAGCCGCCGGAAGAGGGGGGCGGTTCTGGCTCTACGGAGGGCTGCCCAACGGTCACCCCCAACGGGCGCCAGCCTTTGACCGGCCCCCCTGGAGGCGATGGGGCAGAAGAGGCCTGAGGCGGGGAGACGGCTCCTTGCGGAGCTGACCGTCCCATGCCAGATGGGTGGAGAATCAGCCGGGCACCGTCCCATACCCTGGCCTGGGCAAGGGTTTCGTGGGGAGCCAGGAGGCGATCAGGTGGTTGAGCATAGACCTCATAGCTCTCTCTCCAGCCCCATGCCAGGGAGAGTTCGCGGACAAGCGCTTCGGCGCTCAGATCGGCCGGCAACTCCAGGTCGCACTCCTGGCTTTCACCGCGGCGTTGGACGGTGACAATGATACGCTCCATAGCCACCTGCTCCCTACTCGAAAAAGTAACGTTCCAGAAGCGCCTCTACTTGTTGC
>DAOTYG010000104.1:0-10578 GCA_034435155.1 Anaerolineae bacterium | reverse complement strand
GGCGGGAGGCGGGGCCGGTGTCCCGATGGGGAGCCGGGCGCCCTCGGCGGCGGCCACCCAATCAAGCCTGGGCTTGGCTCGCCGGGCTTCGGCTGCCAGGTCGTTCACAAAATCGGTCTCTGGGGTCAACCGGCCCAACGTCGCCAGGGCCACGGCCAGGCGGTCGGTCTGGTAGTCCAGCAGGCGCGTCACCGCCACGCGACCCGGCGACCCTTCCAACGCCGCCGTCATCTGATCCTGGCCCAGCCGGGCCAGCCGGCCCTTGAAGCGGGCCAGCATCTCGTGGCCCAGCCACTGCGCTTCGGGCCGGCCGGCGTGGGCCAGAAAGTCCAGGTATGTTGCGGCGATGGTGGCGGCGCGGGCCAGGGCCGCCGGGTCCGTCTTGTCCGGCGTATCCTGGCTGGTATGATAGAACACGTCGGGCCACTGGATGAGCATGGGACACGGCACGCCCACGGTGGGATCGCCCAGGATATAGTGGTCACTGCCGCCGCTGAAAGGGGATAAGGCGTGGCGGAAGAGGGCATACCCGCCCAGGCCACTGTGGGTCTGGGCGCCGGTGGCGAGGGCCTCCATGATGGCAGCCGCCAGGTCGCCGGCAAAGTTGGGCGCGGCCTGGGGTGGCTGTTCCACCAGCAGCACGCTCTTGCACTGGTCCTGGTCCTGGCCCACCATGTCCAGGTTCAGGGCGGCCACGATGCGGGGGATGCGGTCCTCGTGGGTAGCCAGGTAAGCGTAGGTGCCGGCCATCTCGGGTACCAGAAGGAAGCGCAGGCCCCGACGCGGTGGAGGGAGGGTACCGTCGTAGTAAAGTCGCCGCAGCACACGGGCCGTCTCCAGCAAGGCGGCGGAACCGGAGGCGTTGTCGTTGGCTGATGGCTCCGGGTGGCAGAGGTGCGCCACCAGCAATACTTCCTCGTCCGTCTGGCCGGGGATAAAGGCGTCCACCACCTCGATGGTGCCGTCGTAGAGCCGGGCGTCCACGTGGGCGCGCACCCGCACCGGCTCCGGGCCACGCAGGATAGCGCGCAGCCTGTCACCAGCCCGGGGTGACAGCACAAAGCCCCAGCACGGTTTGTCTTCCGGCTCCCACCAGAACGAGGTGTACTGGAGGGCGTCCGGGATGGTCAGACGGTCCCGCACCGGCGGTGACGGGCGCATCCCGTCAAAGATGATGCCCACGGCCCCCCGTTGCTCGACGGCCAACTCATAGATGCGGCTGACGTCCTCGCTGGTGAGGATGACCTTACCGGCCAGGTCCAAACCTTCGTAATCGGCCCGGTTAACGCTGTCCAGCACGACTACCTCGGCCTCGACGCCCTCCGGCGGCGTGGAGATGCTGCGCTGGATCACGGCGATCTTGCAGTCCCGGTAGTCGGCCAGTTTGCCTTTGGCCTTGTCTGGGGCAATGACATGGAGTGTGGCGGCGCGGCAATCCCATTCCTGGAACATGAGGGCCGACCAGTATTGGGTCTGGTAGTTGGCCGGGAAGCGGTGTACCTGCACGGCCAGGCCGGCGGCGCGCAAGACCCCGGCGCAATATTCGGCGGCGGCGCGATAGCCCGGGCTGGCCTGGATGCGATGGTATTGGGTGATGGCCTGTACCTCGCGCCAGGCCGCCGCGCCGGAGACGTGCTCCTGGATGGTCTTCATCGTCTTGTGGAACATGTCACCTCCAAGTGTTTTATGAACAAGACCACTGACCGCCGACCGTCGTTATGCCTGGCGATCTGTCGTCCGCGGTCAGCGGTCGAGGTTTATTCCCCGGCCACCACCAGTTCCTCGAAGCGGATGGCCTCCGGCCCCAGATAGTCGCCCAGGAACTGGGTCTCGGCGGAGAAATGGGCGTGGGCCAGGGCCGCGAACACGTCGCCGCTGACGGCCCCGCCCTTGACCGGCGTCCACTCGTGGTTGCGCCGCTGGTAGGCCAGGCGGATCTCGCCGGCGAACTTGCCGGTGATGGGGTCCGGGTTCAGCCAGGAGAACGAGACCACGTGGGTCACGTCGTCGCCGGCCAGCAAATCGGCCATTGGTGTGGCGCCGGGCGCCAGTCGGACGTTGGCGAACGAGCCGGTGGCCGGGATATTCAGGTATTCGGCGTAGCGATGTTCGGCCCAGAGCGACTGCAAGATGCCATCCTGGACCAGGACCGTGGTCTGCCGGGGTACGCCGTCATCGTCAAAGGGCGCGGTGCGTGAGCCGTAGGGCAGCAGCCCATCGCTGACGAAGGTGAGGGCCTCGCCCTGCAAGGGGCCGCGAAAGACCGGCTCGCCGATGCGCAGCGAGGACAACCGTTGGTAGTGGAACTGGGCTCCGGTGTGGAGCAGCAGGGGGAGGAACAGCTCGCGCAGGGCCTCGCCGCTGATGACCACCGGCCCGGTGCGCCCCTGGGGCCAGACGGCACGCAAGCTGTCGCGGGCCTGCTGCGCGTAGCGCGCCACCAACGCCTCGATGTCCAGATCGGCCCGGCGGCGGCGCCGGACCGCGACGTGGCGTTCGGCCTCAGCAGGGCCGGCCCCGGCCATGAGCACCAGGTCCAGGACCAGGTTCGTGCCGTGGTGGAGGCCGGCCGCCCCCCGGCTGTTGCGCAGGGTTATGCGCCGCTCCCGGATAAATACCTCCGCGCTGCTCAGGCGCACGCCAGATTCGGCGGCGACGGCGCGCTGGAGGGCAGTTTCCACCTGGTGCAGCGTCTCCGACGGGTCGGCCAGGAGGGCCGGGTCGGCCGTCTCCACGGCCGGCATCTCGGCCGGGCCGGGGAGCGAAAACCGGGGGTTGTCCGCCAACGAGGCCATGAACACGGTGTCGCGCAGCCGGGCCTCCAGGTCCGGCCGGTCAGCCGGCAGGAACGTGACCTGCGCCGAGCCGCGCACCGGCTCCCCTGTGGCCCGGCGCGGCGGGTGGTCGTTATAGACCGTGACCTCCAGCCTGGTGGTGTGGACGGTGCGCACGCTCTCCGGCGAGTCGCCGATGAGGTAGAACTGATGCTCGGTCATCTCCACCTGGCGGGCCAGCCAGTCGTCCATGCCGACGGTCTGGGCCAGCCGGGCCGTTACCTGCTCCAAAAACTCCAGCCCCCCGTCTCTCTCAGTCATCAGCTCAACCTCGCTTTCATCCGCAGATGCGGGCCGCCAGAGGAGACCGGCACGAACTCTTTTTCGCCCTTGCCGCAGTTGCCGCCGTCCAACTGGAGGTCATGGCCCACGGCGGTCACGCTCTGGAGCAGCTCCGGCACATAGCCGGTGACCGCCACGGGGGCCAAGACCCGGCCGGTGAACTCGCCATGGCGTACCTCGCGGGCGTATGGGCACGTCACCTGCATCCCCCAGCCCTTGGGGTCTTCCATGCCGCTGGAGGCCTCGGGCAGGTAAAAGCCGTATTCCAGGCCCCGGATCATCTCGGCCGGGTCGGCGTCGCCGGGCCGGAAGAAGGTATTGGACATGCGGGCATAGACCTTGCGGGCAAAGCTCTCACGGCGGCCGTTGGCCGAACGGGGCACGTGGAGCCGGGTGGCGGCGGTGAGGTCGGAGAGGCCGCGCTGGAAGACGCCATCGGCGATGATGACCGTGGGCGCGGCGAGCTGCCCTTCGTCGTCGAAAAAGTATGAACCGTAGGCCCCAGGCACGGTGGGGTCGTCCACCATCGTCACCAGGGGCGAGGCGACCGGCTTGCCCAGGTATTCCTGTGACCTGGCCCGGCCCTTGAGGAACATGTCCAGCTCCACGCCGTGACCAAAGGCCTCATGGGCGATGATACCGGTCATGCGGGGGCCGGTGACCACGTCGTACAGGCCCGGCTCGATGCGCCCGGCCGTGAGGAGCATCCGCACCGTATCCCACAACTCCGCGATCTCGGCCTCGGCGACCGCCGTCCGCTCAAAGCCGGTCGTGCCATCTTTGGTGATCCAGCTATACTCAGTGCGACCATTTTGGGCCATAAAGACGACCAACGTCAAACGGATGCGGACGATGGCCTGGCTCAGGCAGCGGGTGCGGTTGGCAAAGACCTTGTACTCGGTGCGGTCGCCATAGTTGACGGTGGCGTTGACGATGCGCTCATCGCCCCCGGCCAGGCGGGCGTGGAGGTCACGGCAATGGTCGAAGCGGGTCGCCAGCGGCACGTCGGCCGGGGGCTGCTGGCAGGAGGTGGCATAGTGGGCCGTCAATGGCGCGCCCGGCTCGATCTGTACTCCCTCATCCACGACCCGGGAGCCCACGGCGGCGGCGAAAGCGTGAGCCTGGTGAGCGATCTGGTCCGGGTCCAGCGTCCCCAGGGCCAGCTCCTCCAGGTACGCGCCATTAAAAGCGGTCAGCACCACGCCCTGGCTGGGTTCTGCTTGCGAGACCTCTTGCTCGCGGTGATTGACCCGCACCGTCGTGCCGGCCGACTGCATGGCCAGGGCCGAGGCATAGGGCACGTGGCGCTCCATGTCACCCACGATGGTCGGCAATACCTCACGGAGCCGGGCCAGGTGGGGTGGTAGCTCAGTGGTCATCGTTGTCTCTCCGAGGCTGTAGATTCGTCATGCGTCAAACGTCAAACGTCAGAAGTGGCGATTGGCACCATTACGTTTTACGCCCTAGTCAGCACTTCCCGCACGTGCTCGAAGGCCCAGTCCAGGTCTTCCTGGGTGATCACCAGCGGGGGGGCAAAGCGGATCACGTGCTCGTGGGTCTCCTTGCACAGCAGGCCACGTTCGGCCAGGGCCTCGCAGAAGCGTCTGGCCCCGCCGGCCGCCGGCCACAGTTCCACGCCGATGAACAGGCCACGACCGCGCACCTCCTTGATGTGGGGGCTTTTGATCGTGCGCAGCCGGGCCAGGAAATATGCCCCCAGTCGCGCCGAGTTCTCGATGAGGCCCTCCTCCAGCAAGACGCGCAGGGCCTCGCGGGCCACGGCGCAGGCCAGGGGGTTCCCGCCAAAGGTGCTGCCGTGGGAACCCGGCTCGAACACCCCCAGCACCTCGGCCGAGGATAGCACGGCCGAGGCCGGGTACACGCCGCCGCTCAACGCCTTGCCGATGATCATCACGTCCGGGCGCACGTCTTCCCACTCGCAGGCGAAGAGCTTGCCGGCCCGGCCCAGGCCGCTCTGGATCTCGTCGGTCATGAGGAGCACGTTGTGTTCCCGGCAGATGGCCGCCGCCCGGCGCAGGTAGCCGTCTGGCGGGATGCGGACGCCGCTCTCACCCTGGATGGGTTCCACCAAAAAAGCCACGGTGTGCGGGGTGATGGCCGCTGCCAGCGCGTCAGCGTCGCCGTAAGGTATCACTTGAAAGCCTGGCGTGAACGGCCCATAGTCATCGCGGTAGAGCGGCTCTGTGGAGAACGAGATCACGGCGATGCTGCGGCCGTGAAAGTTGCCGGTGCAGGCGATGATCTCGGCCTGCCCGGCCGGCACACCCTTGATCCGATAGCCCCATTTGCGGGCCGCCTTGAGTGCCGTCTCGATGGCCTCCGTGCCCGAGTTCATGGGCAGGGCTTTCTCATAGCCGGTCAGCTCGCACAGCTCTTTACAAAGCAGACCCAACTGATCGTTGCGAAAGGCCCGTGAGGTCAACGTCACCTTATCGGCCTGGTCCTTGAGGGCCTGGACGATGCGCGGGTGACGGTGCCCCTGGTTCACGGCCGAGTACGCGCTGAGAAAGTCCAGGTAGCGTTTGCCCTCCACGTCATAGACCCAGATGCCCTCGGCCCGGGCGATGACCACGTCCAGCGGGTGATAGTTGTGTGCGCCATAGCGGTCTTCGATGGCGATATACTGCTGCGTATCCATATGCTCCTTCATAAACTTGCTCCTCCTTGAGCAATGAGAATCGGTTAAACCGCTTGAACAGGGTAACAGGGAGCGAGAACACAAAAGCGGCCGGGGAATGGTTGGCCGCTTGAAATACAGAACGACCGGCAGTTTCCGGGCCTCGCCGGGCGGAAAGGCAACGCCGGAGCACGTGATCAGCCCCGGCCGGAGAAGCGATTCAGCAGGGCACGCAACAGGGCCTGGACACCGGCAAGAGTACTCGCCAGCTTGATCAGCGGCGCGATAAAATACTCGCTGACAAAAGTGGTGGTCCCTTGCACCGTCTGGGCTGTCTCCTCGGCCGATTCCAGGGTCGAACGCAGGAGTGGGATCAGGTCCCGCTGGACGACGGCAAGCAGGTCCCAAAGCAGGATCACGATGACCAACATCATGAACGTGACCAGGATGGACTCCAGGGCCAGGATCACGATAGCCACGTCCCGCAACGTCGCCAACCCCTGGATCGGGTAAACCTGAACCGACGCATAGATCCAGAGGGCCAGACCCAGGATGATCAGGAAGGCAAATACTACCAGGGCGATGAGCACGCCCCTCGGTATACCACCGCGCGATCGCTGTTGTTCCATAAGCTCCTCCTGGGATGTTATTATAGCACAGGCGCACATAATTGGCAACGAGATCACCTTCCCGCACAGGGTTCCAAACTATATGGTATTTACCGTGTCAGCCGGGCATCCCGCTCCTCTTCCCTGGCTCCCTTCTCCCCCGCAAGCGGGGAAGATCGCTTTGGGGGTTTTTGCGGCGGTGAAGCCGCCGCAAAAACCCCCTACCAGGCATCCTTTCCCCTCCCCGCACCGCGTGGCAGCGAAGGGATGCGAAGTGGAGAATGGGGCAGTGCCCTGATGCTTTCAGCCCCTTGACAACCTGAGAACTATAGGGTATAATATCAATAATAAATACTAGTATTGATAAAGCAAGAAGCGCGATGGAAGACCTGGAGCACACTTTGCACGCCAGGGGGCGGCGGTTGACGCGGCAACGCCAGGCGATCCTGGACGTCTTGCAGCACACAGACGAGCATCCAGAAGCCTCCTGGATCTATGAACAGGTGCGCCAGCGGATCGCCAACGTCAGCCTGGGCACGGTGTATCGCAACCTGAGCATCCTGGAGGATCAGGGTCTCATTCGGGTGTTGCGCTATGGCCGGTTCCGGCGTTATGATGGCAATCTGTCCCGGCACTATCACCTGGCCTGCCTGGGCTGTGGGGCTGTCTATGACGTGTCCTTGCCGTGGCAGGATAGTCTGAGTCAACAGGTCGAACAAGAGGGCTACCGGGTGACGGACCACCGGCTGGAGTTCTATGGCTATTGTCCCAGGTGCCAGCGCTGTGGCGAGCCGGTAGTGGCCCTGGAGGGGGAGCATGAGGCCGGCGACGCCCATTGACGGTCCCCTGGTGGCGGCCACATTCCTGGCGCGTCCCAATCGCTTCCTGACCACGGTCCGGCTGGCGGATGGGAAGCTCGTGCCGGCGCATCTGGCGGACCCGGGACGCCTGACCGGCCTGTTGGTCCCCGGCGCGGCGGTCTGGCTGGCCGAACGAAATGGCGCGAACCGCAAGACCGCCCACGATCTGGTCCTGGTGCACCAAAACGGGCACCTGGTCTCCGTGGACACGCGCTATCCCAACCGGCTGGTCGTGGCGGCTCTGGCGGCCCAGGCCATCCCGGAGTTGACCGCTTACACCGACTGGGAAGCCGAAGCAGGTTATGGGCAGAGCCGCCTGGACTTTCGAGGGCGGGGGCCAGGAGGAGATTGCCTGGTGGAGGTCAAGTCCGTCACCCTGGCCCGCGACCGGCGCGGCTACTTCCCGGATGCGGTGACGGCCCGGGGCACCCGGCACCTGCGCGAGTTGACCCAGGCTCGCGCTGCCGGTTATGACGCGGCGCTGCTCTTTATCGCCCAACGCGAAGACGTGGACAGCGTCAGCCCGGCTGACGATATTGACCCGGCCTTCGGGGCGGCCTTGCGCGCGGCCGCCGGGGCTGGCGTCCGGCTTCTGGCCTACACCTGCCAGGTCACCACATCCGAGATCGCGCTGGAACGTGTAATACCGGTGCAGTGCTGACGAAGGTTCTTCCTTGCCTGACATCTGTGCATAACTTCTGTCAGGGAACAAGGGGGGAGAAAGCCTTTCTGGTTTTTTTGCGGCGGCGAAGCCGCCGCAAAAAACCCTACCAGGCATTCTTTCCCCTCTCCGCATCGCGTAGCGGTGAAGGGACGCGAAGTGGGGAGTGTGCATCTAATTACGCACGGATGTCAATCCTTGCTACTGTTGAATACGTGTGCTATACTGTATATGGAAAAATTGCTCCAGGCGAGTCTGCCAGGCCCACCCAGTCCGGCCCCCGGCCCAGGCCGGGCTGGGTGGGAAAATCTTACGAACTAGACTTTGGACAATTCTGGAATCGAGCCTTCAGGCGGGCCATATTCTTGTGGTCACGACCGGCTAAAGCCTCTACTCCTTATAGTGTGCGACCAGTGGTCCAAAGTCCAATACGAAAGGAGCGAGCATGAAAACCCTGGTTGGCAAGCGAATCGCGATTCTGGTGGAGAACGATTATGAGGACCAGGAGCTATGGTATCCCCTCTATCGGCTGCGCGAGGCCGGCGCGGAGGTGGTGGTGATTGGGCCACGGACTGGCACGTACCACAGCAAACACGGCTACCCGGTGGAGGCCACCCTGGCTGCCGCTGAGGCCAATCCGGCCGACTTTGACGGCGTGGTCGTGCCCGGCGGCTGGGCCCCAGACCGGCTGCGGCGATATGCGGCCATCACCGGCCTGGTCAAAGCCCTGGATGACGCCGGCAAGGTCGTGGCGGCCATCTGCCACGGCCCCCACGTGCTCATCTCGGCCGGGGTGGTGCGCGGACGTCGGGTGGCGGCCGTCATCGCCCTCAAGGACGACCTGATCAATGCCGGAGCCACTTACGTGGATGCCGAAGCCGTGCGCGATGGCAACCTGATCAGCGCCCGCGTCCCGGATGACTTGCCGGCCTTTATGCGCCAGGTCCTCACAGCCCTGGCTGCCCCGCTCGAGAAGCTGAACGCCCAGGACGTGTTGCGCCTGGCCATTGAGAAGGAACGGGAATCCTACGAGTTGTATGATCTGGCCGCCCAACGCAGCACTAACCTGGAGACCAAGGCCCTCTTCCGCCGGCTGGCAAACGAGGAGGCCGGCCACCGGGGCGCCCTTGAAGCCGACCTGGAGCAACTGACATCCGATCCGGTGTGGGACCGCTATGACGGCTGGCGCGAGGTGGCATGATTCGTTACTGGTTGCTCGTTGCTGATCTCCGGCTTCCAGCAGCCTGAAAGGAGGAACTCATGGCTGAAAGCGTGTTGCGGTTACAGGACGGGTGGCGGCTGGCCATCGAACGAGAGATAGCCTCTCAGGTGCTCTACAAGCAACTGGCAGCCCTGGCCGAGGATGAGGCTACCCAAAAGCTGTTCGAGTACCTGGCCGGTGAGGAAGTCAAACACCAGGAGCGGTTGCGGCAGGAATACGAAGCCTATTTCCAGACCGATATGTAAAGGAGAAAGAACATGGTAGACGAGAGTTGTAGCCAGGCCCTGACTGCCCTGGCGGGGGCCATCGAGATGGAAAAACGCGGTCAGGCGTTCTATCGGGACGCCGCGGCCCAGGCCGTGGACCCCCTGGCCCGGACCACCCTGGAGGGCCTGGCGGCTGATGAGAGGGAGCACATGCGTCTGCTGGAGGCCCAGTACCAGGCCATAGCCGAGACCGGCCGGTGGGCCTGTTTCCTGGACCTGGCCCCGAAGGATTCGTACAAGCCCCAGAGTGTCTTCCCGGACACACCCGGCCTGGCGGAAGACCTGGCCGACCGGGCCAGTGCGGCTGAGGTGCTGGAACAGGCCATGCAGTTCGAGGAAAAGGGTTATCGCCTGTACAAGGCGGCCGCCAATGGCACGGACGATCTGGAAGGCCGGGCAGTCTACGAATACCTGGCCCGGCAAGAGGACGAGCACTATCGCATCTTGCAGCAGACCCACGAATACCTGCTGCATCCACATCGGTTGTTCGACGATATGGAACGGCCCATGTTTGAGGGCTAGATAACTTGCCAATCAAGCGCGTCGCACCTGATAGCTGAGCATTTACCCCGGAGCAGGATATGGACACGGAAAAGATCGAGACGATCCTCGGCCTGGCGATCCAGACCGAGATAGACGGATATGAATTCTATATGCAGGCCGCAGGCCGGACAGCGGACCCGGCCGGGCAAAAGCTCTTCCGCTCCCTGGCGGCCGAGGAGGTGGAGCACCGCCGCTGGCTGGAAACCCAACTGATGGCGGTGCAGGCGGGCGAGGGCTGGCTGGCCCACGAAGGGTGGCCCGCCCCGGTCGAGCGCGCGCCCATCTTTCAGCCCGAACGCTTACAGCAGGAGGTCAGCGCCTACACCGCCGAACTATCGGCCCTGCGCATGGCCCTGCTCATCGAGGACGATGCCGTGACCTTTTATAGCCAGGCGGCCGCGGCCGTCGGCGACGAGCAAGCCCGCCAACTGTTCCTGGACCTGGTCAGGATGGAAGAGGGCCATCGGAATGCCTTGCAACGCGAGTACGACGTTTTGGCAGAGCGATTTCGTGGCGCGATGGGTTTTGCTCCGTTCTAAGGCGGGGAATTGGTACACTGGTAGATCGGGGATCGGTACGCCGGTTGGGGATGGTTCAAAATTGGTTGACACTTTTGTGACCGAAGGCCTTAATTGCCCCTCACCCCCCTTTGTCCCCCCTCTCC
>DAOTYG010000103.1:0-16084 GCA_034435155.1 Anaerolineae bacterium | reverse complement strand
GCCGTTCACCAATAACCAGGCCGAACGAGACCTGCGGCCGGCCAAAATCAAGCAAAAGGTGAGCGGCTGTTTCCGTACCGAGCACGGAGCAACGGTATATGCCCGCTTGCAGGCGGTGATTTCCACCTGTCGCAAGCAGGGGCGGAATGTCTTTGTGACACTGCGCAACCTCTTTGCCCATCAGCCAGTCTCCCTACTCGCAGGAGGGTAGGCAGTTACTATTTGTTGGCTAATTCCCGCAAGAGCCTGGTCTTGCCGGTCCCCGCACTGCCGTGTATCTCTACATAAGGTTCCTTCAGCGACCGAATCAACTGGAGCTCTTCCTGTCGGTTGACAAACTCGGCTGTTTCGGCAAACACGAACTGAAAGAATTCTCGTGCCGAAGCGTTGATCCACCTGATATCTAGTCCTCTCAAGCGTCTAAGTGTCTCTTGATCGGGTTTTTCGGGTGTAACCAGGAAGCTGGTGCGGCCCAGGAACTCTCCCGTTTTTTGATACGTCAAAGCGTACCGAATTTCCCGCAGGAGTTCCTCGAAATGCTCGTCGCGCAGGCTATATCCTACATAGATGATGTTGTTTCGGGCGAGCAAAGCACGCACATGGGCCATGACCAACGATCGGGGGTCAAATAGCTCCCTATATTTGAGCCGGTAGTCCCTTTCGGTTATCACAAGAGTCCCCGGCCTATCCACAGAGCCATGGATCTTGTAGATAGCGCATTGAGCACCAGCCAGTCCCCCTACGTCAATATCCTCCACGACAATTGCTGGAGGTGCCCCTGTTACCTCTTGAATGGCCCCTTCCAACAAGGTATCCCAATTGGTGGTGATGATGATTCTGTTGAGGTGTGGAATGTGGGCGATCAGGCGAAAGGTGGTGGTATTCAAATCTTCCCCCCGGATGGGTTTCAGGGCTTCCTGGACGAACTCCACGAGTTCCTGTTTGGTGCGGAATCTTAAGTATGTCTCGGCCACTTCACGCAGAGTACACGGCTCTGGTCTTTCCCTTTCCGGCAACGTTCGCCCAAGTCTCCTCGCCAGGTCGCTCGAGCTGGGCAAACCGGCTTCGCAGGATAAGCCGGCTCCCACGAACAGGACGCATTGATCCCTACGGATCTTGGGCAGCACTTCACTCGATATCAGACTTCTTACCTCATCCTCAAGAGCCATGATCGTCCTCCCAGGAAAGCAAACCTTCGCTCACACCTCCCGCGCCCACAGCGCCCCCACCACGGCCCAGAGCACCCCCGGTCGCAACGTCCCGGCGAAGTAGACCCACGGCGCAGCGGCCACGACAAAAAAGGCCACGACGTATAGTAGCGCCGTGGCCCAGAAGCCGATGGAATACATCGAGGACAGCTTGTACCCAAAGTAAGCGATGACACCCAGCCAAAACAAGACGAAGAGAAAGTTGAACCGCATCCGCACCAGCGTCACCCGCACGGTCTTGCCGGGGGTCTGGGCCAATCGCTCCCCGTACCGGCGCGAGATGTCATAGTCCAGCCGGTCCTCGAGCTCGTCCATGTCCCGCGCATATAGCTTCCACGACAGGAAGTACTTGTATGTGATCAGGTAGATGGCCACGGAAATAGAGTAGCCGAAGATGGCAAGGATAAGTTGCTGCACGTCGTCCTTGACGAACTGGATGACCAGGCCGATGACCAGGGTGTTGATCCCGAAGAAGAACTTGGTCAGGTCCCGCACGTTCTCGTCAATGCCGTTCAGGCGGGCATAATAGGCCTGGAGCACCCGCTAGTCGAGGGCAGCCCGCTCCTCCGTGCCCAATTTCCGGTCCACCGTATCTGTGGTAAACATCTCCCCACGCCTCACATCTGTCGCTGAGAAACTCCGAAAGCACAACCGGCCATTGTGTTCGCTGCCATGCCTGTGCGCCTTCTTACGCTTCATTAAAATTATACCAGAGACCACACCATCTGTCAACATCCGACATCCTAATATGCAAGCCGAAACATGCTCTGGTCTGACCCATTGCGCCCAAACCTGCGGGAGGGTAGGCGGTTTTGTCCAACAAAGGATTTCACCGGGTAGGCCCTACCGTGGCCCTGAATCGTGGTCATCGAAGTATTGCGCATTCGCCTGAAAGATGATATAATCTAAGCACGCGTAAAGGCTGGCTGTTCGGAACAGCGAGGGCAAGAGGCAATGGTGATAACGCTCCTCGTGGAGATGGGGCTGGCGTGCGGCCTGGCGGCGGCCGCGGGCTATGCCCTGGGTCGGCTCAAGGGCGCCGGGGGGAGCAAGGGCCTGGCGATCCTGGGCGGCATCACGCTGTTCATGGAGGCGTTCACCTTGCTCGGCCTCCTCCCGGTGGCCCTGGTCCAGCCCCAGGCCCTGGAGCGCCCGGAGATGACGATCCTGGAGATCGCCGTGTGGACCTACGTCCTGGCCGGGGCCGCGGGTTACTTTCTTACCGAGATGATCGGCGCGTTGATCGTGGAAGGGTTTGCCGTACTGGCAGCCCTTCTTTGTTTTTACCCCCCCGCGCTGCTGGGGGGCCTGAGGGAATGGCCCGGCGCCCTGGGCCTGCTCATCGCCATCGCTCTGGTCGGCATCCTGGGCCCCTGGCTATTCAGCAAGGCCGTGTTGCGCGGCAAGGGGGTCAAACCCCTGAGCCTGGTCTGGTTCTGGTTCTGCCTCACCTGCCTGATCGGCTACGGGATCGCTGAACGCCTGGGTTTGCTGTTGATCGCCGCGCCGGCGGTGTTGATCTTCTGGGGGTTCCTCTATTTCCTCTCCGGCCTGATCCTCCCCCTGGAGAACGATGAGCGAGCGCGCCAGGAACATCACCGGCGGCAGGCCTTCCGCAGCCTGATCACCTTCGCCTTGGGCACAAACTACCCTTACTATGTCATCGAGGACTGGAAGACTCAGGAGAACAAGGAGCAGGAGAAACCAGACCCCCGCGTGCCCGGCAATGCCTTCAGCCAGTTCCTGGCCGGGCCGGGCATCATCCTCAATGACTGCAATCACGTGGCCGTAACCACCACCGGCTTCCGCCTGCGGGTAGTCCCGCCGGGCCTGAGCTTCACCGAGAAATACGAGGACCTGTATGCCGTGGTGGACCTGCGCCCCCAGTTGCGCATCCACGAGGGGATCAAGGCCGAGACCCAGGATGGCATCACGGTCACCATCTTTACCTTTTTCCCGCACCGGATCGGCGCCGATGGGCGACAACCGACGTTGGGCCATTCGTACCCCTATAATCGAGATGCTGTCCTGGACGCCGTTTTTCGTCGCACCCTGATCGAGCACAAATGGGAACGCGACGAAAATAAGCAGGCCAGAGAAGACATCTCCAAGACCCCCTGGGACGAGTTGGTGCTGATCATTGGGCCGCCGATCCTCAAGGAGATCATCCTGAATTACACCTGCAACGCGCTACATGCGCCGGGGGACCCCCGCGTCGAGATCGCCAAAACCTTTCGAGAGCGGGTGCGGGAAGCGATGAGACCCTACGGCATCGAGATGGTGGGGGGTGGGATCAGCAACATCATGCCCCCTGACAAGATCGTGGAACAGCGGATCAAGAACTGGGCCGCGAACTGGCAGCGGCGGATCGAGATCGAGATCGGCCGGACCAAAGCCGAACGCATTCTTCAATTAGCCCCGGTGTGGACTCAGGCCCAGCTCAAGATGATGGTTACCCTCACCCGCATCCTGGAGCGAGAAGCCGTCCACCTCTCTGACGAAGCCCTGGTGTTTCAGTTGATTGACGCCCTGACCATGGTAGAGCCAGGGGAAGAACCAGCCCAACTACCTGCCCCATCCGAAGACGCTCTGCTCACCGGTATGCGGCGGGGGCGATAGCCCCAGACGATCTCAGAGGCAAGTTATGTTTGATCCCCGTCGTGCCCTGGTCTATTTCGTCAAGATCGCCCTGGCGGGCCTGCTCGTCGTGGGCCTGTGGTTTTTGTTGAGCCTGGGGGCCGTCTATCTGTCCTTTCAACTGGGCATCCGGCCCTGGCCCACCTCTTTCCTCGACCTGGGCGGCCCAGTTTTGCTGGGCATGATCCCCGGCCTGACCGCGCTATGGATCGGCTGGCAGGTAGCCGGCCGCTTCGTGCGCTCCCTGTATGGGCTGGAAAAGGACAAGGAAGGCCGGGCCTTCCTGAGCACCCGTCTGCTGGGGCAGATGTCTGGCGGCCCCTACCTGGTGATCAAGGAGGGCCGGATCGCTACGGGCAGCAACGTGGTCCGAAGGGTCGGCGGGCCGTGCGGCCTGGTCCTCTACAACGACAGCGCGGTGGTGCTGGAGCGGGCCGGCCGGCTCAGCCGGGTCTTTCGTGGCTCCCATGTCCCGCCGTTTCCGCTGCCCCCGCCCCGCCTGGACCCCTTTGAGAAGGTTTGGGACATCATTGACCTGCGCCCGCAACGGTGGGAGTTCAAGGTGAGCGCGATCACCCACGACGGGATCCCCATCAAGTACAACGCGGATGTGCGCTTCCAGGTCGGCGACAAGGAAGAGGACATCTTCAAGGCGGCCACCTGCAAGTGGATCCGGGAGGCCTGGCGAACCGAGCCTGACCGGGTGATGAGCTGGATCAAGCTGGTGGTGATCGGCGATACGGAGGGCACGCTGAGGTCCATCCTGGCCCGCTACACCCTCGACGAACTCATCAAGCCCGAGTGCCGGGCGGCCGTGCAGAAAGAGTTGGAGAACAGCCTGCGCCAATCTACCACCCGGCTGGGTGCCCGGATCCTGAGTGTGGCCCTGGGGGACATCGAATTACAAGACAAGGTGCTCCAGCAATGGATAGATACCTGGCAGGCAGAGCGCGCCCGTGAGGAGGCGAAAACGATCGCGGAGGGCAAAGCCCTGGGCGACAAGATCGCCATGCAGGCCCGGGCTGAGATCCGCATCAGTATGTTGACGGATACCGCCAGGCTGTTCGCCGAGATGGCCCGCCAGGGCCAGCGGATCTCCAAGAACCTGGTCGTTTTGAGCTTCATTGACATGATCAAGCGGACGGCATCCGCTCGTAGCATCTATCTGCCAGATGACATCGTCAAGACCTTGAACATGCTGGAGAGCCGATTCAAACGGGTCTCGTAGATTGGAGGGTATGGCAGATGAAAGAACAGGAATCTGTGCGGACGATCATCTCGTTGTTGGAACTGACCAGCCCCACCGGCAAACTATCGCGGGCTTGCCAGCAGGCTTTAGAAGCCTGCAAGCGGGGAGAATGGGGGGAGGCTTTGAAGTGGGCGGAGCAGGATTGTGGCGCAATAGATGGACTGGTAGATGCAAATGCGCCAGCGCAGGCCCTGGTGGTAAAAGGGATCATCCGGCAAGAACTGAACGACCTCGACCAGACTCTGGCCTGTTACCAGGAGGCGTGCCAGGTTTTTCGTTGTCGGGGGAACCGTCAGGGAGAGGCGGTGATGCACGTCATATTGGGCAACCTCGCCAGCCTGCGCCAACAACCATTGGCCGACGTACAGGCTGAATATCAGATGGCAGATGCCTGCTTTCATAGCCTTTGCGCGCAGCGGCCTATCGGGTATGGCTATAAAGAGCGGCGTTCGTGGTGTGAAAAGATGGAACGGGTGCTGAACGAGTGTTGGGAAACCGCCCGCTGGATTCCCCGAATGGAGCTTTCCTCGGCCGGCCCTCCGTGGCAGTACGTCTCGCAAATCTGGGAGCAGATCGAACTTACGGCCACCGGAGAGGTACTGATAGGTGGTAAGACATATCTGCCGCAACCGGTGGGGGGGATAGCCGCCCACCTGCCCACACTCAGGGCAACCGGCAAGTATTTTATCACCCAGGCGAGGGGCAATAGCATGGTGGATGCCGGGATTCACGATGGTGATCTGGTGCTGGTTCACGGTCAACCCGATGCGGAGCACTGGCAGATCGTGGTGGTAGAGCGAGGGTGTGAGGGAGGAACGGAATCGCTGGTCAAGCGGTTCTGCCGCGATAATCGGGGCTGTTACCTAAAATCAGCGAATCCAGAATACCAGGAGATATACGAGTTCAGGAAAGACCCCAGCCTGTGCGTCCGGGGGATCGCGCTGGCGGTGCTCAAGCCGGTCTAAACGAGGATTGGTTCCGAGGTGCTCATGAATGTCTCCCCCGTTGTCGTCATCGGTATCGCCGGCCTGGACATCCGGGGCCGCACCCGCGAGCCACTGGTCCCGGCCACCTCCAACCCCGGCACGGTGCGCCGCACCGCCGGTGGCGTGGGTCGCAACGTCGCCGAGAACCTGGCCCGGCTGGACGTGCCCACGGCCCTCCTCACCGCCGTGGGCGAGGACCCCTTTGGCGAGCAGGTGCTCGCCCAGACGGCCGCGGCCGGCGTGGACCTGAGCCACGTGCTCCGCACGGCCGAATACCCCACCGCCACCTACCTGGCCATCGTGGACACGGACGGCTCGCTGGCCGTGGGCCTGGACGACATGGGTATCGCCGCCGCCATCACCCCGGAGTATATCTCAGCGCACCGCCGTCTCATCCGTGGTGCTGGAATGCTGGTCCTGGATGGCAACCTGCACCCGCCAGCCATCCGCCGGGCCTTCTCCCTGGCCCAACGATACGACGTGCCGGTCTGCGTGGACCCCACCTCGGTGGTGCTGGCCGAGCGGTTCAAGGGCTACCTGGACCGCTGCACCATCATGGCTCCCAACCTGGCCGAGGCCGAGGTGTTGTGCGGCTGTCACATCTACACCCAGGCCGATGCGGCCCAGGCGGCTCAGCAGATGGTGGCGGCCGGCGTACAGGTAGCCCTCATCACCCTGGGGGCCGGCGGCGTGGTCTATGCCACACCGGAGGTCAGCGGCCACATCCCGGCCATCCGCTGCCCGGTCGTGGATGCCACCGGGGCCGGCGACGCCCTCACCGCCGGCGTGGTCTTTGGCCTCCTCCACGACCTGCCGGTGGACGAAGCGGTGCGCCTGGGCGTCTCTGCCGCCACCATCACCCTTTGTTCCCCAGACGCCGTGAGCCGGGAGTTGAGCGTGGATGCCCTGTACCGCGAGTAGGCCCGCTGACCGCCGACTGCCGACAGCAGATCGCTGACCGCAGTCCCCCGTCGGTGGTCATTCGTCAGCGGTCGTTCGTCACTCTGGGAACTGAATCCCATGCCTGAAGAAACACTGCTTCACCTCGCCCCGGAGGTGCAGGCTGCGCTGGGCGCCGGCCTGCCGGTAGTGGCCCTGGAGTCCACCCTCATCGCCCACGGGCTGCCCCGGCCCCAGAACCTGGAGGTGGCCCTGCTCATAGAGGCCACGGTACGCCAGCACGGGGCCATCCCGGCCACCATCGCCATCCTGGGCGGCCGTATTCGCGTGGGCCTGAACAATGAGGCCCTGGAATGGCTGGCGAGCAGTGATGAGGTGCGCAAGGTGAGCCGCCGGGACCTGGCCGTCGCCGTGGCGCAGCGGGCCGATGGTGCCACCACTGTGGCTGCCACCATGTGGATCGCGCACCAGGCCGGGATTCGCGTCTTCGCCACCGGGGGGATCGGCGGGGTGCACCGGGGTGCGGAGGAGACGTGGGACGTGTCGGCGGACCTGCCGGAGCTGGCCCGGACGCCGGTGCTGGTAGTTTGTGCCGGGGCCAAGTCCCTGCTCGATTTACCCAAGACCCGCGAATATCTGGAGACGTGGGGGGTGCCGGTCCTGGGCTACGGCACCGCCGAGTTCCCGGCCTTTTATTCGCCGCACAGCGGTTTGCCGGTGGATGCGCGCGTGGATGATCCGGCGCAGGCGGCGGCCATCGCGCGGACGCATTGGGAACTGGGGGGTCAGGGGGTGCTCGTGACCGTGCCGGTGCCGCCGGAGCAGGCATTGGCCGGCCAGGCCGCGGAGGCCGCTCTCTCCCAGGCCCTGGCCGAGGCAGAGACGCAGAGTGTGCGCGGCAGCCGGCTCACCCCCTTTGTACTGGCCCGGGTTCAGGACCTCACCGGCGGCGAATCATTGCGCGCTAACGTGGCCCTGCTGCTGAATAACGCCGCCGTGGCCGCGCAGATCGCACAGGCATTGGCTGGCACAGGGCAATCGTAGGGTAAACGTAGGGGTTGCGTCAGGCAAACGTTTAGCATTCGACCAGCGAGAACGGACAAAATGAGGTATCATAGGGGGCGCAGTGAACAACTGCTCCTCTCCTCCTTTGCACGAGGGCACGGATGGGCCGGCACCCGTCCGTGCCCTCACCGCTTTAACCGCGACGTTCGAGATACCCCTGCCCCCATGCCAGGCTGGAACCAGACAAAACTTAGTGCTCCTGGCGCGACAGCCAGGCGGATACCCGTTGCCATACCAGGCTCAACATCTTGATCCGTAACTGTTCCCAGGCTGCCCAGACCCGGTCATGGTCTTCTGGTCCGGGTTTGTGCCGCCCAAAATGACTTTGGACGACCATCGTCGTGATGGTCGAGATCTCCGGCTGGCCGGCCGGCACGATGTCGCTCAACACGGCAGCATACTCGTGGTCCGTCTGATATGGAGCCTGCTTAAGCCCCAGTAAGCGCCCCAGGCGGCGTACTCGCTCGTGGACCGCATCCACAAACGTCAGCCCGCGCAGGCCCCATCGCCACCAGGCCCAGGCACTGCCAGCGAGCACGGCCACCAGCACCCCAATCAGCAGGCTTAACCAACCGCCCCACCCCAACGAGAAACCGCGTCCCAGGCCGGGTGTCGTATCGGGGGGCACTTCTACCTCTTCTACCCCGCGCAGCTCGCGCTCCGGGGGCGGTTCCCCACCACCGCCGGGTTGGGAGCTGCCGGAGGGGCCGGTCGGCACCGGTTGCCGCTGACGTTCCAGGGCCGCCACCCCCGGCGAAGGCTCAAACTCAACCCATCCATACCCTGGGAAAAAGACCTCCACCCAGGCGTGGGCATGGCTTTCCAGGACCACATACAGGTGTTCTTCCTCATCATACTCGCCGCTGCTATAGCCTGTGACCAGGCGTGCCGGGACCCCCACGGCCCGGCATAGCACCGTCATGGCCGAGGCAAAGTGGCTGCAATATCCCCGCCGACTCTCGAACAGGCAATAGTCTACCGCATCGGCCTCCGCCGGCGGTTCGCCGACAAAGAGATCATAGGTATAATTCTGGCGCAGGTATTGCTCGATGGCCGCAGCCTTGTCATAGGGAGTCGGCGCGTCTGCGGTGATCCCCAGGGCCAGATCTCGCACGCGCTGCGGCAGGCTGGCCGGGAGTTGCAGGAATCGCGTCCGCATCCAGGGCGGGTATTGGGTCTCAGCCCCTTGCAATTCCTCCACATAGGCCACCGAGTACGATGACTCGACCACATATTCGCTGCTGCGGAACAGGAGGAACCGCCCGTAAACGAGGGCTGCATCAGACAGTTCAGCAGCGGCAATGGTGGGGCTGGCCGGGTCCACATAAGTCTTGATCGTGGCCGCGCGGTCAGCCTTGAGCCACTGCCCACCCGCCAGCAGCAAACCCCCATAGGGCCGCCGGGGTTGGATCCGCTGGACCATGACCTCGCGCCGGCGGTAGGCCAGCTCAACGCGATCCCGGATCGCATTATCGCCTTCCTCGACCAACACCTCCACGGCGGCGGTCGTCGTCCACTGCTGCCCATCATAGTGATCCAGGGCTACGGCTCGCCAATAATGGGGCCGAGGGGCGTGTATCTCTAACGCCCGCGTATCCGGCAGGACGGCCGGCCCAGTCAGACGTAATGTGCCATCGAAGCGGGTCAATGTCCCGGCTCCGGCCTCCGGGGCGGAGAACAGGCGATACCAGTGCATCTGGAAATCCTGCCAGGGCTGGCTCATGTTTTCCCAGGCGGTGCTCACCGCCTCGCTGATGGAAGCGCCAGGAACCACCCAGGCTGCGGTCACTAAAAACAGGGTGATCGTCACGCCCGTCCACAGCAGGTCCCAGTGGGCATCGGCCGTTCGAGAGACCCGGGCGCGCAGCCAGGCGTCTTCCTGCATCTGGATGTTGTGCCGGACCAGCAATACGAGGGCGTTGCCGGTGAAAAAGATCAGAAAACCGTTGGGGTTAAGATGGCGGGCATAATAGAGGTTGATGAGCAGCGGGATCGCGGTCAGGGCGATAGCCCACCACGGCCGATGGCTATGAAACACCAGCCAGGCCGCCACAAAGGCAATAAGCCACAGAAACACAGAGAGTTGTAGGACAAAGATGAGATGATCGCTATTGGACGCGCCAGTGATGACCGCCAGCCCCCATTGCTGGAGACGCCAGCCCACCAGGAGCAGCCGCTCTCGCAGTTCGAAGGTCGGGCCAGGGGCCACGATGGCCGCCATCTGGAAGGTGATAAACTCACCACCGGCCCATAGGCCCAACAGGTTGGCCACCCAGCGCGGATAGCGGAGATGACTTAGCACCAGGCCCATCATCAGGGCTGCCAATGTGACCGGGACGAGCGAATCCAACGCCGGGGTCCATTTGGCCTCCTGAATAGACCACACGGTGCTGAGCAACATACAGCCCAGACAAAAGAGCGACAACCAACCGGCACGGATGCGCATAGTTCACCATCCTCTAAATAGCCTCAATAGATGGAAAAAGTTGCTCAAAGCGGGTCTGCCAGGCCCAGGCCTGACTGGGTGACCCGCCGCTTCGCGCTCGGCGGTCACAGACCGCCGAGGAGCACGAATTTCCATCTACTGAGCCTCCTGGCCTGGCTCGCGGCGACCACCGGGAGTGTGACCCGCCGCCAGCGCGGGAAAACCACCGTTGCTCACACCCACGCTCTGCGTGGGTGCAAAACGCCGGGTCGTGCGGCCAGGAACGCCTGGCTGTTGCCCAATCCCTGCTGCGTGCCCACGCGGAGCGTGGGCACGAGGGGGAAACGCGAGGTGGCACACCCCGCGCGAGCATACCGGCGTATTTCATTTTCGTGCGAACATTATGATTACCTGACCTGACGGCAAAAGGTTCATTTAGCACCCGGCCCATCTGGAGAAAAAGTGAAACGGGACCTCTCACGAGGCCCCGTTTCGGATAAACTGTGAAGAACGCTTGAGATGATGGGCTGGATGGATATGGTCGAGAGTCGAGACTAGGTGAGGCCCTTGCCCAGCGCGCTGTTGACCATGCTAAAAGCGGTGAGAATCTGCGGGCCGATCAGCAACAGGACGACCAAGGCGGCGATGGAGATCAGCACGATGAGCAGCGCATACTCCACCATACCCTGCCCTTCCTCACGGCGAACCAACATGGCGGCTTACCTCCTTTCCTGAGATGATAGGGAAGGGTTAGCTCTCCTTACCCTCCGTTACTATTATACACGATCTGTCACTCTATGGCAATAGGAAGTTTGTACCATCGGACGTGATCTGCGATCCCGAAATAGGGATTTGGTACTAATCCCAATACCTTTAGCCAGCGGTTGCTCAACCATATGGGGCTGGGCTGCGCCGGGTCCCTGACGGCCAACCCCTTACAGGGTCGGGCCGGGCATCACCCGCGTAACGAGCAAGCCCGAACCGACCCACCAGGTGGTTCGCCCATCTCAGGTCAGGTGATCGAGATCACCTGACCGCCGGTGATCCGGATCAGGTCCGCCGGGGTAAGCCGGAACACGGCATGAGGGGTGCCGGCCGCCGCCCAGATCTCGTCATACTGCAAGAGATCAGCGTCAATAAACGTCTGTAATGGCTCCGCGTGTCCTACAGGCGGCACCCCGCCGATAGCGAACCCGGTACGCGCCCGCACGAAATCAGCATCAGCCTTTTCTATCGGCTCAGAGACCAGCTCGCTCAACCGCTGCTCATTCACGCGATTCAGCCCGCTTGCTGCCACCAGGATCGGGCGTTGCGTATGCACGCCGCGAAAGACCAGCGATTTGACGATCTGGCCCACCTGACAATCCACGGCCGCGGCCGCTTCCCGGGCAGTGCGCGTGCTGGCAGGTAATTCCACCACGCGACAGTCAAGGCCGTATGCAGCCAGGGCCTCCTGGACCTTACGGGCACTGGCACTCAATTGCTGGGGCATATCCTGTCTCCAGTATACGAGATGATAAGCGCCTGACACATCCAGTATATCCGAATCGCCTGGGCAAGTCAAGCCCACGCTTGACAGCCGTGCGTAAATTAAACCCATGAGAGCACTGCCTCACTCTCCATTTCATGTCCCTTCGGGGAGGGGAACCTCGTAGGGGTTTTTGCGGCGGCTTCGCCATCGCAAAAACTTGTTCCTTCCCTGACAAAAGTTATGCACGGATGTCAGCACGCCCTCTGAATCCAGGCTTTCCCCAAGGAGCCGTTTTAGCAGCCTATAAGGGGGGAGGGGCAATAAAGACCCGGCGGTACAGAAATTTTCAACCAATTCTGAACCATCCCCCGGCATCCCCAGTATTGACAAAGCCCCTGGCCCAGAGTACAATGAGAGCAAAATGACTGGTGGGGATCTTGTAAGGGGGGACAATGGATCTACCATCTACTGCCGAGGTTGTGGTCATCGGCGGCGGGGTGATGGGTGCCAGCACCACTTATCACCTGGCCCGGAAGGGCTGCCCGAACGTGATACTCCTGGAACGCCATCCCTTCTTTGGGCAGGAGTCCACCGGCAAGTGCGCCGGCGGCATCCGCTACCAGTTCGCCACAGAGATCAACGTCCGGCTCTCGCTCCTCAGCCTGCCCATGCTGGACCGGTTCCATGAAGAGTTAGGCCAGGCGATTGACCGGCGCTATTGCGGCTATCTGTTCCTGCTGACCAGAGAAGAGGATGTGCGGGCTTTCCAGGCTAACATGGCCCTGCAACATCGGCTGGGCGTGATGACCGAGTGGCTGACCGGCGATGAGGTCCGCGCCCGTCTGCCCTTGCTGGCCCTGGAGGATGTACTGACCGCTACCTGGTATCCCCAAGACGGCCTGGCCGATCCCAACAGCGTGGTGCAGGGCTATATCGCCGGGGCACGGCGGCTGGGGGCCAGATGCCTGACCGGGGTGGAAGTCACCGGCATCACGGTAGAAAGCGGGCGGGTGCGCAGCGTGCAGACGAACCGGGGCGAGATCGCCACGCCGGCCGTGGTGAACGCCGCTGGCCCCTGGGCCGCCCAGATCGGCGCCATGGCCGGTCTGGAGATCCCGGTGCTCCCGGTGCGACGGCAGATCTTTGTCACCACGCCGATCCCGCAGCTCCCACCGGATTTCCCCTTTGTCATTGATTTTGCCCGCAGCCTTTACTTCCACCGCGAGGGGCCGGCCATCCTCACCGGCATGTCCAACCCGAATGAGCCGCCGGGCTTTGACCAGCGCGTGGACCCAGATTGGGAGCTGGAACATATTGACGCGGCGATGGCCCGGATGCCGCTCCTGGAGGAAGTGGGGATCAGCAGCCGCTGGGCCGGCCTCTATGAGGTCACGCCAGATGCCCATCCCATCCTGGGCCGGGTGCCGGAGGTGGACGGATTCTACAACATCGTGGGCTTCTCCGGCCACGGCTTTATGCACGGCCCGGCCTGTGGCCTGCTGCTGGCGGAAGAGATCCTGGACGGTCAGGCACATACGCTGGACATCAGCTCTCTGGCCCTGAGTCGGTTCCAGGAGGGCAAGCAGATCGTCGAGTATAACGTGGTGTAGCAGATGAAACTCCGGCTCCTCTCCAAAAACGACGTCCAGCGCGCCCTGCCCATGCGCGAGTGCATCGAGGTGATGAAGACGGCCTTCGCACAACTCTCAGCCGGCGAGGCGAACGTGCCCTTGCGCACCCAGCTCCCGGTCCCCCAGCACGAAGGCGTGACCCTCTTTATGCCAGCCTACCTGGCCGGCTCTGGCGATCTGGGGGCCAAGATCGTCTCGGTGTTCCCGCGCAACCTGGGCCGGGGTCTGCCTACCATCCACGCAGTGGTCGTAGTGGTGGACGGTGAGACCGGCGCGCCGGTGGCGTTGATGGACGGCACATACCTCACCGCGCTGCGCACCGGCGCCGCCTCCGGCGCGGCCACGGACCTGCTGGCCCGGCCGGACGCAGAGGTCGTGGCCATCTTTGGCGCCGGGACACAGGGCCGCACGCAGTTGGAGGCCGTCTGCACCGTCCGGCCCATCGCCCGCGCCCTGGTCTACGACGCCAACCCAGACCAGGCAGCCCGCTACGCCGCCGAGCTGAGCGGGCGTGGCGGCCCCATCCCGGCCGACGTCCGCGTGGCCGCATCGCCGGCCGAGGCCGTGCGTCAGGCCGACGTCATCTGCACGGCCACCACCTCGACCACGCCGGTCTTCGCTGGCCGGGACGTGCGACCGGGCACGCACATCAACGCCATCGGTGCTTATACCCCTCAGATGCAAGAGGTGGACGCGGAGACGATCCGCCGCGCGAAGGTGGTCATTGACTCGCGACAGGCGTCGCTGGCCGAGGCCGGCGACCTGCTCATCCCCTTGCAGCAGGGCCTCATCACTGAGTCTCATATCCACGCCGAGCTGGGCGAGATCGTCCTGGGGCGCAGGCCCGGCCGCGAGCGCGCCGATGAGATCACCTGTTTCAAGTCCGTGGGCGTGGCAGTGCAGGACGTGGCGGCGGCCCGGCGGGTATTGAACCGGGCTGCCGAGTTGGGCCTGGGAGTAGAGATAGAATTATGAATTACCCTGAACCCTCCCGCAGGTTAGAAAGGGGCTGGCAACCGATGCAGCCGGTCATCTGGGCGTCTGGGCTGGTCATTGCGCCCAAACCTGCGGGAGGGTAGGTAGTTACGAATACTTTTGGACGCCCCAGGGTCGGCGAGTATAGTATGGAAATTTGTGCTCCTCGGCGGTCTGCCCGGCCCAGGCCCACTTCTGGGGGTTTTTGCGGCGGCGAAGGGGCGCAAAGTGGGGAGTGGGGCAGGGCCCTCATGCGTTTAATTACGCACGGATGTTAACTGAGTCTGGACAAAGTCGCTCATTTATTGTATAATATCATCACCAAATCTTGAACGAGTTTCTATAACAGGCCGAGGAAAGGAGACGCAAATGTACCACAAGATCATCATCGCGGGATATTTGGGACGGGATCCAGAGATGCGCTATACCCCTACCGGTCAGGCCGTGACCCACTTTAGTGTGGCAGCCTCGCGCCGGTGGACGGATCGGGAAGGCAATCAACAAGAAGAGACTGTCTGGTTCCGGGTTTCGGCCTGGGGTAAACAAGCGGAGATCTGCAATCAGTACCTGACCAAAGGTCGGCCGGTTCTGGTGGAAGGACGCCTGCGTCCAGACCCGGAGACCGGCGGACCGCGCGTCTGGACCGGCAACGATGGCAAGCCACGTGCTTCTTTCGAGATCAACGCCCTTAACGTGCGTTTCCTGGCCGGGCGTGGCGAGGCTGCAGCCGAGGCCCCGGAAGTAGAGGGTGAGCCACCACCAGACCTGGAGGAGAACGAATTGCCGTTTTAACGTCCAAGCCCCGACGCCAGTCGGGGCTTTTGTTGTCCAGTGGCGTGGAACCTGCCCCAAACCTTTGTGAGGGTTTTTGCGGCGGCGAAGCCGCTGCAAAAACCCCTACGGGACATTCTTTTCCCTCTCCCCGCATCGCGTAGCGGCGACGAAGTGGGGAGTGGGACAGGACCCTCATGCGTTTAATTTTACGCACGGATGTCAGGCTCATGCCCTTGACAAAGATCTGGTCAGGCAGTATAATAGGATTAGAACATATGTTCTAAAAGACTAGAAGCTGGCAGCCGCACCCGGTGAGACCCAGGGATAGGGCTATGCGTGATCTTCTGGAGCGACAGGCAGACACTATCGAGTGGGTGCTGTGGAGCCATGGCGTGCAGGCCCCGGTGACCGGCGGCACGGTCGGGCCGCGTCTGGTGCGCTTTTACCTGCACCCGGCCTCCGGCGTGCGCGTCAGCCGCCTGGTCAACCTGAGCGAGGAACTGGCCCTGGCCCTGAATGCCCCAACCTGCCGGGTTACCCGCCAGGGTGGTCAGGTGGTCCTGGAACTGCCACGTTCGGACGCCCCGGCCGTGCAGTTGCGGACCATCGAGCGGCTCTTCGGGCCAGTGCCCCGAGAAACCGCCCTGCTGGGCCTGGACGAGGAGGGGCGGGTTCTGGGCCTGCGCCTCAGCAGCCCGGACGTGGCCCACGTCCTGGTGGCCGGCACCACCGGCTCCGGCAAGACCGCCCTGTTGCAGACCAT
>DAOTYG010000102.1:0-30830 GCA_034435155.1 Anaerolineae bacterium | reverse complement strand
GCCACCCCCCATCCCGGCCGCCGCTCCCACCGGCGGGGCCGAGACGGTGCTGGTGGTGGACGACGAGGACTTTATCCGCCACCTGCTCCAGCGCGCGTTGGAGGACGCCGGCTATACCGTGCTACTGGCGGAGAATGGCCCCCAGGCCCTGGAACTATACCGGGCGCGCGGCCCGGAGATTGACCTGGTGATCCTGGATATGGGCCTGCCCCAGGTGAGCGGGCGCGAGGTGTTCCACCACCTGCGGCAACTCAACCCCGACGCAGTGGTCCTGATCTCCAGCGGCTATGCCGAGGACGACCAGGCCCGGGCCATGATCGAGGCCGGCGCCCGGGGCTTTTTGGCCAAGCCCTATGATCTGAACGAGCTGCTGAGCAAAGTCCGGCAGGTGCTTGTTCGTCCGTGAACTGACCCTGAACCTTCCCGCCGGTTAGAAACCGGCGGGAGGGCAGGTAGTTGCGACTTTTGTCACAGACGGGCCGGGGTATACTATACGGCATCCCATGCCCGGGATTTCATGCTCCATGCTCGCGGCGAGTGTGTCACCGCCGCCATGAGGTCGGGGGTCACAGACCCCCGACGAGCAAGGGCACAGATGCTCGCGGCGGGTGTGTCCATGCTCGCGGCGGGTGTGTCACCCGCCGCCATGAGGTCGGGGGTCACAGACCCCCGACGAGCAAGGGCCCATGAGGTCGGGGGTCACAGACCCCCGACGAGCAAGGGCACAGACGCTCGCGGCGGGTGTGTCCATGCTCGCGGCGGGTGTGTCACCCGCCGCCTAAGGTCGGGGGTCACAGACCCCCGACGAGCAAGGGCCCATGAGGTCGGGGGTCACAGACCCCCGACGAGCAAGGGCCCATGAGGTCGGGGGTCACAGACCCCCGACGAGCAAGGGTGTGTCACCCACCGCTGGACGCAGGGTCCCAGCCCCCGCGTGAGCACATATTATACGAGGAGATAGACAGTGAAACGACCCATCGTGCGCATCAATGAGGAACTATGCACCGGCTGTGGCCTATGCGTGACCCCCTGCGCTGAAGGGGCCATCGAGATCGTGAATGGCAAAGCCCGGGTGATCCGGGAGGAATTGTGCGATGGGGCCGGGTTCTGCCTGAGCGTCTGCCCCACCGGAGCGTTATCCATCGAGGAACGCGAGGCCCCGGCCTTTGACCATGACGCGGCCGGGCAAGAGATGGCCCGACGTGGCCCCGCCTACATTGCCCAGACCTGTTTCATGTGCCGGAGCCGTGAGGAACAAGTACCCCTGTTGCCGTGTCGCTTCCAGGGCGCCAGCCTGTGGGTCTGTACCCGCTGTCTGCCCCGTCTGATTCACGGCTGACGCAATACAATACTTTGGACCACACCACAAGGAGTAGAGGCTTTAGCCGGTATCGGGGTGAGACATTCTTTCCCCTCCCCCGAAGGGACATGAAGCGGATCGGCCCATTGCCGATCACGCCAACGTCCCGGTGGATGGGACCCGGACACTTACCCGGGAAAGCGGGGGGCGGGAGATTCGCCTGGTGGCGGTCTCTGGAGGCAGTACGGGACGACCAGGGCACCCGGGACCAGGCGCGTTTTCGGGCTGAAGGCCGGCCCATTGGCAGCAGCACGGTGGAGAGCGGCGCGCGAAGCAGTCAAATGGCGGATGGCCCGGGGTGGGGCCACGTGGGCAGAAGCACGGGTCCCCCTCCTCGCCTTACTGGGGAAGTACCACAGCAGACGTTATGACGAGGCCTGGCGGCGCATCCAACCGCGCCGCAAAGCCACCTGACGAAAGGTCACCCCAAAAACTGAAATGCACCCCCAATCACACCTTGCTTGACAGGACACGATTTTTTTGGTACAGTTAGGGCCTAGCAAGGAGCATTGGTGAGGAAAATGGCCGACGAATTCCGGGTCAAGTTCTGGGGGGTGCGGGGCAGCTATCCGGTTCCCGGTCCCAGCACCATTTATTATGGCGGTAACACCACCTGCGTGGAGGTGCGGGTCGGGGGCCATCTGATCATCCTGGATGCCGGGACGGGCATCATCGGGCTGGGTTATCAGTTGCTGCATCAGTACGAGGCCACCGGCGAGCCGATCTTTGCCACCATCCTCTTCAGTCACACCCACCACGACCACACCCAGGGGTTCCCCTTCTTCCGGCCAGCCTATCTCGGCTCCAGCACGCTGTACATGTTCGGCCCCAAGATGTTCCGCGAAGACCTGAAGGAAGCCATCGCCCGGGCCATGTTGCCCCCCTCCTTCCCGGTGGAGCTGGGAGAACTGAACTCCCTCAAGATCATCCGCAACATCGAGGAATCAGAGGTTATCGTATTTCAGCCCGATACCCCGGAGCCGCTGGTGTGGAATATCTATCGGCAAGATCATACCCCTGGCCCAGACCAGGTGGAGATCCGGCTATACAAGGGTTACTCCCATCCCAAAGATGGCATCCTCATCTACCGCATCTCATGGCGGGGTCACAGCCTGGTCTTTGCCAGCGATACCGAGGGCTATGTCGGCGACGACGCGCGCCTCATCAACTTTACGCGGGGCGCCGATCTGCTGATCCATGACGCCCAGTACACAGAGGAAGAGTATGCCCGTGGCCCCCGACCCAAACAGGGCTACGGCCATAGTACCCCCCAGATGGCCGTCCAGGTCGCCCGCCTGGCCGGGGTGAAACAACTGGTGCTCTTCCATCATGATCCCCACCACGACGATGCGCAGATCGCGGCCATTGAGCGCGAGGCCCAGCGCATCTTCCCCAACACCATCGCCGCCCGTGAAGGGCTGGAGCTGACGATTCCTCTTGGAGCCGAAATGGCAGGGTCGTCGTGATCGAAACCATCTTCCAGGGTACGATTACCCCGGCCAGTCAACGCGCTTACGGCTATTTTCCCTTCTATGTCCCTCCCGACGCGGTGCGCATCGAGGCGAGCTACGAATACGAGGGCCGCGATGCCGACACTGTGCTGGACATCGGGCTGTTTGGTCCGGGCGGCGCCGATTTCATCAGCGGCGACTTTCGGGGCTGGAGCGGGTCGTTCCGGCGCGAGTTCTTCTTGATGGAGGAGCGCGCCACGCCCGGCTACCTGCCCGGCCCGCTGCCCGCCGGCCAATGGCAGATCATCCTGGGGCTGCAAGAGATGAAACGCCCGACCAGCGCGTTCCGGGTGACGGTGCGCGTCTATACCCAGGAACCGGCCGGGGGCTGGCCAGACCCCGCCCCGGCCGACGTTCACGAGCGGGTTGCGCCAGCGGCCGCGCAACTCCTGGCGAGCCTGCACGCCAGCCACATCAACCCCCATCCCCGCTGGTACAGGGGAGACCTGCACCTGCACTCCATTCACTCTGACGGCGAGAACTTCATCCCGGAACTGACGGAGGCGGCCCGCACGCGCGGGCTGGATTTTTTGACCCTCACAGATCACAACACCGTGGCCCAGAACCCTCACCTGCCGGCCGCCTCCGCGCCGGAGGTGCTGCTCATCCCCGGCGAGGAGATCACCACTTACTACGGCCACGCCAACGTCTGGGGACTGGAGCGCTGGCTGGACTTTCGCGCCCGCACCCCGGCCGAGGCCGAGGCTCTCATCGCCGAGGCCCACCGCCGGGGTCTGCTGTTCTCCATCAACCACCCCAAGGACGAAGGTCCAGACTGGGACTGGAAAGCCGTGACTGGCTTTGACTGCCTGGAGGTATGGCAGGCCCCCTGGTGGGTCAGCAACTACCAGGCCCTGGCCTGGTGGGACGAGTTGCTGCGCCAGGGCCGGCGCGTGGTGGGCGTGGGCGGCAGCGATGTCCACCGGGTCCGCACGCCAGAGCGCATCTACCCCCACGAACTGGGTAACCCCACCACCTGGGTCTGGGCCACCTCGCTCACCCCGTCAGCGATCCTGGAAGGCATCCGGCGCGGCCACGTGTTCCTGACCCCGGAACCAGGCGGCGTCGAGATCTATTTCACCGCCCGCACCGCCGCCGGCGAGTTCATGATGGGCGATGAAGTGTCGGTGAACCCCGGCGAGATGGTCCACCTGGCCGGGCAGGTGCTCGGGGCCGAAGGTTGCCTCCTGCGGCTCATCTCCGCGACCGGCGTGGTACAGGAGCTGGCCATCGGCACGCCCGCGTTCGCCTGGGAGACCGAGGTGACTGCCACGCGGGATACTTACTACCGTGTAGAAGCGATGGAACCGCCGGAGCTTCCCCTGACCGAGGAACCGGCAGCCCTGATGATCCGCGCCCTGACCAACCCGATATACGTGAGGCTCAGGGAGACCTGAAAGGGGGTAAAATCATGACCGAGCTTTTGCTTCCCAACGCCGCGTTGCGCACGTTGCTGCTGGCGGTGGAAGAGGTGATGGGGGATAAGGGGATCAGCGCGATGCTGAACGCGGCCGGGTTGCAGCGCTTTGTCGGCAACTACCCGCCGGACAATATGAACGACGAGGTGCCGATCTCGGATTACGCGGCGATCATCCAGGCCATCGAGGATTTCTATGGCCCCCGGGGGGCCAAAGCCTTCCTGTTGCGCATCGGCCGGGCCTCGTTTGACTATACGATCCAGGAGCAACCGGCCCTCATCGGGCTGGCCGGCGTGGCCTTGAAGCTGCTCCCCCTGCCGCTCAAGGTCAAAACCACCCTGGGCAACGTGGCCCGGGGGATGACAGAATCGCTCCACGAGCCATGTCGCCTGGAAGATGCCGGGGATGCCTACCTGATCATCAAGGAGGAATGCGGCACCTGCCACGGGCGCACGGCGGAGCGGCCCATGTGCCACACCACCACCGGCGCGCTCCAGCAGGCCCTCAAATGGGCCACCGGCAAGGAGTTCGACATCGTGGAGACAGAGTGCCGGGCCGCCGGGGCCGCCACCTGCACCTGGCGCATCAGCAAAGAACCGCGCGACTGACCCCCAACCCCTCCCCTTCCTCCCATCAGAGGGAAGGGGAGGGACCAGGGGCGGGGATAGGGGGAATTCAGGGAGGAACCATGTTCTCGTTGGAAGGGAAGTTGGCCCTGGTGACCGGTGGGGCCGGCAGCGTGGGTCGGGCCATCTGCCTGGCCCTGGCCGAGGCCGGGGCCGATGTGGTCGTGGCAGACAACCGGCGCGTGGGCGCGGAAAACACCGCCGAAAAAGTGCGCGCCTTCCGCCGGTTCGCCATGGGTCTGGCTGTGGATGTGACCGACCGGGCGCAGGTCCAGGCCCTGATCCAGACCATCCTGGCCGAACTGGAGGGCCGCACGCCGGACATCCTGGTGAGCAACGCGGCCATCGTCAGCCCGCCGGTGCCCCTGGAGGACCTGGACGATGCCCGGTGGGACCATGAAGTGGCGGTGAACCTCACCGGCGCGTACAATGTGACCAAGGCCGTGCTGCCGCTCTTGAAGGACAAGGGTGAGGGCCGGATCATCTACGTGTCCTCCCTGGCCGCCGAGGTGGGCAGCCCGGCCCAGAGTTCCTACGCGGCCTCCAAAGCCGCCCTGCTCGGATTCATGCGCAGCGTCGCCCTGGAAGGCGCACCGTTCCACCTCACCGCCAACGCCGTGCTGGCCGGCCTCATCGGCAATGGGGCCTTCTACCGGCGGGAGGAGGCCTGGCGCGAACGCATGGTGGCGCGTGTACCTCTGGGGTATGTCGGTGAGCCGCGCGACGTGGCCGCCCTGGTGGTGTTCCTGGCCTCGCCAGCGGCGCGGTATATCACCGGGGCCGCGATCCCGGTAGCTGGGGGGCTGGGGTTGTTCAATTATTAAGGGTCAAAATATAGATCCCCCTCGTGCCCAAGGGGGGGCCTCGTGTCCAAAGGGAGGATCCTCGTGCCCACGCTCCGCGTGGGCACGCAGCACCGTTTCGCACCCACGCAGAGCGTGGATGCAAGCAAGGGGGGGCCTCGTGCCCAAGGGGAGGATCCTCGTGCCCACGCTCCGCGTGGGCACGCAGCACCGTTTCGCACCCACGCAGAGCGTGGGTGCGAGCAAGGGGAGGGGCCTCGTGCCCAAGGGGGGCCTCTCGTGCCCACGCTCCGCGTGGGCACGCTGACGCTCCGCGTGGGCACGCTGACGCTCCGCGTGGGCACGCTGACGCTCCGCGTGAGCACGCAGTATAACCCCGTATATCTCTTGTTTACTTGCCCAGGAGGTCAACCTTGAAAGTATACATCTCCGCTGACATGGAGGGCATCTCTGGCATCGTCCATCCCGATCAGACGGACAGCAAACACAAGGAATATGACCGCGCCCGCCGGTTGATGACTGACGAAGTGAACGCCGCCGTCGCCGGGGCGGTGGCGGGTGGAGCCACCGAGATCGTGGTGAACGATAGTCACGGTGGCATGACCAACATCCTGCTGGAGCACCTGGATGAACGGGCACACCTCATCAGCGGCAGTCCCAAGCCCTTGAGCATGATGCAGGGCATTGATGAAGGGGCAGACGCGGTGTTTTTCGTGGGCTATCACGCCCAGGCCGGCACGCTTCACGGCATCTTGGAGCATACCTATAGCAGCAGTACCGTATGGCAGGTCACCCTCAACGGCCGGCCGGTGGGGGAAACCGGCCTCAACGCGGCCCTGGCCGGCCATTACGGCGTGCCGGTGGTCCTGGTGACCGGCGATCTGGCCGTCTGCCAGGAGGCGCGTGACCTGCTGGGGCCGCACGTGGAGACCGTGCCCGTGAAGCAGAGCTACGGACGAACGGCAGCGCGTTGTCTGCCCACCGCCCAGGCTCACCAGGCCATCCACCAGGCCGCCCGACGCGCGGTCTCCGCCCCGGTAGCCCCCCTGGTTATCCAGACCCCGGTGACGGTGGCCGTGGAACTGATAAAAACCACCCAGGCCGATGTGGTCGCACTCTTGCCGGGCAGCCAACGCCCCACCCCCCGGCGGGTAGAATACACCGCGCCGGATATGCTTCGGGCCTACCAGGCCCTGCTGGTGATGCTGCGTCTGGCCTGGAACACGTAGGACGGGGACGTGACGCGGCCAACGCCTGGACCACATCTGGTGCTCTTTATGGGGGTGGGGGTGGCCTCCTGCGCGGCGATCTTGATTCGCTGGGCCCAGGCCCCGGCCCTGGCCATCGCCGCCTACCGCCTGGTTTTCGCCTCGGCCATCCTGCTGCCCCTGGCTGGCTGGCGCGCCAGTGGCGCGTTCCGCGCGGGGGCCATGCGCCGCCGCGAGCTGGCCCTGGCCATACTCAGTGGCTTTTTCCTGGCCTGTCATTTCGCCCTGTGGATCTCTTCCCTGACCTATACCACCGTTGCCAGCAGTGTGGTCCTGGTCTCTACCAATCCCTTGTGGATGGGGCTGCTCTCCCCCCTGCTAGGCGAGCGGGTCAACCGCTGGATGGCCGTGGGCATCGGCATCTCGGTGCTCGGCGGGGCGCTCATCGGGATGGGGGACCTGTCGCTGGGAGCCACGGCCCTGTGGGGCGACGCCCTGGCCCTGGGCGGGGCCTGGATGGTCCTGGCCTATTTCCTTCTGGGGCGGAGCCTGCAACGCCGGCTGGGTTTGCTGGTCTACGTGACGCCGGTCTACACGGCGGCGGCGGTATTCCTGGTGTTGTTCGCCCTGGCGGCCGGTGTGCCGCTGAGCGGCTACAGCCCGCAGACCCTGCTCATGTGCCTGCTGCTGGCATTAGGCCCCCAGCTCATCGGGCACTCGTCCCTCAACTGGTCGTTACGCCACCTGTCGCCGGCCTTTGTCACCGTGGCCACCCTGGGCGAGCCAGTCGGATCAGCGGCCTTGTCCTTTGTCCTGCTGGGCGAGATACCGCCTCTGGCGACCCTGGCCGGGGGAGCCTTGATCCTGGTGGGCATCTATTTCTCCCTGCAGGGCGAGCGGGCCAGGCTGCGCCTGGGGCCTGAAAAAAGCCGGCATGAGGCTGATGCTGAGGAATCCACACATGGCTAAACAGCTCATCGTCAATGCCGATGATTGCGGACGCAGCCGGGGAGTGACCCGGGGCATCATCCTGGCCCATCAGGCCGGGATCGTCACCAGCACCACGGTGATGATGAACATGCCCTGGGCTGACCTGGCCCTGGAGATGGCGGCCCAGAATCCCCGGCTGGGCGTTGGCGTCCATCTCACGTTCACCCTGGGCCGGCCAGTGCTATCCCCGGCTGAGGTCCCCTCCCTGGTGGATGCGGAAGGCCAGTTCTGGTCGCAACAGGTGCTGCGGGAAGGACCGGAACGCCTTGACCTGAGCGAATTGCGCCGCGAGTTCGAGGCCCAGATCGCAGCCTTTCGTCAGCACGGCCGGGTCCCCACCCACCTGGACTGCCATCATTTCCTGCATATCTATCCCCCCTATTTTGAGGTCCTGGCAGACGTGGCCCAGGCGGAACGCTTGCCGATCCGTCTGCCCCTGCCCACCACCCTCACAGAACGCGACGCGCAGGTCTTGAACCTGGCAGAACAACAGGGGGTGACGCCCATGCGGATGCTGGCGATGATCCAGAAAGACCTGGAGACAGTTCGGGCCAGGGGTCTGAAACACCCAGACCGGTTCATCGGCGAGTTCTTTGGTCGCCCCAACCTGACCGCAGCCAACCTGCGCCGCATCCTGTCCACGGTACGGGAGGGAGTAACCGAACTCATGGTCCATCCCGGCTTCCCAGACCACGAACTGCTGGACAGTAGCGGTTACGTGGACGAACGCATTGTGGAGCTGACGATCCTGGTGAGCGATGAGGTCAGGAAAGCAGTCCAGGACCTGGGTCTCGAGCTGGTTAACTTTGGCGTGCTCTAATTGGGATGGCTCAAAATATTAGTTGACACTTTTGTGACCGAAGGCCCTCATTGCCCAAAGAGGGAGAGAGCATTTCTGGGGTTTTTGCGGCGGCGAAGCCGCCGCAAAAACCCCCTATAAGGCAGTCTTTCCCCTCCCCGATAGGGACGCGAAGCGGGGCGGGGGGGATGGTGCCCTCGTGCGTTTAATTTACGCCCGGATGTCAACCGGGGATATTGACAATCCACCCGATTTACCCTATAATGAAGCCCAACAAAATCATACCCGGCTACATCCGTGCTCTGAGAAGAGGAGGTGATGCGGCCCTGACGACGGATGGGCACCGGCTTTAACTCGTGGAATAGCCCGTAATCACGCAGAACAAAAGGAGGAGAACGGTACCATGAAACGCCTGTTAGCTCTATGCGCGATCGGTCTACTGTTGATGGCCAGCCAGTGCCCAGGGGTTCCTGGCGGGCCGACTTTCGAGCCGCCCAAAGACGAGATCGGCGTGGTGGTCATCAAGCCCGGCGAGCCGATCCACATCGCAGCCTGGTTCGTCATCGCGGGGCCGGATGCCACGCTGGGCCAGGACACCCAGTACGGCGTGGAGCTGGCCATTGACGACAAGGGCGGCAAACTCCTCGACCATCCCATCAAGTTTACGGTCGAGGACTCGGGCTGCAACGCCGAAGGCGGCCAGGCGGCGGCCACCAAGATCGCCGCTGACCCGACGGTGGTGGTGGCTATCGGCTCCAACTGCTCCAGCGAGGCCAAGCCCGGCGCCCCGATCCTGTGGAAGGCCGGCATCTCCACGATCTCGCCCTCTAACACCGCCGTATTCCTGACGGACCCCAAGCGCGGGCCGGAGTACGATGGCTATGCGCGCACGGCCCACAACGACAAGGTCCAGGGCGCGGCGGCGGCCCGCTTTGCCTGGGAGTACCTGAAGATCAAGAAGGCCGCGACCATCCACGACGGTAGCCCCTATGCCGAGCAACTGGCCGGCGTCTTTGCGGCCAAGTTCAAGGAACTGGGCGGCACCATCACCTCCCAGGAAGCCATCGCCCCCACGGATACCGACATGAAGCCCGTGCTGACCAAGATCGCCACCGGCCAGCCGGAGCTGATCTACTACCCCATCTTCATCGCCGCCGGCGGGCACATCACCCGCCAGGCGAAGGAAGTGGCCGGCCTGGAGAAGACCATCCTGATGAGCGCGGATGGCACGTTCTCGCCCGACTTTCTCAAAGCCGCCGGCGAGGCCTGTGTGGGCATGTACCACTCCAGCCCCGACTTTTCTGCCTTTGGCGCCGCCTACCCGGAACTGCGAGCCAAGTACGAGAAGAAATACGGGGTCAAGCCGCTGGCCCCCTTCCATGCCCATGCTTACGACGCGGCGATGATCGCCTTTGCCGCTATCGAGAAAGTGGCGGTGAAAGGCCCGGATGGCACACTGTACATCGGCCGCAAGGCCCTGCGGGATGCCATACTCGCCACCAAGGACTTCAAGGGCGTGACCGGGAACCTCACCTGCGACCAGTATGGTGACTGCGCCGATCCCAAGATCGCCGTCTACCAGATCACGGCCGACAACCTCAAGAGCCTGACGATGCCGGATAAGCCGGTCTGGAAAGCATTCTAATCCCGGCCGCGGCGAGCCTGGCCTATAACCGGGTTCCACCGGAGTATGTTCAGACGAGCCGGGCACAGTTTCCGTGTGCCCGGCTCGTCCCCTGATCGGCTAGAAACGGCGGGGTAATACCCTGGTTCCTCCCGCCGGTTAGTGGGACCCTGACCGGCGGGAGGGCAGGTAGTTACGACGGAGGACCTTATGCTACAGCGGTTACGTGAACGGATCGATCCCACTGACGTCGTTATGTGGGTGATCGGGGCGTTGATCCTGTTGGCAGTCAGCGTGGGTTCCATCATCACCTTGTTTCCGTCCCTGGCCACGGCGCTGGGTCTGACGGTATCCGTCTATGGTTTCACCGACTGGGCCAGTATCCTGATGTCCGGCCTGGCCCAGGGCAGCGTCTACGCCCTCATCGCTCTGGGCTATACCATGGTCTATGGCGTGTTGCGCATGATCAACTTTGCCCACAGCGAGGTCTTTATGAGCGGCCCCTATACGGCCTATTTCGTGGCGGCCGCCCTGTATACCACCGGCTGGCTGGATAGCCAACCCATCATCAGCCTGGCCATCGTCTTTGCCGTCGCCATGATCGTGTCCAGCACCATCGCCGTGCTGCTGGAACGGATCGCCTACCGGCCGCTGCGGACCGCGCCGCGCCTGATCCCCCTCATCACCGCCATCGGGGCGTCTTTCTTCCTGCAATATACCTTCCGGGGCCTGTATGGCTCTGGGTTCCAGGCTTACCCGGTGGTCAAGATCCTGACGGGCCAGTGGATCTTTGCTACACCGTTGGGGGAGTTGCGCATCCAGGTCATCCAGGTGGTGGTGATCGTGGCGGCGGCGGCGTTAATGGGCGGGCTATACCTCTTTACCCAACGCACCCGGGTGGGCAAGGCGATCCGCGCTGTCTCGGAGGACAAGGAGGCGGCGGCCCTGATGGGGATCAACATGGATCGGATGATCGTGGTCACCTTTGTCATCGGGGGGCTATCGGCGGGGGCGGCCGGCGTCCTCTATGCCCTGATGTTCAAGCAGGTGCATTTCTTTATGGGCTTTGTACCCGGCATCAAGGCGTTCACGGCGGCGGTGCTGGGCGGCATCGGCAACCTCCCCGGCGCCATGTTGGGCGGCATCTTCCTGGGCCTGATCGAATCGTTGGGGCCGAGCCTGTTCCTGAACGGGCTGGGCATTGTGGCCCCCTATCAGTTGAAGGACGCCATCGCCTTCATCATGCTGGTGCTGGTGCTCATCTTCCGGCCCACCGGCATCCTGGGCGAGCGGCTGGCCGTGAAGAAAGCCTAGGAGGACAACCATGACTTATCTGCGACTGATCTGGAAACAAGGGCTACAGATCGGGCTGATCGGCGGTGTGGTGGCCCTGTTGATCGCCCTCACCGGGATGGCGGTGACCTTCAATCAACGGGACATCATCAGTGGCGTCGTCTCGGTGGGCCTGATGTTGATGCTCCTGGTCATGGTCTTCGCGGGCTATCTGGCGGCACGACGTACCGCCCAGCCCAGATGGCTTGTGCTGGTGAACGCCATGGTAGCCGGTCTGGTGCCCGGCGTGCTGCTGGTGGTGCTGGTCGTCGTTGGTAATCTGGTCAATCTGCGCCTGATCCTGATCAACGCCTCGCCCATGCTCTATGATCTGCTCACCTTCAAGCAAGGGGTCCTGGCCGGCAGCCTGTCGCTCCTGGTAGCAGGGGGCGTGAGTGGCCTGCTGGCCGGCCTGGTCTACCTGCTGCCGGACCTGCCCCGGCGGGTGCTGGTGACGGCCCTGGCCGGTGTGATCCTGACCGGCGTGCTGCAAGACCTGATCCGCACCGTCATCGCCGCCTGGGGGCCGTTGGCGATCATCAATCAGTGGTTCTTTACCGGGACCGGGTTGACTATCCCAGGGGCCATAACCGTGTTCGTCCTGGTGGCGGCCGGCGTGTACTTGCAGGCCAAACGCGGTGCCGCGGTGCAGGCGCAATATCGCAGCCTGCGCCCCACGACCCAAAGGGGACTGAAGTTGACCGGGCTTCTGCTCCTGGCCCTGATCCTGATCGTGCTGCCCCAGGTGCTGGGGCTGTTCCTGAGCGAGGTGCTGACTATCGTGGGCCTGTATATCCTGGCCGGTCTGGGGCTGAACATCGTGGTAGGCTTTGCTGGCCTGTTGGACCTGGGCTACGTGGCCTTTTTCGCCGTGGGCGCGTACACGGTGGCCGTGCTGACCTCACCGGAACTGGGGATGTTCCACCTGTCCTTTTGGGAGGCGTTGCCCTTTGCCGTCACCCTGGGCGTCCTGTCGGGCGTCATCCTGGGCATTCCGGTCCTCAAGATGCGCGGCGACTATCTCGCTATCGTGACCCTGGGCTTTGGCGAGATCATCCGCCTCCTGGTGCTATCCGACTGGCTGCGGCCGTTCCTGGGGGGGTCCATGGGCCTGGGGCGCCTCCCCCGGGCGATCATCGGTGGCATGACCATTCCCGGGCTAAACATCACCCTGCCGGCCTATGAGTTCACCGGCCCCCAACAGTTCTACTATCTCATCCTGGTGGGGTGCCTGATCGTGGGCTTTATCGCCTGGCGGCTGCGGGATTCCCGCCTGGGTCGGGCCTGGATGGCCGTGCGCGAGGATGAGGACGTAGCCCAGGCGATGGGGATCAACCTGGTGGCGACCAAGCTGCTGGCCTTTGCCTCTGGCGCCGCCTTTTCGTCCCTGGCCGGGGCCATCTTTGCCGACAAGCTAGGCTCGGTCTATCCCCACAGTTTCCAGTTGATGTATTCCATCTACGTGTTGTGCGTCGTCATCGTGGGGGGCATGGGGAGCATCCCCGGCGTGATCGTGGGGGCCTTTGCCGTGCTCGGTCTGCCGGAACTATTGCGGGAGTTCGCCGAGTACCGGCTGCTGTTCTATGGCGCGGCGTTGGTAGTGCTGATGCTCCTGCGCCCGGAGGGGCTGTGGCCGGAGGCTTTGCGCCGGCGCGAGCTGCACGAGACAGAAGAGGCGGGTGAACCGGTCCCCGAGGCAGACCTCACCTGCGCCCCCGCTGAGTAGGAGGAAGCCGTGGCTATTCTCACTGCACGTCAAGTAACCAAACGCTTCGGCGGCCTGGTAGCTGTAGATACCCTGGACCTGGAAGTTAAAGAACAAAGCATCCATAGCATCATCGGCCCCAACGGGGCCGGCAAGACCACGTTCTTCAATTGCGTCACCGGTTTCTATCGCCCGGAGGAGGGGGAGGTCTCCTTCAATAGCCACTCCCTGGTGGGCCTGCTGCCGGACCGCATCGTGCGCCTGGGGATCGCCCGCACCTATCAGAATATCCGGCTCTTTGCCAACCTGACGGCGGTGGAAAACGTGCTGGTGGGCCAGCACGCCCACCTGAAGACGGGGGTCGTCGGGGCGGTATTGAGACCGGCCGGCACCCAGCGCGAGGAGCAAGAGGCGGAAGCCGAGGCGCGCCGGCTCCTCAAGTTCGTGGGCCTGGCCGGCATGGGCGATTTCCTGGCCAAGAACCTGCCCTACGGCCAGCAACGTCGGCTGGAGATCGCCCGCGCCCTGGCCACCAGGCCCAGGCTCCTGCTCCTGGACGAACCGACGGCGGGCATGAACCCCCGCGAGACCCAGGATATGATGGACTTTATCCGCCGCCTGCGCGACGAACTGGGCATCACCATCCTGCTCATCGAACACCAGATGCGGGTGGTGATGGGCATCTCTGAGATCGTGACGGTGCTGGACTATGGCAAAAAGATCGCTGAGGGGCCGCCAGCCGAGATCCAACGCAACCCCACCGTGATCGAGGCTTACCTGGGCCGGGGCAGCGCGGCCGAATTCACGCGCATGGCATGAGGTGAACATATGGCCTTATTGGAACTCGAAAACGTACATACCTATTACGGCCAGATCCACGCCCTCAAGGGCATCTCCGTCACCGTGGAGGAAGGGGAGATCGTGACCCTGATCGGCGGCAACGGGGCCGGCAAGAGCACCACCCTCAACACCATCAGCGGCCTGTTGCGGCCTCGCCAGGGGAGCATTCGCCTGCTGGGCGAAGAACTGACCCGCTGCCCGGCCCACGAGATCGTGGCCAAAGGAGTGGTGCAGGTGCCGGAAGGCCGGCGCATCTTCGGTCGCCTGACGGTCCAGGAGAACCTGGAGATGGGGGCCTACCTGATCAAAGACCGCAAAAAGATCAACGAGAACCTGGAGCGCGTGTTCACCCTCTTCCCGCGCCTGAAGGAACGCCGTCACCAGGTAGGGGGCACCCTCAGCGGCGGCGAGCAACAGATGCTGGCGACCGGCCGGGCGCTGATGTCAAATCCGCGCGTCTTGCTCATGGACGAGCCTTCCATGGGCCTGGCCCCAGTGCTGGTGGATAGCGTGTTCGATACGATCCGGCAGTTGAACGAAGAAGGCACGACGATCCTGCTGGTGGAGCAGAACGCGCGCATGGCCCTGCAGGTGGCCGACCGGGGCTATGTGCTCCAGACCGGCGAGATCGTGCTCAACGACTCGGCCGAGAACCTGCGCCGCAACGAGATGGTGCGCAAGTCATACCTGGGAGAGATGTGAGGCGCGGAGAGACAGCGGGATGGACGATATAAGGCCTGGCACCTTGTGCCAGGCCTTATGATGTCTTTACGTGCAACCGCTCGTATTATGTGCTCACGCGGGGTCTGCGACCCCGCGCCCAGCGGCGGGTGACACACCCGCCGCGAGCGTGATAATATGTGCTCACGCGGGGTCTGCGACCCCGCGCCCAGCTGATACACCCGCCGCGAGCATGAACATCTCATACCCGCTGTTCTGTCATCTGGGGGTTTTTGCGGCGGCTTCGCCGCCGCAAAAACCCCCTGCCAGGCATTCTTTCCCCTCCCCTAAGGGACACGAAGAGCCTATCCGAAAAAGGTGTAGGACAGCCTTTCCAGGCTGTCCAGGCAGGCTGGAAAGCCTGCCCTATAGTTTTTCGGACAGGCACGAAGTGGGGCAGTGCTCTCATCAGATCAGTCATGACGGCGGATGCTCACCACCGGCACGACTGGCTCCTGTTGACCCTCCACGGTGAGCCGCTGGACCTGTTCGCCCACCTGTAGCTCCACTTCCCAGGTGGGCACCCAGAGCAGGGCAAAGGTCAACACCTCAACCCCGGCCTGAGTCGGGCGCAGCACCAACTCCTCCACCTGCGTCGCCAGGGCATCGTAGCGCTGCCCGATGGCGATGATCTCGTCTTCCAGCTCGTCATTGAGGGCCTGGAGATCAGCCTGGAGGCGGGTGATGGTGACCTCGGATTCTTTCACTTCCATCTCGGCGCGCTGAGTCATACGCCGTTTGGAGGCGGCCGTGGAGATGGAACGCAGGGGTTTGCGGCCAAAGATGAAATGCCCCACCGTCTCCAGGCCGCTGAACATCTCCTCCCGTTTACGGGCCTCGTAATCGGCCCGATCCTCCTCCAATTCCTGTTGCTCGCGGAATAGTTGTTGCTCCAGCCGTTGGATGCGGGCCTGATAGCGAGCGCGGAGCCTGGCAGCCTCGCTCTCGGCCCGGCGATCCGCCTCGGCATCGGCCCGGCGCAGGAATTCTTCCCGGGACTCACCCACCTGGGGCGGCAGGTCGGGGAAGGCGGGGTTGTAAAACACGGTCAGGGGCGCCGAGCGCAGCAGGTAGCTTTTGAAGCTGGCCTCCAGCCGGCGCGCGCCGGTGACGGTCTTGAGCGCCGGGTCCAACGGCGCGTAGCGCACATCACCGGGCAAGGGCGCATATTCCAGCTCGTCGTCCGAGACGGCGATGCCGTGGGCAGCCCAGTCAGCCAGGCGGTGGGCCGGCACCGCCCGGCTCACGACGACGTTGTGGTAGATCGCCGGCCGGGCCTGCTTGTAGGTAACGCGGGCGCTGCCGTAAAGGTACGGCTGATAGACTGGCCCCTCAGCACGGAGCAAGACCACCGGCTGATCAGGACCTGGACGCAACGTGGCGGCGCGCCGGGCGTCAGCCGGGGTCATGCGGGGCCGCAGATAAAAGACGGTGAGGCGGTCGGCCGGTTGGGGAGCGACCACGGTCGTGGTATGGGGAGCGAGAGGCGCAGCCCTGTCGGCTATCGCCGGCTGTCCGCCGCCCACCGGCCGCTGTGGCAGGGCGCGAATCTGGTCTTTGGTGAGTGGACCACGCAGGTAGCTCATGGCCCAGCGGGTCTGAAAGACGAGCGGGCCACCAGAGGCGTGGACGTTGTGCAGCAAGAAGACGCGAGCACGCAACCCGGAGATGAGGCGGTCTATGGTGGCCCGGTCAAAGCCGGCGCCAGCCTCGTGGGTGACAGCCTCCAGGCCGTCCAGGAGCCGGGCCTTGTCGCGTTCGGTTTGCAGGCGACCAACGAACCAGGTGCCGGCGTTGCTCAGGGCCTTGTAGTCCAGGTCCACCGGGTTTTGGGTACACAGCACCAGCCCCAGGCCAAAGGCCCGGGCCTGCTTGAGCAGGGTAAGCAGGGGGAGCTTGGACGGCGGATTGGCCGGGTGCGGGGGCAGGTAGCCGAACACCTCGTCAAAATAAAGCAGGCCCCGCAGGCTGGTCGTGCCGGGCTGCCCCCGCAGCCAACCCCAGACCTGATTCAGCAACAGCGAGACAAAGAACATGCGCTCGGCATCACTCAGGTGGGCGATGTAAAATACGCTCAGGCGCGGTCTCTGCTCCCCCTCCCGCCGGGTAGACTGGCCCAACAGCGCGCCGATGTCCAGCGGGTCGCCGGTCAGCCAGTATTGAAAGGCTGGCGCGGCGGCGATGCCGTTGAGCTGCAAGGCCAGGGCCAGGCGGTCGGCCGGTGGAAAGAATTGGTCCCGGTCCACCACGCCGAGTTTGGGGAAGGGCGGTTGCTGGACATAGGCGATGAGCCGGGCCAGGTCCAGCGCTTCGCCGGCCTGCCAGGCGTGTTCAAAGATGTTGGCCAGCAGGATGTGCTCGCGGGAACGCAAGGGGTCAGCCGACACACCGATGAGGCCCAGGAGGGCCGTGACTGTGCCGTTGATGCGCTCGCGAAGGACCTCGCCGTCGCGGTCCCAGGTGAGGTCGGCCGGCATCTGGAGGGACTGGATGATGCTGACCGGCCTGCCGGCGTCGCTGCCGGGGGTATAGACGACGAAATCAGCGGCGGCCTGGAGCCGGCGAATGTCAGCCGGGCCCAGGTCCCAGCGGGCCAGGCCGTCGCGCCAGGTGGCGGCCACCTGCTCCGCATAAGCATCCAGGTCCTGGCCGGCGCGGCGGGCGTCATCGGGGTTGATCCAGGGGCGAAAATCGGCCGGGCGCAGGTCCGGGAACGTCAGGAGCAGGTTGCTCACGTCGCCCTTGGGGTCAATGATGATGGCGGGCAGGCCGGCCAGGGCCGCCTCTTCCAGCAGGTCAATGGCCAGGCCGGTCTTGCCGGAGCCGGTCATCCCCACGATGACGGCATGGGTGGTCAGGTCACGGGAGTCATAGGTAAGCCGCGCCGACACTGGCTGGTCGGTTTGCAGGTCAAAAGGGCGACCCAGGTAGAAAGCAGGGGACATGATGTGCTCCCGTCCGAAAACGTGCCATGAACCCTCCCGCAGGGCAGGTTGGCAACCTGCCCCCACTGGCAACCGAGGCAGCCGGTCATTGGGCGTGCTCTCTCACTGCGCCCTAACCTGCGGGAGGGTGGGCTAAGGCCAATACCTTTCAAATAACACTCCGGAATCGAGCCTTCAGGCGGAAAATCCGGCTGAAGCCTCTACTCCGGCACCTTATTTGAAAATTGGGGCTAAGTGCCTATCCGAAAAACCGTAGGGCAGGCTTTCCAGCCTGCCTGGACAGCCTGGAAAGGCTGTCCTACACCTTTATCGGATAGGCTCTAAGGCGCGATGATCCGATGGATCAGCGGTGGCGGCGCGACTGGCTGGGGGCTAAAGAGAAACGCATCGTGCAGCCGTCGTTCTGCCTGGGCCAACCGTTCCTCATCGTTGGCATGGATCGTGCAGAGTAGCTGGCCCGCCGGCACATAATCCCCCACCTTGGCGGCCAGGATCAGGCCCACAGCGTGGTCCACCGGCTCGCCTTTGCGAGCGCGGCCAGCCCCCAATAAGGCCACCGTCAGGCCCACCTCCATAGCATCAATGGTCTCTATATAGCCGGCCTGCCAGGCGCGCAACTCTTTGACGAGGCGGGCCTGGGGCATGATCTCCGGCTGCTCGATGACCCGGGGATCGCCGCCCTGAGCCTGGATCAGGTCCCGGAAGCGTTCCAAAGCCGCGCCGGACCGCACCGTCTCCTCTAACAGCAACTGGCCCTCCGTTGGGGTCTGGCACCGGCCGGCCAGGAGCAACATCTGCGCCGCCACCGTCCGGCACAGCAGCCAGAAATCCGCCGGCCCCCGCCCTTTGAGGGTCTCGATAGCTTCCCGGACCTCCAGGGCATTGCCCACGGCATAACCCAGGGGCTGATTCATATCGCTGATCACGACTACCACGCGCCGGCCCACCTGCTCGCCGATGCGCACCATTGTCTCAGCCAGGGCGATAGCCTGCTCCTCCGTGCGCATGAATGCGCCCAGGCCCACCTTCACGTCCAGCACGATGCCGTTAGCCCCGCCGGCGATCTTTTTGCTCATGACCGAGCTGGCGATAAGGGGGATACTATCCACTGTACTGGTCACGTCGCGCAGGGCATAGAACTTGCCATCGGCCGGGGCCAGGTCCGCCGTCTGCCCGGCCACGACGACCCCCACCCGGCGCAGTTGGGCCAGAAACTCGGCCACCGACAGGTCGGCGCGAAAGCCGGGGATGGATTCCAGCTTGTCCAGGGTCCCGCCGGAGAACCCCAACCCCCGACCGCTCATCTTGCCCACCGGCACGCCGGTCGCGGCGACCAGCGGCGCCACCACCAGGGTGGTCTTGTCGCCCACCCCGCCGGTGGAATGTTTGTCCACCACAAACGGGGCGACGCTGGACAGGTCCATAGTCGCCCCACTATGGGCCATCGCCCAGGTCAGGTCGGCGGTCTCGCGGGCATCCATACCCCGCAACGCCACGCTCATCAGCCAGGCCGCGGCCTGATAGTCGGGAATCTCGCCAGCGGTGAACCCCCGCACAAAAAACTCGATCTCCTCCCGCGACAGGGACTGACCGTTGCGTTTCCTGGCGATAACATCTACGGCACGCATCACTACCCCTTCTCCAGACTCGACAAGGCGATGAAACGGTAATAAGTCTGGGACCATAACAGGAAATCCGTCTGACCGACCTGGAGAAGCTCGACCGGGTCCAGCCCACAGCGTTGTTCGTAGGCCACCAGGTCCTCCAGCAGCCTCATCAGGATGTCCATCGTGGAACCGTGTTCCAGGGCCAGGGTCAAGATGCCCAGGAACTCGTCCTGGCAGGAGCCAAAACCGGGTAAGGTCTCATCATACGGTTCCACACCTTGCCAGGTGGACTCTGGACCGAGATTCCCCATCGGCTATCCCCCAACGAAAGTGATGCCCTCTCAACGGGGGGCGATTATACACCATTTAACCGGGTCTGGCAAGGAGTATCGTCTGACATCCGCGCATAACTTCTGTCAGGGAGGGAACAAGGAGGGAGGAAGTCTTTCTGGGGGTTTTTGCGGCGGCGAAGCCGCCGCAAAAACCCCCTACCAGGCCTTCTTTCCCCTCTGCGACCTGGCAGGCCGTAGGGAGTGCGACCCACCACAAAAGCGTCATCCTCCCGCAGGTTTTAGGACCTGCGGGAGGGTTTTCGGACAGGCACTAACCAGCAGGGAATCCTTGTTTAAAAGTAACTGCCTACCCTGAACCCTCCCGCAGGTTAGAAAGGGGCTGGCAACCGCGCCCAAACCTGCGGGAGGGTAAAACCACACAGGAACACGAAGGATTCTTGGGCCTGACCCTGGCCGGCCCCGGCGGGGCCTACACCTTGTTTGACAATCGGCCTGGGGTTGTGGTAATATGGCAACGTGAGCCGGGAGCAGGTGATGTTAGTCTTGGATCGAACCACATGCGGGGACCTGAGCGTCTCCGGCCAGCGCGAATGGCTGGTGACGAACGGGATCGGCGGGTATGCCGCCGGCACGGTGGCCGGGGTGCTGACCCGACGTTACCACGGCCTGCTCATCGCCGCCCTCCAGCCCCCGGTGAGCCGCATCTTGCTGGTGACCAAACTGGACGAGACGGCGGTCTACCAGGGCCGCGCCTATCCCCTGTTCGCTGACCGTTGGGCCGATGGCTCAGTGGAGCCGGCCGGCTTTCGCCACCTGGAACGCTTTCACCTGGAAGGCACGACGCCGGTCTGGACCTATGCCTGGGCCGACGCCGGGCTGGAGAAACGGGTCTGGATGCGGCCGGGGGCCAACACCACCTACGTGCGCTACGACCTGCGCCGGGCCACTGCCCCCCTGACCCTGCGCCTCCAGGCCCTGGTCAACGGCCGCGATCACCACAGCTACACGCGCGCCGCCACCCGGCAACCAGGGCACATAGAACCCGTGGCCCACGGCCTGCGGATAACGACCGGGGCCAACCTGCCGCCCTTTTACCTGCTCAGCGACCGGGCCACAGCCCAGCCCCAGCACGAATGGCGCCGGGGGTACTTCTTGAGCGTAGAGGAATATCGCGGCGAGGAACCTCTGGACGACAACCTCTACGTGGGCCTCTTCGAGACCACCTTACAGCCGGGCGAATCCCTCACCTTCGTCGCCAGCCTGGCCGATGACCCCGACCTGGACGGCCAGGCTGCTTATGACCACCGCCGGGCCTATGAGGCCGGCTTGCTGGCCCTGGCCCGGCCGCACCTGCCCCTCACCGACCCGGCCATCGAGCAGTTGGTCCTGGCCGCCGACCAGTTCATCGTCACCCGCGACTTCCAAGAAGAGGGGTCAGGACAGAGCATCATCGCCGGTTACCCCTGGTTCGCCGACTGGGGCCGCGATACCATGATCGCCCTGCCGGGCCTGACTCTGACCACCGGTCGCCCCACCGTGGCCGCGCGTATCCTGCGCACCTTTGCCCGTTTTGTGGACCAGGGCATGTTGCCCAATTGCTTCCCGGACGTGGGCCGCACCCCGGCCTACAACACCGTAGATGCTACCCTGTGGTATTTCGAGGCCATCCGGGCCTGTCACGCCGCCACGGCCGACGAGGGTCTGTTGCGTGACCTGTTCCCGACCTTGCAAGAAATCATCCACTGGCACCAACGCGGCACGCGCTACAGCATCCAGGTGGACCCGACCGATGGGCTATTGTACGCCGGGGAGCCGGGCGTGCAACTAACCTGGATGGATGCCAAAGTGGGTGATTGGGTGGTGACGCCACGCACCGGCAAGCCGGTGGAGATCAACGCCCTGTGGTACAACGCCCTGCGCGTCATGGCTGATTTCGCGCGGCGGCTGGATGAGCCGGCTGCCGATTATGAGAAACTGGCGGACCGGGTACGGGCCGGGTTCGCCCGTTTCTGGAACCCGGCCCGGGGATACTGCTATGATGTCCTCGATGGCCCCGCCGGGGCAGACCCGACCCTGCGACCCAACCAGTTGCTCGCCGTCTCGCTGCCCCATAGCCCCCTGGACGCGGCCCGGCAACGGGCTGTGGTGGAGGTCTGCGCCCAACACCTGCTCACACCGGTGGGCTTGCGTAGCCTGGCCCCCACCGACCCGGCCTATATCGGGCATTACGGCGGCGACCGGCGCACCCGCGACGCCGCTTACCACCAGGGAACCGTGTGGGCCTGGCTCATCGGCCCCTTTATCAGCGCCCATCTCCGAGTCTATGGCGACCCGGCCGCCGCCCGGTCCTTCCTGCTGCCCCTCTTCGAGCAACTGGCCCAACATGGCCTGGGTTCCATCAGCGAGATCTTTGACGGCGACCCGCCGCACACCCCGCGCGGCTGCATCGCCCAGGCCTGGAGTGTGGCCGAGGTACTGCGAGCCTGGCAGGAGATCACAGCTAAAGCCTCGACTTCAGCACGCTCTGACATCCGTGTATAACTTTTGTCAGGGAAGGATGGGTTTTTCAAAAATTGGTTGACATTTTTGTGACCGAAGGCCTTCATTGCCCCTCACCCCCCTTTGTCCCCCATTCTCTGGCCTTGCGGCCAGGGGAGAGAGGGGATAAGGAAGGGGTTTTGCGGCGGGCGGCTTCGCCGCCCGCCGCAAAACCCCGCTTCCCACGAGAGTATACTCATGAGCGTCATCGCCACCCTGACCGCCGGCTTTGAAACCCTCAACCGCCGTTTGTGGCTGGTGCTGTTCCCCGTCGGCCTTAACCTGGTGCTATGGTGCGGGCCACGGATCTCTATCGCCCCGCTGGTGCGACGTATAGCGACCCTGTGGCTCCTGTCACCGGCTGCCGGTGCGTATAACCAAACCCAGATCGTGGCCTGGCGACAACGGCTGGAGGAACTGGCTCGCTCAATCAATCTGCTCGACGCGTTGGCCGTGGTCACGCCCAACACAGATGTGCTCTCCCGCCTCCTGGTCTATCCCTTCACCAACATCCTGACCATGCCTCTCCTGGCAGTATCCCCTGATCCCCGCACCGCCCCAGCGCCACTCCGGCCACCCGGCATCGAATTGCACGACTGTACCTCCCTGTTCGTCACGACAACGGTTCTGTGGCTGGCCGGGGTGTTCCTGAGCGCGCTATTTCTGGGCCTCATTGCCCAGATCGTCCGCGATGATGAACTGGAACCGGCCGCCTTGTTCAAACAGGTCGGCGCGAGTGGCGTCCGTATCGCCAGCTACCTGCTGCTGGGGAGCGTCGGGGTGGCCCTGCTGATGCTACCGCTGCTGCTCCGCCCCGACCCATCCCCCCCAACCCTGACCGTGTGGTTAGCCTTTATCCTGTGGTTGGGAGCCGGTTTCTATCTGTTCTTCACGCCGGCGGCTCTGGTGATAAACGAGGTCAACCCGCTACGGGCAGTCTGGTACAGCGTTCAGGTCGTGCGGATGGACCCCTGGTCAGCCCTGGGGCTGATCGGCAGTATGACGATGCTCCATACCGGCCTGCCCCTGTTGTGGCAGCAGCTCACCACCTGGCCGATGGGGCTGCTGATCGCTATAACCGGTCAGGCCTATGTGGGGACAGGGCTGATCGTGGCATGTATGATGTTTTATCTGGACCGCTATCGCCAATGGCGGGAACTGGTGATGGCGGCCGGGCCACGATAGGCGGTGGTTTGTGGAAGCCGTAGCACTCCTGATCGGTATAGCGGTGCTCGTGGGGGTGATTTACGCCTTGTGGCGGGCCGGGCCGACATGGAACGATGCCCGGCACCGGGGCCTGTCTCGGCGCGCAGCCTGGTATTGGGCCGGGCGCGAGGTGGTGCAACCCGGCTGCTACTGGTGGGGCGAGCGACTGGCACTGCTGCGGCCCGGCGAAGCGGCCCCCATCCTGGCGACAGAAACATCCCGCCTGGGGCTGCACCACGTGACGAACGCCGCCTGCGCCCTCTGCGGCGCCGAGATGCCGGGGGTCCTGGCCCTGGACGACCAGGGCCGGCTGACGGTTCGGCGCGAATCAGTCTGTGCTGTCTGCGGATTCAGGCTGGATGCGTGCCGTTTCTGTGCCCATTTTCGGCCCCATACCCGATCCGGCCGGTGGGGAAACGGCTGGGGTGACCAACAGGACGAGAGCAGGGGGCGCTGTCAGCGCTACCGGACCTGGCAGCCGGTGCAGGAGTTAGCCCCGCACCTGGCTCGCAAGCTGGAGGAGATGGGCTACGAAGGTTTCCTGGCCCCGGCCATCATCCGGGATTCTTATCTGCCGCTGGACGAGTGCCGGGCCTTTGCTCTCGACAGCCGCCGGGTACGGCGGGCCGGCCTCAAAAACCTGGATCAACGCCGGGCCGCGCTGATCCGCCTGGCCCGGCACGCTCACCTGGAAGAGCAGCCCTGATTTAGAGTTCACTCCTCTTTGCCCTCACCCATCTGCCGGGCCTGAGACAGCAAATGCTGCATCTCCTGGCGCACTACCGGGTCTGGTATATCATCCACGCGCTTGTAGGCTTTGCCCCCGATCTGGATGACCTTGACCTCCTCCATGCCACCGGCCTGGTCCGACTCCATCAGGATCGCCCGCACCTCCTCACGCAAATCCGGGTCCGGGATGTCTTCCACGTCATAGTACTTCTGGCCCTCGATCTGGATCTCCAGGTCAAAGGCGATGCTGGCCCGACCCAGGCGCAAGCCCTCCTCGCTGGTGAGCCGGCGGGCCTGTTCCGCCAGCAGACGCACCCCCTCGCGCACTTCCGGGTCATTGATCTCCGTCAGGTCATGATAGAGCCGGCCGTCCACCTCAACGGCAAATAGCTCCCCCCGCTCCGTCACGAACGTGCTGGCCTGCTGACGACGGCGTTGCGCATCGGCCTCGCCCAACCATTTGATGCGCACCTCGTGGTCGGCCAGCGGCGATAACCCACCTTTCTGACGGCGCACCAGTTCGATAACCTGGCGTACCTCCCGGCGCAGACGCTGGTCCTGGATCTGCCCCAGGTCCGTGTATGGGACTCCATTGACCATGATCTGCTGCTGACCATCAATCTGGGTCACGCTGACCGTGTGGCTCTGCGTCATCCCCCGCATGAGGCCCTGGAGCCTCTGGGCAGAACGTGTTCTGGCTCCCCGGCTCAGGGCCATATCCCGGCGGTCCCGCAGCCATATCAGCAAATACAGGACCAGCAGGATCAGGATCGCCGTCAACAGCACGATGATGACCAATTCCGCCAATTTGATGTCCATACGAATAACTTCCCCCCTGATGACGCGGTGACGATAATGGCTTTGCTCATTATACACCATCGCTTACTATCTTGCCACCACCCATTTGCTCCATAGCAGGGAGGAGGTTTTAGGGGTTTGGCGACGGTAGAGCCGTCGCCAAACCCTTTCCCCTGGGGATACCAGCACTGCCCCCTACATCTGCATCTGTGGTCCTTCCCGCAAAACCTTCTCCGGATCGCGATCAAAGACCACTTTACAACCCTTACTGCAAAAATAATACGTCTTGCCTTTGTACTCCGACGTGGCTTTGGCCTTTTTCTCATCCACGTCCATGCCGCATACGGGATCCTTAGCCATGTTCTTACCCTCCTCATAATAATATGTGCTCACGCGAGGTCTGGAACGCCGCGCCAGCGGCGGGTGACGCACCCGCCGCAAGCATGACACACCCGCCGCGAGCGTGACACACCCGCCGGTCTCTTGCTCGGCGGGGGTCTGTGACCCTCTTGCTCGGCGGGGGTCTGTGACCCCCGACCCTTACGCGGACACACCCGCCGCGAGCGTGACGCACCCGCCGGTCTCTTGCTCGGCGGGGGTCTGTGACCCTCTTGCTCGGCGGGGGTCTGTGACCCCCGACCCTTACGCGGATACACCCGCCGCGAGCGTGACGCACCCGCCGCGAACACGGGCCATGTGCTTACCCTACTTTCAGATTCGAATCATCGTCTTGCTGTAGCGACCTGGTCAGTATTATCCTCTCCAAGGCCTGAAGTCGCTCCTCCAGGCGATCTTGCCGGTCCAGCAACTCATTTATAGCGTTGATCACCGGGTCAGGCAGCCGATCATGGCGCAACTGGTTGTTCTCCAACGGCTCTTTGGGACCGGCGATGCGGCCAGGCACGCCCACCACCGTGACCCCGGCCGGCACCGATTCGATGACCACCGAGCCGGCCCCGATGCGGACATCATTGCCCACCGTTATCGCGCCCAGCAACGTGGCTCCAGCTCCCAACGTCACGCGATGACCAATGGTGGGATGGCGTTTGCTCTTGTGCGCGCTCGTCCCCCCCAAAACCACTCCCTGGTACAGCAACACATCATCCCCGATCTCAGCCGTCTCTCCGATGACCACACCCATGCCGTGGTCTATAAAGACGCGCCGACCGATCCGGGCCCCGGGATGGATCTCCACCCCGGTCAGCCAGCGGTTAAAATGCGAGACGAGCCGGCCCAGGAAATAGAGCCGCTGTAACCACAACCGATGAGCCAGCCGATGCAGCCACAGGGCATGTAGCCCCGGGTAGCAACAGAGCACCTCCCAGACCGTTCGGGCGGCCGGGTCCTTGGCAAAGACCGTGTTCACATCCTCGCGGATGTGGGCCAACATTTTGAGCGCATCTATCTCCTCCTGCTTTGATAGTCGGCAATGGCCTGCCGCAACGCCTGGGGAGCGACGGCGGAATCCTCTTTCCGCTCCGGGACACCCCCCAGCGCCTCGATCACCTGCTCCGGCGTGATCGCCAGGGCCTCGGCCAGCGTCTTGCCCTGGGCCAGGACGCAGGTCATGCTACTGGTGGCGATGGCCACGGGGCAACCCAGCGTCCGGTGCCTGATCTCAGCGATGCGGCCATCGGCGACCCGAATCCAGAGATGGACCAGGTCATCCGGACAGCGCGGTCCGCCCCCGGCCTGGCCAAACCCATCCGCATCCTCGATGGTTCCCACGTGCTGAGGGTGCTGGAAATGTTCTAACACTTTTTCACTGTACATGGTCTTACTCCGTCTCAAACAGCGAGGTACTCAGATACCGCTCGCCGGTGTCCGGCAGGATCACAACGATGAGCTGGCCCCGGCTGGTGGGCCGGGCAGCCACCTGCAAGGCCACGTGCGTCGCCGCGCCGGCCGAGATGCCAGCCAGGATACCCTCCTCGCGGGCCAGACGCCGGGCCATGACCATCGCCTCGGATTCTGCCACCTGGACGATCTCGTCAAGCAGGTCCAGCCGCAGCACGGCCGGCACAAAACCGGCCCCAATACCCTGAATCCGATGCGGGCCGGGCTGGCCGCCGGAAAGCACGGGCGACGCCGCCGGCTCCACGGCAACGATCCGCAGGTCGGCCTTGCGCGGCTTGAGCGTCTCGGCGATGCCGGTGATCGTGCCACCAGTGCCTACGCCGGCCACCACTATGTCCACCCGCCCATCTGTATCGCGCCAGATCTCCTCGGCTGTGGTACGGCGGTGGATCGCCGGGTTGGCCGGGTTCTGAAACTGCTGGGGGATAAAGTAGCGGGGATCAGTGGCCGCCAGTTCCGTCGCCCGGCGCACTGCCCCGGCCATCCCTTCCGCGCCGGGGGTCAGGATCAACTCCGCGCCGAGGGCGCGCAGCAAGGCCCGGCGTTCCAGGCTCATGGTCTCCGGCATGGTCAGCACCAGCCGATAGCCTTTGGCCGCGCAGACAAAGGCCAGCGCGATGCCGGTGTTGCCGCTGGTGGGTTCCAGGATGATGGTATCGGCCCGGATGCGCCCCTCGCGTTCCGCCGCCTCGATCATGCTGACGCCAATACGGTCCTTGACGCTCCCCAACGGATTGAACGATTCCAGCTTGGCCACCACCGTGGCCTCCAACCCGGCCGTGAGCCGGTTCAGTCGCACCAGCGGCGTGTTGCCGATCGTTGCGGTAATATCCTGATAAATCCCAGGCATCGGTAGCCACTCCCTCTGTCCCCCTTCCCCAGGGGGAAAGGGGATAAGGTTTTCTGCTCGCCAGGGGTCTGCCAGTCCTGACCGGGCGACCCCGCGCCCAACGGCGAGTGGGCCGGGCACACCAGCCACGAGCACGAGACCCTTGATCAAGGATCGCTCAACAGGGTCGTCAAGCGAGCCTGGTCAAAGCCCACCACAACCTGGTCGTTGATAACCGTAACCGGCGTGGTCAGTACCCCCAAAGCGCGCAGAGCGTCCAAAGCGCTGACATCTTGTGTCACATCACGTTCCACAAAGGGTATGCCACGTTGTGAAAGGAACTCTTTCACGCTTTCGCAAAACATTCAACCTTTACCCTGGGTATACACCGTAACCTGTTTGCCTGTCATAGCTCCTCCTATGTTCGTTGATAGTGGGGGCGAATATCCGTTCGCCGCAGCAGATTCGCATTCGTGACCACGGTCACGGAACTGGTGGCCATGGCGATCTCGGCCAGGACGGGGTGCATGAGGCCCAGGATCGCCAGGGGGATCATGACCACGTTGTAGAAAAATGCCCAGAACAGATTCTGGCGGATCTTGCGGAAGGTGGCCCGCGACAGTCGCACCGCCTGCACCACACCGGCCAGGTCCCCGCGCACCAACGTGATGTCGGCGGCCTCGATAGCGATGTCGGTGCCGGTGCCGAGGGCGAGGCCCACGTCGGCCTGGGTCAGGGCCGGGGCGTCGTTGATACCGTCGCCCACCATCGCCACGCGCTGACCAGCGGCCTGGAGGCGCCGAATCTCGTCCACCTTGCCATCCGGCAACACCTCGGCCAGCACGCGCGAGATGCCGGCCTGTCGGGCAATGGCCTCGGCGGTACGGCGGTTGTCGCCGGTGATCATCGCCGTCTCCAGGCCCATCGCCTGCAATTCCTGGATCGCGGCCCTGGCATCGTCCTTCAACGTGTCGGCCACGGCGATGACTCCGAGCAGTTCGCCGTCCACCGCCACCAGCATGGCGGTCTTGGCCTCGCCTTCCAGACGCGCCAGTTCTGCCTCCAGGGGGGCCGGATCCACGCCGTGCTCCTCCAGCAACCGCCGGTTGCCCACCAGCACCAGCCGGCCGTCCACCGTGGCCTGGATGCCCTGGCCCCGTATGGCCCGGAATCCCGTCGGCCCGGCCAGCGCCAGCCCCTCCGCTTCAGCCTGGGCCACGATGGCCCGGCCCACCGGATGCTCCGACCCCCGTTCCGCGCTTGCCGCCCAATAGAGGAGTTCGGAATCAGGAATGCGGAAGGGGGAATGTGGCCTGGAACCTTGGACCTGGGGGTTTGGGCTTGGGGCGTGGGACGTGATTTGATCTGTTACCCGGGGTTGACCCCGCGTCAGCGTCCCGGTCTTGTCAAAGACGATCACCCGCACATCCTTCATCGCCTGGATGGCGGCCCCGTGGCGGATGAGGATGCCCTGCCCGGCGCCGATGCCGCTGCCCACCATGAGAGCCGTGGGCGTCGCCAGGCCCAACGCGCACGGGCAGGCGATGACCAGTACGGCCACCGTGGCGAACAAGGCCCCGCCGATTAGGTCCGCGTTGGGGTTCACCCAGGGCAGGAACGCGACAGCCCGGCCGGTGACGCTGTGCAGCAAACCCGGGATGAGCAGCCAGGCCAGCAAGGTCAGGGCCGCGATGCCGATGACGATGGGCACAAACACGGCCGTGACCCGGTCGGCGAACTCCTGGATGGGGACCTTGGTGCCCTGGGCCTGTTCCACCATGCGGATCACCTGGGCCAGGAAAGTGTCTTTGCCGATGCGCGTGGCGCGCACCTGGAGCAGGCCGGTCTGGTTCACCGTGGCCCCGATGACCTCATCGCCGGGTTGTTTGGGGACCGGCATGGACTCGCCGGTGGCCATGGATTCGTCCACCGCACTCTCGCCGACCACCACCACGCCGTCGGTGGGGATCTTTTCGCCGGGGCGTACCACCAGCACGTCACCCACGCGCACCTCGGCGCTGGGGATCTCGCGTTCCTGGTCGTTTTCGAGGACGCGGGCGGTCCTGGCCCCCAGTTCCAGCAACTTGCGGATAGCCTGGGAAGCCCGGCCCCTGGCGCTGGCCTCCACGTAGCGGCCGGTGAGATGAAAGGCCATGATCATGGCGGCGATGCCGGCATAATTGGGCACCGGCGACATGGCGCGCCAGCCCAGCAGACCCACCGCATGAAAGCCCACCACCACCAGGCCGGTGAGAAACGAGACCCCGGCGCCTAACGCGATCAGCACGTCCATATTCGCCGCGCCGTGGGTGGCCGAGTTCCAGGCCGAACGGAAGGTCTGGCGACCGGCCCAGAAGAGGGCCGGCGCGGCCAGGACCACCATCCCCAGGTCAAAGACCTCGTGGCTGGGCCAGGCGATCATGAACAGCATCTCTGGCAGCATCCACAGGACGATGGGCACAGTGAACGCCCAGGCGATGACCATACGCCACCGCGCGACGGCCATCTTGCGTTCGTCTTCGTCTACGGTCTCTGTTTCGGTAGCCGGCTCCTCGCGGATGGAGTAGCCCGTATCTGCCACGGCCTGGCGGAACTCGCGCAGCCCGGCCAGGGTGGGGATATACGTCACCGTGGCACGCTCCGTCGCCAGGTTCACAGTGGCGTTGAGCACGCCGAACACGCCGCGCAGTCCCCGCTCCACGTGGGCCACACAAGCCGCGCAAGTCATCCCCTCCACCGGGAACGACCGCGTCTCCGTGCCCACGTCATAGCCCACATCGCGCACGGCAGCGACGAGATCATGCAGGGTGGCCTGGTCCGGGTCATAGGTCACGGCTGCGCGCCCGGTAGCCAGGTTCACGTTGGCCTCTATCACACCCGGCACACTGCGCAGGCCCCGCTCCACATGGGCCACACAAGAGGCGCAAGTCATGTCTGATATGGGTAGCTCGATGCGGCGGTTATTCATTCATCACTCGTAACTACCTACCCTCCCGCAGGTTTGGGCGCAATGGCTAGACCAGACGCCGGTAGGCGCGCCCAGGTCCGGCTGCATCGGTTGCCAGCCCCTTTCTAACCTGCGGGAGGGTTCA
>DAOTYG010000101.1:0-3185 GCA_034435155.1 Anaerolineae bacterium | reverse complement strand
GTAAACCGCCGACCGACCGCCTACGCGGTCGGTTTGAGCGTCCCCGTAGGGGGACGCCCGGCCGCCAGGACAGCCAGGCGCGACCTCGGTCGCTAATTCACACCAAGCGTTTCAGAACAAGCCCTCCACCGGCTCGACTATGAGCCGCCCGGCCTCCAGGTCCACCTCTGGCACTACCCCGGCAGTGAAGGGGATCAGTACCTCGCCCTGTGCCCCCTGGATCACCAGCACATCGTTCCCGCCGACCGATAGCACGTCGCTCACCCGCCCCACCTGTTCGCCGGTTGTGGTCCAGACTTCCAGGTCCACTAACTGGCAGATATAGAACTCGTCTGGTTCCAGGGGCAAGGCTTCGGTCGCCGGGATCAGCACCCACTGACCACGCAGGGATTCGGCGGCCTGGCGATGGTTTACGCCGGCCAGTTGGAGCAGGACATGGCCCTTGTGCAGGCGCCAGCCCTCCAGGGCATAGGGGGTGGGAGAGGACAGGTCGCCCAGATAGACCCGGGTCAGCCGGGCGAACCGCCCCGGCTCTTCGGTGAGGATGGTCGCCTTGACCTCGCCGCGCACGCCGTGGGGCGCCACCACCTGCCCGACGATGAGATAAGGCGGTAACCTAGATGATCTCGAGGATGACGTGCTGACCCTCCCTGGCCGCCGGGACCTTGAGCAACATGCGGATAGCGTTGGCGATGCGGCCCTCTTTGCCGATGACCCGGCCCATATCGCTGCGGGCCACCCGCAGCTCGATGACCGTGGCGTGCGCGCCCCGGATCTCGGTTACACGCACCCGGTCTGGCTGGTCCACCAGGCCCCGGGCGATATATTCCACCATATCTTTGGCCGCCATAGCTAGCCCTCCGACACAACGGCGGGCGACTCTGACCCGGAGGCCGGGGGGCGCGACGTCGAAAGCCCCGCCTTTTGCAGCAGTCGCGCCACGGCCGGCGTGGGTTGCGCTCCCTGACTCAGCCAGTATTGGGTGCGTTCCGTGTCAATAACCACCGTCTCCGGTTCGGTACGAGGGTTATAGTGGCCCACGCTCTCCAGGAAACGGCCCTGGCGGGGAGCATGGGCATCTGCCACCACGATACGGTAAAGGGGCTGTTTCTTGCCGCCCATACGACGTAGACGAATCTTGACCACGCGATCTGACTCCTCTCTCTATAAATTATGGATGACGGTCACCCACCGATGAACAGTCCGACGGCGACCAGCACCGGCGTGATGATGTTGATAAGCACGTTCAATATCATGTACGGCACGAGCCTGCCGATGTCCTCAGCATACCTGTACGCGCCCACACCGGCGGGCACGGCGAGGACAAGGGTTAGCAGGCCCAGCAAACTGGCCCGGGGCAACCATCCCAGATAGACGCCCAGGATGATCGCCAGGTATGTGCACAGCAGAAACGCGCCATAGATCAGGCTACTGGCCCGGCGCCCGATCACGATGGGGAAGTGTTTTCTGCCCACGCTTCGATCTGCTTCCACGTCCGGGAACTGGTTCAGAAGCAAGAGGTTGTTGACGAGAAAAAACGGCACCAACGAAGCCACAAACGCGGTCCAGGAATACTGGCCGGTGAGCGCAAAATCCGTGCCCATGACCATGAGCAGGCCAAAGCCCAGGCCGGGGGCGAACAGACACAGCACCGGGTGGCGCGTGAGCCACACCGTATAGACGACAATGGTCACCAGCCCCAGCAGGCCCAGTGGCAACAGCGCCAGGCCCCAGACATACAGGAAATACAGGCCGATGATACCGGTGATCGCCAGGGCGGCCAGGCCGATGATCAACGCCGGACGAGCCATCTCTGGCCGGGCCGGCAATGTGCCGCTGCCACCGCTAAAGGGTGTCCGTTGGGTCCGGGTGTCCAGGCCGCTGCGAAAGTCAAAATACTCGTTCAGGGCGTTGACACTGATGTGGGCCGAGACGGCTCCCACCAGGGCCAGCAGCAGATACGCGATACTCACCGGCCCAACTCGCCAGACAGCCGTGCCCCAGCCCAACAGGACGCACACCGGGGCCAGGATCAGGAACGGCACCCGCATCGGCCCCAGTAGATACTTGAACTGACTCATAACCATCTCCTTGCTACATGAATCTACGAATGGACGAATAGACGAATGGACGAATGGGCGAATGGACGAATGGGCGAATGGACGAATGGACGAATATACGAATGCACGTTCGCCCGTTCGTAGATTCGTAAATTCGTCCTTTCGCTTAGCGGTCAAAGTAGATACTCTTGCCGGTGGCCGAGAGCGGGATGCCCATCACGAAATCGGCGTTGATGAGGCCCATCCGGCGAGCTACCACACCGGCCCGGTACATGATGCGATTGTCCACGTTCAGCAGGCCGGCCATCTTGGCCGCCGACCCCAGGGCAATGCCCATGTCCAGCAGCCGAAAGGCGCACTGCGGTCCCACGAATTCGGCATGTTCCGCCGCCTGGCGTTCGGCGCAGGTATCGAACCCGCACGCGCCACAGTTCAGCCCCAGCGACGAGGCGTCCTTGAGGCCCACCAGCAGCAGCGCCGCCGAAGCGGCCACGTTGCGCCCGTCGCGGTCAAAGTTCTTCTTGCCGGTGGCTTGGCCGTACTTGATCATCTCCTCGGCCAACCGTTGGCACTCGTCCCCCTCGATGACCTTGATCACCACATAGTCTTGCCCGGCCGCCTTGGGGGCCGTGCGCGCGGCCACGGCCATCAGGTCGGCTACGGTGCGGATTGCGTTCATGAATTAGTCCCTCCTCGCTCGTATAATATGTGCTCGCGCGGGGTCTGCGACCCCGCGCCCGGCGGCGGGTGAACTCCCGGTGGTCGCCGCCGCGAGCATGAACATCGCACACCTCGCTGTTGATACTCAGCTCTCACCCCCGATAGGTCATGGATAGCAAGCCAGCCAGCCGATGGTCTCGGTGGCGTGCGGGCCGTCCCAGCCGGCGCGGGTATCCTCCTCCACGCGCACCTGGAAGCCGGTGGCGGTCACGCGCCGCACGTCCACGCGCACGGTGTCACCCTCGTTGTTGGTCATGATGGTGGCCTGCACCTGCGGCGCCAGGGCAAATGGCGTGGGGAACGTCACCGTGGTCCAGTTGTGATTCACGCTCACCTTTCCGATCTGACAGCCGGCCGGCGGCGTGGTCGCCGCGAACCAGGCCACAGCCTCCCGCACGTGCCCGC
>DAOTYG010000100.1:0-14003 GCA_034435155.1 Anaerolineae bacterium | reverse complement strand
GCCCTGGTCGCGGTCTTTCTGATGCCAGACCCCCCCGCGTGCCCGCAACGGGGAGCTGTCAATAGCCGCCGCGCGGCCCGCCCCAGCGGCCCACGGCTGGATCAGGGCGACCAGGTAGCAGCCCAAACAGCCGATTTGGGCGGGCAAACTGGCGGGCAAGTCGTGCAGGCGACGCTCCCAGGTGCGGCGGGCAGGGTAGCGTCCATCTTCGGTGAGCAAGGCCCGCAAGGCTTGCATCTCGGCGGTGGGCTGCTCCAGCACCGCCAGCAGTTCATGTACGTTGTGCAAATGCCGTACAATCATGATGACCAATGCTTTCAAGAACAACCGATCCGTGTAGAACCTGGGGCGTCCCCGCCTCCGTTTGGCTGGTAGTGGGGGCACGGGAGCTCGATCCACCAGTTTGACTAACTCCACCAGGAGCGAATCGCTTATCATGGGGTAGTCCCTCGCGCTATTCTGCCCCGGGAGGTAACTATCACCAAATTGCGGATTGGACGGATCGCGGCCCTCGTCGTAGGTCTGCTGGTAGCCCTGCTCTACGCTCCCACGGCCCGCTGGCTGGTACTGGCCTGGCTGCAGGACCCGTACTATTCGCACGGCTGGTTAGTGCCGCCGGTGGCAGCGATCCTGGCCTGGAGGAACCGGGCCGCGTGGCGCAGGGGCGCGCCGGACAATGCCGGCCTGCTCTTGCTGAGCCTGGGCGTGGCCCTGTATGCCCTGGGCTGGTTTCTGAGCGCGCCCTTTGGGGTGGCCTTTTCGCTGTTGCCGGTGCTGGGTGGGCTGGTCTGGACATTCCTGGGCCCTCATGCTGCCCGTGCCCTGGCCTTTCCCATCGTCTTTCTGGGTTTTGCCATCCCGCTGCCCTGGGTGGAGATCTGGACCGTGCCGTTGGAATCGCTCACGGCCGGCTGGGCCGCCGGGCTGGTCCAACTGGCCGGCCTCCCGGTCGCCGTCGTCGGCGGGGAAGTACACCTGGTCTCGTGCGATGTAGTGGTGGGCGCGGCGTGCAGTGGGATGCGCTCCCTGGTTGCCTTGCTGACCCTGGGCACGCTGATAGCCTGCCTGTTCCGGGGCCAATGGTGGCTTCGGCTGGTGATAGTCGCCGCGACCTTGCCCCTGGCCCTCGTCGCCAATGCGTTGCGCGTGGCGCTGATCCTGGCGGCTGCCCACTTTAGCGGCGGTGAGGTCGCCGGCCTGCTGCATGATCTGGTCAGCCCGGTCTTCTTTCTGGCGGCCCTGGGCGCGCTACTGCTGCTGAGTTGGGGCCTGGGCTTGCGCTGGGAGTAGCAACCATGGCCGGCTGGGTGCGTTACCTGGTAGTCATCGGCTTGTTGGTCGTGGCGGGCGGCGTGGCGGTGGTGACCATGACCCGCCCGGCCCCGCTGCCGGTCAGCCCCACGCCAGCGGTCAGTCGCCCCGGTCCTGCACCGACCGTCCCGCCTCTCCGTGACTGGGTGTTTATCCAGGATGTGGACGGCTGGCTGCGCACCCCACACGAGGCGGCTGTCACCACGCTGTATGACCTGCGCGTGGGACCGGGGATCGAGTCATTGCCCCTGACTTTAGGCTCGTGGGTCGGTCGGGAGGGGAACGCCGACCGCGAGTTCGTGATGGGCTACCTGAAGCCGGATTACTGGGTCTATCGGCGCTATGAGCGAAACGGCGAGGTCGTCTGGCTCAGCCTCATCGCCAGCCGTGACGCCCGCAGCTTTCACCCGCCGGAGGTCTGCTACCAGGCCCAGGGCTGGAGCGTGGGGGGACGACGGCTGGAGCCGGTGCCCATCGGTCGGGGGCGCATCCAGGCCCAGCGTGTGGTGGCGGCCAAAGATGGCCTCGTCCACGGCGTACTCTACTGGTACTTGTGGATGAACCCCCAACGCGAGGTGGCAGAGGGTTGCGTGATGGTCAAGCTCACCACCGTCATCGCCGAGGGGGAGGATTGGGACGCGGCCTTTCAAGGCTGTAAGGACCTGGCTGCCATGTTGTTCAACGATGTGCTACCCTGGCACCGGTATTGAAATCGCACCTGCCTTCCCACAGGTTGGGGCGCATGGGCCAGCCCAGACGCCGGCAGGCGTGCCCCAGGCCGGCTGCGATTGCCGGCCGTTTCCTGACCTGCGAGATGGTTCAGGGTATGCTTGACCCCAACCCGATTCACACCAGGCATGGAGACTATCACGACCCGGGATCATCTTTGCCCTTCTTGTCCTTTGTGGTGAGAGAAAAGACCGGCCGGAGAGGCAGATCAATGATTGATATAAACCCACAGGCAGCCGCCGGGATGCTCCAGGACCTCTTGCAACCCTGGCACGACGCGGTCAACGACCCGGCAAAGGCCCAACAGGCCGTGCTCCACCGGCTACTGAGCATTTATGCCCAGACCGACTATGGGGCGCAACACGGGGCGGCGCACATAGATACCATCGCAGACTATCGTTGCGCCTTCCCCATCACCACCTATGACACCGATTACAGGCCCCTTATCCAGCGCGTCATGGCCGGCGAGGTGCGTCTGCTCCTCAACGAAGAGCCTGTCGGCTGGGCCATCACCCGGGGCACCACCAAAGGCGAATCCAAGTTCATCCCCATGACCCCCACCGACCTCAAGATGCGCGTCTGCGCCGGCCGGGCGATGATGCAGTACGTGGCCACCAGCGGCCGATTCGACCTGTTCCAGGGCGTCAACCTGAACCTGAACTTCCCCTCACGGGTGGGGACGGTGCGGGTGGGTGATAGGGAGGTGGAATACGGCTATTCCTCCGGCATCTACACGAAGCACGTCTCAGCCTCCACCCCCATCCGCTCGGTGCCGGCGCAGGATGAGATTGACGCGCTGGGCGGCGGCAAGACCCGGCGCGATTGGGACGCGCGCTTTGAGCTGGCCTACCAGAAGTGCAGGGAGGAGAACGTGACCCTGGTGGGCGGCGTCGCCCCCACGGCCATCCTCTTTGGCCGTTATATGCACCGCGTCCACGGCGTCTACCCCAGGGACCTGTGGCGAACCCAGGTCATGACCCTGGGCAGTGTGCCGGGCATCAACACCCGCTTGCAGACGGCACTTCACGCCCTCTATGGCCCGGTGGCCATCCGCGAGATCTATGGCACCACCGAGGGTATGTTCGGCCAGCAACGGGACGAACAACGGGCCTGGGTCCCCAATTATGACCTGTTCTTCTTCGAGGTCCAGACCCGCCGGGGCGTCCGGATGCTGCACGAGATGCGTCCGGGCGAGTTGGGCAGCCTGATCGTCTCCACGCCTGTCCTGGCGCGCTACCGGATCGGTGACCTGATCCGGGCTTTCCGACCACCCTACTTTCGGTGCATCGGCCGCGACCGCTGGTGGACGCCCCTGCGCTACATCTGGGACGAGTTCATGTGCGGCAACCTGGGCCGGTTGTGATGCGTCAGGCGTCAAACGTCATTTGACGTTTTGACGTTTGACGCTCAGCGTCCCCAGGATGATGATCACGCCGATGCCGATGAGCACCAGGGGCCAGACCAGGTGCCAGCCGATCATGCCGGCCAGCCCGAGGCCCAGGAAGACGAGGGCCAGGATGACCCGGCCGGTCACGTTTCGCCGATAGGCGGGCAGCAGCACGCGCACGTCGGCCTCCAGGAGCAGGATCAGCCCGGCCCCGAAAAAGATCAGCGACCAGGCATCCAGGAAGGCAAAGGGCTGGAAAAAGCCCAGGCGGCGGTTGGATGCAAGGAGCATCATCATGAACAAAAAAGAAGCACCCCTCGACCGGGTGCGCATTATCGGTATCTTTGCCCATGTGGACGCCGGCAAGACCACCACGTCGGAGGCGATCTTGTATTACACCGGGCGCGTCCATCGCGCGGGCGCTGTGGATGATGGCACCACCCAACTCGACTGGATGGAGCAGGAACGCGCACGCGGCATCACCATCACCGCCGCAGCCACGGCCTGCCACTGGCAAGGCCATCGCATCAACCTCATTGACACGCCCGGCCACATTGACTTTACCGCCGAGGTGGTGCGTTCCATCCGGGTCATTGATGGTGCAATCATCGTCCTGTGCGGTGTCGGCGGGGTGGAACCGCAGACAGAGACGGTCTGGGCGCACGCCGACCGCGAGAAACTGCCGCGTCTCCTCTTCGTCAACAAGCTGGACCGGGTGGGCGCTGATTTTCAGCGGGTGCTGGCCGAGATCCGCGAGCGGCTTACGCCCCACGCTGTGCCCCTCCAACTGCCCATCGGCCGCGAAGGAGCGTTCGCCGGCGTGGTGGACCTGCTGAGCCGGCAGGCCCTGGTCTGGGCTGATGGGGCCGATGACCCGAAGGTGGAGCCGGTCCCGTCCGCCATGTGGGACGCGGTGACCACCGCACGCGAGGCCCTGCTGGACGCCATCTGCGAGACGGATGATGCGCTATTTGAACAGCGGCTGGAAGGCCAGGAGCCGGCTGCGGCGACGTTACAGGCCGCCCTGCGCCGGGCCACCATCGCCGGTCGGCTGGTGCCGGTGCTCTGCGGGGCCGCGCGCAAGCGCATCGCCGTGCAACCACTGTTGGATGCCGTAGTCGCCTATCTGCCAGCCCCGGTGGATCTGCCACCGATCATGGGTCTGATCCCCGGTACGGCGGAGGAGATCGGCGAACGACCGGATGACCCAACCGCTCCCTTTTGCGCCCTGGCTTTCAAGATCGTTAGCGACCCGCACGTGGGGCATCTCACCTGGGTGCGCGTGTTCTCCGGTCACCGCAACGTGGGCGAGAGCGTCTACAACCCCCGCGCCGCCGTCCAGGAGCGCGTGGGGCGCATCTATCGGATACACGGGGCCCAGCGGGAGCAGGTGGACCACATGGCCGCCAGCGATGTGGTGGCATTGGTGGGCGTCAAATCCGCCATCACCGGTGATACGCTGTGCGATCAGGATCATCCGATCCTGCTGGAGACCTTCCAGTTCCCGGAGCCGGTTATCGCCGTGGCCCTCACGCCGGCCTCGCGCGACGAGCGCGACCGGCTGAACCAGGCCGTGGCCCGGCTCTGCGCCGAAGACCCCACCCTGGTGAGTCACGCGGACCCGGAGACCGGCGAGTTGACCCTGGCCGGGATGGGTGAATTGCACCTGGAGGTCATCGTCACCCGGCTGCGGGCCGAGTTCGGTGTGGCTGCCCAGGCCAGCCCACCCCAGGTATCTTACCGCGAGACGGTACGCCAGGTCGTTGAGACGGTGGGGCTGTACAAGAAGCAGAGCGGCGGTCGCGGCCACTTTGCCGAGGTGAAACTGCGTGTGGAACCACTGGAACGGGGGGCGGGGCTGGTCTTTGAGAACGAGGCCTCGCCGGCCTACTTCCCGCAGGACTTTGTGCGGCCCACGGAGCTGGGCGTGCGCGAGGCATTGGCGCAGGGGGTTATCGCCGGCTACCCGGCCACCGACCTGCGCGTGACCTTGCTGGACGGCCGCTTCCACGAGGTGGACTCGGCGGCGCAGGACTTTCAGATCGCCGGCTCGATGGCTGTGCGCCAGGCCGTGCGCCAGGCCCGGCCAGCCCTCCTGGAACCCATCATGACCATTGACCTGACCATCGGCGAGGAGCACGTGGGGACGGTGGTGGGCGACATCGGGCGGCGACGGGGCCTGGTGCGCGAGATCCGCGTGCGAGGTGACCGGCGCGTCGTGCGCGGCGAGGTGCCGTTGGCCGAGACCTTTGGCTACGCCACCGACCTGCGGAGCATGACCCAGGGCCGGGGCACGTTCACGATGGAGTTTGTCCGCTACGATGTGGTGCCGGAGGCCCTGGCCGAGGAGATCATCAAACAACGTCGGGCAGAGGGCAAGGTCCCGCAGCGCTGACGGCATCCCTCGTAGGGGCAGGTCTTGCACCGGCCCTGCCGGATGATCAGGGCGACCGCCCGCGCCGGCGGTGGGTTGGTTACCTCGTGCTCACGCTCCGCGTGGGCACGCAGCAGGCGTTCCTGGCCGCGCGACCCGGCGTTTCGCACCCACGCAGAGCGTGGGTGCGAGCAAGAGTGGTTTTCCCACGTCGGCAAAACCCACCGCGAGCCAGGTGGGGGGCTATTTACAGAGGAGACCCGCACGCGCCGGGCGCACCCCGTAGGATGAAAATGCTCCCGCTGGATCGCCAGCCCGTAGGGAGCGGCCCAGCGGCGGATCTGACGATCCGCCGCGAACGGGGGTTATTTTCGAGGGAGGGAGTAAGTCATGAGCGAGATCCGGCCCCTGGTAGCTGACGAGTTCGGCGCGTTTGTGGATATTCTGGTGAATGCCTACCCGTCCTGGATCACCCCCACAGCGGAGGAAAAGGATCGTCTCCGGGGTCGGCTGCTGCGGATGCACGAGGAGGACCCCCAACGGACCGCCTATGGCCTGTTCCGGGAAGGGAAACTGCTGGGGGGAATGTTCCTGTATGACTTTGTCATGAACTTTCGCGGCGTGCGGGTCAACGCCGGCGGGGTCGGCCAGGTGGCCGTGGACCTGGTACACAGGAAGGAACACGTGGCCAAAGAGCTGATAACCTACTTTATCCGGCACTACCGGGCGCGTGGCGCGCCCATCACCATGTTATATCCCTTCCGCCCAGATTTCTACTGGCAAATGGGCTTTGGCTACGGCACCAAGATGAGCCAGTATCGTCTGCGGCCAGCCGCCTTGCCCCGAGGCCCCTCCAAGGCCCACGTCCGCGCCCTGGGCGAGGCCGATGTCCCCGCGCTCCTGGAGTTCTACAACCGGACGATGGCCCGCACTCACGGCCTGATCGAGCGGCGCGAGCAGGACATTAGGATGCAGATGAGCAACGTCCAGCACCGCTTCGTCGGCTACCAACGCGATGCTCAGATCCAGGGCTATCTCCTGTTCACCTTCGAGAAAGGGGAGAGCTTTTTCATCAATGATATTCACGTCCGCGAGTTCTTTTATGAGGACCCGGAGGCCCTGGCAGAGCTTTTAACCTTCCTGCACGACCAGGCCGACCAGGTCCGGCACATCATCTTTGACACGCCGGACGAGTCCTTTCACTTTTTGCCCCTGGACCCTCGTAACGGTTCCTACGATATGCTCCCCTCCATCTATCACGAGAGCAACACCCAGGGCTTGGGATTGATGTATCGGGTGGTGGATGTCCCGGCGCTGTTTCGCCTGTTGCGGGGGCACAATTTCGGGGGGCAGACCTGCCAGCTCAAGCTGATCGTCACGGACAGTTTCTTGCCAGAGAACGCCGGCTCCATGCTCCTGCACTTTGTGGACGGCCGCCTGTACGTGCCAGACTATGGCTCGCACGACGTGGAGCTGCAGATCGGCATCGCTGGGTTCTCCTCGCTGCTGGCCGGGGCGGTGAACCTGCGCAGCCTCTATCGCTACGGCCTGGTGGACGTCTCAGACCCGGCGCGGGTGGATACCCTGGATGCCATCTTTGCCGTGCCGGAAAAGCCCGTCTGCGTGACGGCGTTCTGACGGCCTGGTCCCTTCGGGTTTTGGAAACCCGGTGGGACTGGCGCAGCTACTTGGGTGGGTTCTTGGCCGTCTCGTAGACCCGCTGGAACTCGGCCTCGAACTGAGCGGCGATCTCCGGGCTGTAGATGATGAGCAGGTTCTCATCGTTCGACTGGTCGGCGTTAGTGGTAAAGTTGTAGGAGCCAAAGACAACGATCTCGCCGTCAATGATGAGCACTTTGTGGTGCATAGTGTACGGGTTGCCATCCGTGAGCACGTCCAGTTTGGCCTTGCGCATGGCCTCGTACTCGCTGTACTGCGTGTCACTGCCCCGCGTCTCAAAGACCCCGCGCACCTCTACTCCTTTCTTGGCCTGGGTCCGCATGGCCTGTCCCAGGTCGCTGCTGGTGAAGGAGAAGGCCAGGAAGTGGATGCTCTTCTTGGCGCCCTTGACCAGGTCCACCAGCTTGCCCCCGATCTTGTCCTCCGGCGCGAAATAGTTATCCACCCGCACGCCGTTGATGGTGAGCTGGGGGGTGGTGGTGCCGGACTTGCGGGACGGCCCGAACTGTTTGTCCTCGAACATGGCGTTGAACTTGGTCTGGTAATTCCGGGCCAGGGCCGGCGAATGGATGAGGATGGCGTTGTTGTTGTTGCGATAGGTGCAGTTGACGGTGAGGTTCCAGGAGCCGGTCCAGACCCATTCGCCATCAATGACCAGGAACTTGTTGTGCATGATGGCGCTCCGGTTGTCGTCCACCACCTTGATCTTGGCCTTTTTGAGGATCTGCACCCCGACCTCATCCACGTTGTCCGTGTCCGTGACCAGGCGCACGGTCACGCCACGTCCTTTGGCCCGCACCAGGGCATGGGCCACGTTCTCCAGGTCGAACTCGTAGGCGGCCAGGTCAATGGTCTTGGTCGCCCGGTCAATGACCGGGATCAGCTTCTCGTCAATGCCGCCATAGTGGTATTCGGCCTTGTCCGGGTAACGGGGCGTGGTAAAGTAAAGGCTATACCAGTCGCCGGTGGGCGGGGGTGGTGTGCCCGGCGGCGACGTGGGCGTGGGAAGCGCCGTCAGGATGTATTCGATCTCGCTGAGCACCTCTTCGCAGCCCTGGACGCCGGTGATGCTGACCAGCATAAGGGCCAGGACGAGCAGGAGCAAGGGTTTGCGTAGTTTTTTCATGTTGTTCTCCATGATGCATGATGCATGATGCAGCTATACGCCAAAGAAGCGGCGCAGGCGGGCGAGAAAGCCCCGGACTTCAGGTTGGGGCGGCGCGGCTTTCTCGACAACGGGCGGCGCGGTCACCAGTTCGACCTCCGAGGGGAGGAGGAGCTCGGCGGGCTTTTCCTCGACGACGGGTGGTGGAGCTTCCACGACCGCTCCTGCTTCCTCGGCCTCAATTTCGCTCAGGGTCTGGGCCAACAGGCGGTTCAGTGCGTCGCTGGCGATGATCCCTTCGCGGTCGGCCGTCCTGGCTACGCGCTTCATAACCCGCCGGACCCGGCTCACGGCCTGGTCCAGCACCGTCTCGGCCTCCCCCTGATCCAGGAGATGGGCGGTCAGCCGGGCGTGGCGTTCCACTTCGGCCACGCCCCAGTTGATGAGTACCTGAGCCACCGTGTCTTCCAGGCCACTGGTGAGCGATTCATCCTCCAGGATGCGTTCCACGGCCCGGCGCACGCGATGGTCTATAATATCCTCGGTCATAGGTCCCTCCCGATCTAAAATAGTAGGTAACTGCTCAGGCTACCCGGATTTGGACAGGATTTACCCAGTCCAGCCTGGGCTGGGCAGTATTCACACTATAACTACTGACATCCGTGCATAACTTCTGTCAGGGGGGAGAAAGCCTTTCTGGGGGTTTTTGCGGCGGCGAAGACGCCGCAAAAACCCCCTAACAGGCATTCTTTCCCCTCCCCGCATCGCATAGCAGGTTTGGGCGCAATGGCCAGACCAGACGCCGCAGGCGCGCCCAGGACCGGCTGCATCGGTTGCCAGCCCCTTTCTAACCTGCAGGAGGGTTCAGGGTAGGCGGTTACATCAAAGCTGACAATCGTAACATTGAATTGGACTTTGGACAACCACATCACAAGGAGTAGAGGCTTTAGCCGGTCGTGACCACAAGGTATGGCCCGCCTGAAGGCTCGATTCCAGAATTGTCCAAAGCCCAGTTAATTTGCCCCACAGCCTCAATGTCCATCCGCTTCTACTTCGCTCCCCCGCTCCTCTCTCCCCTGCCCTCGCGCCCGTGGATGCGCCTGCTCATACACCTCCCGCGCCCGGGTCTGGGTGACGTGGGTGTAGATCTGGGTGGTGGACAGGTGCTCGTGGCCCAGTAGCTCCTGCACGGTGCGCAGGTCCGCGCCGCCGTCCAGCAGGTGGGTGGCGAAGGTGTGGCGTAGTACGTGGGGGGTGACTTCTTTGTCCAGACCGGCCATCTTGCTGTATTTGTCCAATATCTTCTGGACGCTGCGGGCGGAGAGCCGGCCCCCGGAGCGGTTCAGGAACAGGGCACTTACGGCTCTATCGCCCTTGAGGAGTTTTAGCCGGCCGTCGTTCAGGTAGGTGGTGAGGGCGCGCACGGCCGGCTCGCCCAACACCACGATGCGCTCCTTGCGACCCTTGCCCAGCACGCGCACCTCGCGTTGGGTCCGGTCCACATGCCCCAGGTTCAGGGCTGCCAGCTCGCTCACCCGCAGGCCGGCCGCATAGAGCAACTCCAGGATCGCCTTATCCCGCTGGCCCTGAGGCGTAGACAGGTCCGGGGCCGCCAGGAGGGCCTGAACCTCTTCCAGGGAGAGGAAAACCGGCAACCGCTTCTCCACCCTGGGTGCAGAGACACCATGCAATGGGTTCTCCAACACCAGCCCCTCACGCTGCATCCACTTGTAGAACGAACGGACCTCCGTGAGCTTGCGGGCGATGCTGGCCCGGACATAGCCGGCCGCAGCCAGATGGGCCAGGTAACGCCGGACCATGTGCCGGTCCACGGCACCCCAGTCGGTCACACCCTCCTGGTCGCGCAAATAGTCCATGAACTGGGCGATCTCCTGGCCGTAGTTGCGCACGGTGTACGGTGAGGCATCGCGCTGGGCCTGCAAATAGACGAGATAGCGATTCAGGGCGGTCTCCATTTTCCCCCTCAGGACTCCCTATCCTTGTAACTGCCCATCCTCCCGCAGGTTTGGGCTGCATCGGTTGCCAGGTTGCCAGTAGGGTCAGGTTGGCAACCTGCCCCCCTAATCACCTGCGGGAGGGTTCAGGGTATAGGTCTCGCGCCGCATCTTCCAATCCCAGGGCAGTCAACCGCTCCCGGGTAGGCCAGCCGGACTCCTGGTCCCAGCCCATCTCACGGTAAAAGGCCCGCACCTGGGCTGGCAGGTCAATGGTGACCCCGGCCGTCGGCCCGGCGTCCAACGGTGGATCGCCGATGGCGCGGGGATGGATGTATACCTCCGTGGGCACGATCCCGGCCCGCACGTTGAACGCCTGCATGAGCGAGACGATGCGCGCCCCGATGTCCAGCAGGTCATCGTCGGTCAACGACCAGCCGGTGGCGGCGTTGATCCAGGCGGCCAGGGGGATGGGGCTGGAATGGGCCCCGAACATGCACAGGCCGGCCGCGCTCAAGGCCCGATAGTATTGGCTGGTCATGGCCTGGGCCCGGCCTGGGGGGGCGTCCTTGCCCAGCCGGTGCGGGTACTTTTGCGGCAACAAATACAGGCCCGGATAGGCATCAGAGGCGATGGTGTGCCGGCCCGGCGTCGGCTCGGCCTGGTAGGCCGTGGCAAAACCGGTATAGGCCCGGGGGTCGTGCATGGGCAGTTCCTGGCCCCCAGCATGGACGGCAAAGGCCGCCGCCCCACGCCCGATGCGCTCCGCCGCGAGTTTCACGCCGTCTGCCAGCACATCGCCCAAACCCTCCCGCCGGGCGATACGTTCCGCCAGGGCGATCATGGCCGCCGCGTTGCCCCAGGTCAGCTCCAAACCGTCTGTATCGGCTGGGGTCAGGAGGCCATGCTCGTAGCATTCCAGCGCCAGAGCCAGGACACCACCCAGGGAGATGGTGTCCAGTCCCGCGCGGTTGCATAGCTCGTTCAGGGTGATGATCGCCGCCAGGTCATTGTTCAGGCACAACGACCCCAGGGCCGACAGGGTCTCGTATTCTGGCTTGGTGCCCTCACCTTGATAGGGGCCTTCGGGCACGTCAATCAGGCCGCCGCAGCCCAGAGGGCAACTGGCGCAGTGGTAGCGTCGGCGTTGCCAGGCGATCACCGCCTCCCCATCCAGCCGGCTGGAATGTGTGCCGTAGGGGAAATCGCGGTAGCCCACGCCGGCCCAGTTGCGCACCGGCGCATCGCCGATCTCCACCGAGAGGGCCAGGGAGCCGCAGGTTCCATAAGCGCGCCACAGTTCACGGGGCATGGCCTGGGGCGTGGGCAGGCTCAGCGACATATGGGCCATGATCCGGCGCATCAGTCGGCCGATCAGCCCCATGTGGGTAGCCATCAACCGCCCCACCGGGTCCGGCCGGCCGGTGAAGACGGCCACCAGGTCCTGGCGCAGTTGTTTGACCCGCGCCGGGTCGTGGAGGGCCACCTTGTCCGGCCCCCAGGCGACCACGGCCTTGAGGCGTTTGCTACCCATGACCGCTCCCAGGCCGGACCGGGCCGCCGCCCGGCCCTCGTCGTTGATGATGGCGGCGATGCGACACAGGCGTTCGCCGGCCGGGCCAATGCACGCCACCCGCGCCTTCTCCTGACCGACCTCCTGGTGGAGGCGCGTCTGCGCTGCCACGGTGTCCAGACCCCACAGGTGACTGGCCGGGCGCAGTTCCGCCTGCCCATCGTGGACCCACAGGTAGACCGGCTCCGGCGCCACGCCGGTCACAAAGACGCCGTCGAACCCGGCGCGGCGCAAAGCCGGCCCAAAGTAGCCGCCGCTGTTGGCGTCACCCCAGCCGCCGGTAAGGGGGCTTTGGCCCACGGCCATCCAGCGGCCGGTGAAGGGCAGGCCGCTGCCGGTGAGCAGGCCCGGCACAAAGCCCAACACGTTCGCCGGGCCGAGCGGGTCCGCCTTGGCCGGGATGCTATCGTAGAGCAGGCGCACGCCCAGCCCGGTCCCGCCGAGGAATTGCCGATAGACCGATTCTGGTACTTCTCGTGTCTCCACACGGCCGACCGACAGGTCTGCCCAGATGATGCGACCAGTGTAACCGTTAGCCATTTTGCTCCTACTCCCACTGCTCATGTCAAGTCCCGCCGGCGCGGGGTGGCACACCCCGCGCGAGCACGGTCGCGCAACATTCACTGCTCGCGGCGGCGACCGCAGGGAGTGCGACCCGCCGCCGGCGCCAAGTGGCACACCCCGCGCGAGCACGGTCGCGCAACATTTTCATCGGCGGGGTTTCACTTACAACCACCGCTCCACCAGCCGGGCCAACGTCCCATCCTGGCGAATGTCCTGCAGGGCCTTATCTACCGCGTCCCGCAGGGCACGCTCCTGGATGCGCAGCACGACCACGTATTCCTCATCGGCCAGGGGTTCCCCCACCAGCCGGAGGTTACCCTGCTGCCGGATGTATGTGCGCAAGGCGATGGGATCGCCGGCGACCGCGTCCACCTGGCCCCGCATCACGGCCTGGATCGCCTCAGACACAGACATGGTGCGCCTGATCTGGATGCCCCGGCTTTCCCATAAGCGGGTCGCGCCGTCGGCGGCTGAACCCAGTTCCACGGCCACACGCCGGCCGACCAGGTCTCCCGGTCCCTGAACACCTGAAGCCCCGGTCGGCACGGCCAAGCGGGGGCCGGCGTTGAAATACGGCTCACTGAACAGGACATCGCGGGTCAGGCCATACTCGTAAGGGAAGGCCGAGATGACCACATCGCACTTGTAGAGCTTGAGGGCATCCAACAAGCCCTCCACGCCCACGTTCACGAACCGGGCTTCGACCCCCAGCCGCCGGGCGATCTCCCGACCCAGGTCCGGGTCAAACCCCACGAATTCCCCCTGCTCGTTGAGGCTGGCGAAAGGAGGGTAGGCGGCGTCCGTAGCTATCACCAGGGCACCTTTGGCCTGGACCAGCTTCAGACTATCGTCGGCCGGGGGGCGGAGCCAGAACAAGATCACCAGGGTCAGGACCACGACGGCCCCGGCCAGGGCGATGAGGTGGAGCAAACGTGGTGGTTCGCGCATGGCACATTTCAGTAGCGCACACCAAAGCTGGTGAATTCGCCGGTGGCCGGTCTCCAATTCGCATCCACCTGGGTCACATAGGCGGCCGGTGGTCCCTGATGCAGCCACTCCAGCAGGCTCTCCAGCCTGAGGCGTGGGCCTTCGGCCACCACTTCCACGGTGCCGTCCCACTGGTTGCGCACATAGCCGGTGAGACCCAGTCCTGTCGCACGCTGGCGGGTGTAGTAACGATAGTTCACCCCTTGCACCCGGCCATGTACAATAGAGATTATAGTGGTTTAACTTGACACGGGCGTAGCCGTCGAGTATTCTTACTACAGGTGACAATCATGCAGTTATGGAGGTGCACCACGATGCTCAGCTACGCTCGGGTATCG
>DAOTYG010000099.1:0-9316 GCA_034435155.1 Anaerolineae bacterium | reverse complement strand
CCCTCGCTCGCGGCGGGTGTGCCACCCGCCGCCGGCGCGGGGTCGCAGACCCCGCGCGAGCACATCGGCGTATTTTCGTGCCACGGGATGCGCCCCGCGCGTGGGGAGCTCCTTCCTAAATTATGATGTCATAGAGCCGAGTCCAAAAGCCTCTGCGCGCCGATGGGCCACCTGGCACAGGTACTCCACCGGCGTCTCCTGATCACCGTGCTCCAACTGTGCCCAGCCAGGACACTGACCGCAGAGGGCGATCAGCCGGCACCGGGCGCATTTGACGTCGCGCGTGCGTTTCTGCAGACGCACCTCCTTGATGAACTCGCGCCAGCCCTCCCGAAAGCACCCCTGACGCAGATCATAGTGCGGCTCGCGGGCGATCATACAGGCGCTCAGCTCGCCGTGCGGGCCGATGTGGAACGTGTGGACCCCGGCCCCGCAGTGATAGATATGCTCCGGGTCCGGCGGCATCCCTACAAACCGCTGGCAGAACTGCCGCCAGGAGTCCATCCGTTGGGGGTCCTCCAGGTCGCAGGCCACAGCCTCCTCCGGCGACAGTCGGAACCTGGCCGGGTCTGAGGAGCCATCCAGCCGGGCGTTCAGCAGAGGGTCAAAGCGAAAGTTCACTCCCAGGCTCTCGGCGTATGCCTTCATGTCCCATAGCTCGTGCCGGTTCAGCGTCATCGCCATCGTCTTGAGCTTGAGGGGAAGGCCTCGTTCCAGCAGCAGCTCGATGCCCTTCATGCAGCGCGCGTGCGAGCCGGGGACGCCGGTCACTCGCTCGTATGTCTCCTGAGTCCGCCCATACAGGGTGATCTCCACCTTGAAGGGCCGCCACTCCGCCAGATAGTCCGCGATGCGCGGCGTGATCAACGTGCCGTTGGTAAAGAGCGTGAGGAGCAGGCCCTTGCGCCTGGCGTAGCCGTAGATGTCCAGGAAATCCGGGCGAAGCAATGGCTCGCCGCCGGTGAGGAGCAGCCACAGGCAGCCCTCGTCTACCACATGGTCCAGGATGCCATAGATCTCGGCGCAGGTCAACTCCTCCTGGCCCGGTAATCCGTTGTGACCGTGGGCCACGTAGCAATGCACGCAACGTAGATTACAGCGAAAGGTCAACTCCAACGATCCGGCGAGGGGAATCCGCTGGCCGGCGATCCTGGCTCGCAGCCGCTCGCCGAACTCACCATAACTCAGTTCCGGTATGTGCGGGCAATCCACCTAGACCCTCTTTACCGCGCCGATAGTCTCCAACTGGGCCACAAAGCCGAGCAGGTCCTGTTGGGCCTCTTCTGCTTCCACATCGAACTCATCCACGATGACGCCGTGGATCTCGCGCAGGGACCGCTGCCCATCGAGCAGCTCCCACATGCGAGCCGCCGTCTCGTTGAGGGTATAGATGCTCTCTAAATCCCCCACGTTCTGGCGGATGGGGACCAGGATCACCTCCCCGGCGATCTCGCGGGCGACGATGGAGGGGTCTTTCTGATAGCGTTCTTCAAGCAGGGACAAGTTTCCTTCCCTCTTTTGCCGCTGGTACATTACCCAGATATATAACTGGCGGCAACGTGCGCCAACGGTGTAAAGACCTGCGGTGGCTGTGCTTCCAGGTCAAGCGGTTGGCGAGTGCGCATGCGGACGATGATCACCGGTTTATCGCCATTGCCCCGTTGCCCCAGCAGTCCCAGGTTGCGCTGTCCCAACTCGGGATCGTCGTCGGGCAGGATCACCAGCCAGAAGTCATCCGGCAGGTGATCCAGGAGCTCGGGGTGGTTAAAAAGATACCGCATGAACGCCGTCTGCAGTTCCAGGTTGCGTTCCAGCATCTCGCTATCGGTCATTTCAACCACCCCTTGTACCGTTCGACATAGAACTGCCAGTGAGCCTGGATGTCACGTTGGGCGTAGGTCAACGCCGCGTTGAAATCCCCCGCCGGGATAGGTTGCTTCTCCTGCGCCCCATCTGGCTTCAGGACGTCTCGGTGAGCAAAACCGTGTGCCGTGTCATAGCGTACAATGGGATGCCACGTGCCCTCGATCAGACACTCGACCTGCACAACGAACGAGAGGATACGCCCCCGTTCCTTTATGAAACGCACGCGCGCGCTCACGCCGGGCGCCAGGTTATGCTCGAAGGACACGGTGCGCAACGGTTCCGCTCCCCATCACCACGGTTGCCGGGCGCCTCGCCGTTCGCGTAGGACGGCTTGCTATAGCCGCCCACAGGCAGGTATGGCTTGTACCCTTCAGGGTGAAACCTGCCCTACTGCTGGCTATTCGTTGTCCTGCTTGCGCATCCGCACCCACGCGCCCACACCGGCCAGGCCCAGCACTGCCGCCACCGGCAACAGAAAGCCGGCAAGCTGCCAGCGGAAGAGCGCGGCATCCGGCGAGGCCGCCAGGTTCTCCAGGGTGACGGCAGTAACGGTGGTGGTCTCAAAATAATCCATCGTAAAGTCAACGTCGTTACGGTTCTGACCGTTGACCTCCAGCGTTATCGCACCCACGTTGGTGAAGTCAGCTCCACTTCCCGTTTTAACCCATCCCGGGTCCGTGAAGCTGATGGTAAAGTACCTATCGAGCGTACCCCCCGGTATATTCAACGTGTACCGTTGATAGTTGGATCCGTCCGTGTAGACTGTAAGGATGACCGGGATCCCCCAGTCCAGCGAAGCGACGTACAGCCCAAACGCGGAGGCGGGTCCGATCGTGAGATCTACACCGCCCAAACCGGTAGGATGCACCACGGCGGGGTCGGCCACACCGTCCCAGTTGAGGAAGGTGTATCCCCGCACTCCCGATCCCTGGCTGTGCGAGTAGTAATCGGGATTGGGATTGGGAGCCCGAATCACGCCAGAGTCTCCCGAGACCAGGAGTGAACCCTGTGTACGCTGGGCGTACATATCGCGTATGCCACCCAGCACCATCGCATCGGACAACGACGAACTGTTGGATTGGCCGGGGCCAGGTACATCTTCAACGTGCTGGTTCGTGGTGAAATGGTCGATCAGAGTCAAATGGTGCTGCGCATAAGCTGGCCTTCCGGGAATACCCACTGCCAGCAGCAGGACCAGGACCAGCAACGGAGTTAATCTGAGCTTGTTCATCATTATCTCCTTTTCATGTTGTGAAAATGTTGGACTTTGAACAACGATTCGCACACCACAAGGAGTGGAGGCTTTAGCCGGTCGTGGCCACAAGATATGGCCCGCCTAAAGGCTCGACTCCAAATTGCTCAAAGTTCCAGAAAATGAACTTGCACCAATATATGCAGAATGATTCACTCGTGTTGTTTGCTCAGCTCCTTTCTAGGCTCAGCAGATGGAAAGAGTCGCTTGCTTCGCGCCTGAATCATGCGAAGCCTTGCCTGGTTCCCACGCCCGGCGTGGAACGGGTTTCGATCTCTCTAGAGCTTGTGGGGTATTCTGGCTCGTGCCCACGCCGGGCGTCGGCGCGAGAGCCGAAGAGTCTCTAACCAGATGGGTGGGTGGTTGTCTGTCACGTTGTCAATCTTACAGCCGCTGAGCTTCTCGAGGCTGCTCCAGCGCCCGCCAGAGCACAAACCAGTGGGGGTGATCACCAGTGTGGCGTCTGCGTCGGGGTATAAAATAGGCCCTACTTCAGGTAACGCTTTCTAGCATAGCCGCTAAATAGACTTTCCTGACCAAAGTCAACAGAGCTTAGACACCGGTGAGGAGAGGTTTCGACATTCGTGAGGTTCAGTAGCGATTATACACCCATCAACGCGGTTTGTCAATAGTCGGATTTTGACATCCGTGCGTAAATTAAACGCACGAGGGCCCCCCCGCCCCGCTTCGCGTCTCTTCGGGGAGGGGAGACTTCCTCCCCCCTTGTCCCCTCCCTGACAGAAGTTATGCCCGGATGTCAGAGGGGTACCCCTTGCCCCCTATCCCCGGGGTGTGGGGTTTGGCGACGGCGAAGCCGTTGCCAAACCCCTGTATCAACTTAAGGGGGCCTGCCTCCCGGACGTAATTGACAAAGCGGGGTCACTAACCTATAATGATAGCGTCGTGATCGGACTTCCCGCCTGAAGGTTCGACTCCAGGATTCACGCTCCGGCGGGTGTGGTCACGCTCGCGGCGGGTGTGCCCGGCCCAGGCCGGACTGGGTCACCCGCCGCCGGGCGCGGGGTCGCAAACCCCGCGTGAGCACATGGTCCAGTTCAGGAGGTACAACGTGCCCTTATCTATCAAGATCGCGAGCGTCAGGGGCATTGACATCCGCATTCACCTCACGTTTCTATTCGTCGTGATGTGGGCGGCGTTTAACTGGGGTGTGGTGCGGCCTGGCGGCTGGTCGGGGATGCTCTATGGGGTGGTCTTTATCATCCTGGTTTTTGCGTGCGTGGTTTTGCATGAGCTGGCTCATAGTCTGCTGGCCCAGGCGTTTGGGGTGCGGGTCCGGGGCATAACGCTGTTACCCATCGGCGGGGTGGCCCAACTGGAGGCCGTTCCGCGCCGCCCGGCCCAGGAGCTGCTCATGGCCCTGGCCGGCCCGGCCACGAACCTGATCCTGGGCACGCTTTTGGCCCTGGCAGCCCTGATCGCCATCCCGCTTTGGGGCCCGCCGCTGCGTACCATGCAGGATGTGCTCAATCTGGTCGGTGGATTAGGCCCGCTCTCGCTGTTGATCGAACTGGCCTTGGCGAACCTGGTCCTGGGCCTCTTTAACCTGGTCCCGGCCTTTCCCATGGATGGCGGCCGGGTGTTACGGGCTTTCCTGGCCCTGACCCTGGACTATGGCCTGGCCACGCAAATAGCAGTCGCCGTGGGGCAGAGCCTGGCCTTGTTGCTGGGACTATGGGGCTTTTTCCAGGGCGACCTGTTGTTGGTCCTTATCGCTGTGTTTGTCTACCTGGGGGCGGAACAGGAAGGCGGCGAGGTGCGAATCCGCGCCGTGCTCCGGGGAATGCAAGCCTGCCAGGCCCTCTCCCGGGGGCCGATGGCCCTGCAACCCACGGATACGTTGGCGCAGGCCCTGGACCTGACGCTCCATAGTTACCAGACGGATTTCCCGGTCTTGCAGGCCGGTCGCCTGGTGGGGCTCCTGACCCGTGAGGACCTGCTCCGAGGTTTGCGGGAGCAGGGGCCTACAGCCAGCGTCTACGAGACCATGCACACACAGTACCCGGTGGCTCCGCCGACGGCCTCGCTCATTGACCTGCGCCAGCAGATGTTGGCCAGCGGCATGAGGGCGGTGGCTATCCTGGACCGGGACAACTTTTTAGGCGTGCTATCCCTGGAGGATATCAGCGAGGCGATCCTCATGCTCTCGGCGACACGTCAGGTCCGCCGCGCGAATATCACGGGCTGCGAACCGCAGTCGCAGGCATAAGTTTCACGTAACTGCTCAGCCTGTCATTCTGAGGAGCGTTTTTTGCGACGAAGAATCTCGTTGGTGTGAAAACGAGACCCTTCGCTTCGCTCAGGGTGACAATCCGAGTACCCAGATCGCAGAGGGCTGAGCAGTTAAAGTTTCACGGAGATGTCCCTATGATCTCACCCAATAAATTGACCGAACGGGCCCATGAGGCCTTTCAGACAGCCCATCAGATCATGCAGAGAATGAGGCATGGCCAACTGGATGTGGAGCACCTGACTCTGGCCTTGCTGGAGCAGCAAGATGGTACGGTAACTGCCATTTTGCAGACCACGTCCGTGGACATGTTCATCTTGCGGAACCGGCTTGAGGATGTCTTGAAGACCCTGCCCCGGGTCCAATATGCCGCCCCACCGATGCAGGTTTATACCACGCCCCGGCTGAACAGCCTCATCGGGGCTGCCGATGCCGAATCCCGCCGCATGGGCGACGATGTCATCGGTTGCGATCACCTCTTCCTGGCCATCGTCAGTGAGCGCAACGGCGTATCAGCCCGCATCCTGCGCGACCTGGGGCTGACCCGGGACCAGGTCCTGGCTGGCATCAAGGCCGTGCGCGGCGCGCATTCTGCCACTGACCCCGGTGCGGAGAGCCGGTATCGGGCCTTGAACAAATACAGCCGTGACCTGACCGCCCTGGCGGCCGAGGGGCGCCTGGACCCGGTCATCGGGCGAGAAGAGGAGATCATGCGCGTGATCCAGGTCCTGGGGCGGCGTACCAAGAACAATCCGGTACTCATCGGCGAGGCCGGCGTGGGCAAGACCGCCATCGTGGAGGGGCTGGCGCAAAAGATCGCCCGCCATGAGGTCCCCTCAACGTTGCGGGGCAAGCGCGTGTTGGCCCTGGACCTGGGGGCGTTGGTGGCCGGCACCCGGCTGCGGGGCGAGTTCGAGGAACGGCTCAAGGCCGTGCTGGATGAGGTGCGCCAGGCTCAGGGCCAGATCATCCTGTTCATTGACGAACTCCATACCGTCGTGGGGGCCGGTGCCGCCAGCGGTTCCATTGATGCCAGCAATATGCTCAAACCCGCCCTCAGCCGGGGCGAACTCCAGTGCATCGGCGCGACCACCCTGGACGATTACCGTGAGCACGTGGAGCGGAGCGCGGCCCTGGAACGCCGCTTCCAGCCCATCCTGGTGCGCGAGCCGACGGTGAGGGAGACCACCGAGATCCTGGAGGGTCTGCGCCCCTATTACGAGGCCCATCACGCCGTACACTTTGAACCGGAGGCCCTGGTCGCTGCTGCCGAGTTGAGCCAGCGCTACATCTCTGACCGCTTCCTGCCGGACAAGGCGGTGGACCTGATGGATGAGGCCGGCTCACGGCGGCGCATCGAGTTGTCCAGCCTGCCCCCGGACCTGCTGGCGATGGAGTGTCGCCTGGAGGAACTGCGCCGCGAGGAGGAGGCCGCCAGCGAGGCCCGGGATTACGAGCGGGCCGCCATGCTCAAGGCCGAAAGCACGGCCCTGCAAGGACCGTTCGAACAGGCCCGGGCGGAATGGCTGGCCCAGGCGCATCTGGATGACCGGGTCCGCCGGGAGGACATTGCCCGCATCGTGGCCAGTTGGACCGGCATCCCCGTCACCCGCATGTTGGAGGAGGAGCGGGAGAAGCTGTTGCACATGGAGGAGCGACTCCATCAACGCCTTGTCGGGCAGGATGAGGCCGTCACCGCCGTGAGTGACGCCATTCGGCGCGGTCGGGCCGGCTTGAAAGACCCCCGGCGGCCCATCGGCTGCTTTATCTTCCTGGGCCCCACCGGCGTGGGCAAGACCGAGCTGGCTAAAGCCCTGGCCGAGTTCCTCTTTGATGACCAGGACGCCCTGATACGTCTGGACATGAGCGAGTATCAGGAACGACACACCGTGGCCCGGCTGATCGGCGCGCCGCCCGGCTACGTCGGCTACGAAGAGGGCGGCCAGCTCACCGAGGCCGTCCGGCGCAAGCCCTATAGCGTGATCCTGTTCGACGAGATCGAAAAGGCCCATCCCGAGGTCTGGAGCGCGTTGCTCCAGGTCCTGGATGATGGCCGCCTGACCGACGGTCAGGGGCGCACGGTGGACTTTCGCAATACGGTCATCATCATGACCTCCAATGTGGGCACCAGGTATCTGGCCTCTAACCGGCCCCTGGGATTCATCGGCCGGGCGAACCCGGATGATGAACCATACCCTGACGAGCAGCGCGAGGCCCAGCGCCAGGTCGCCGAGGAGCTGAAACGCACCTTCCGGCCCGAGTTCCTCAACCGCATTGATGAGGTGATCGTCTTCCGCCCCCTGACCCGCGAGCAGATCCTGCAGATCGTGGATTTGCAGGTGCGCGAGGTGGACCATCGCCTGGCCGAACGCGGCATCCACATCCAGCTATCCGAAGCCGCCCGGGCCTGGCTGGCCCAGCAAGGCTATGATCCGCAATTCGGCGCCCGGCCCCTGCGCCGGGTCATCCAACGTTATGTGGAAAACCCCCTGAGCAGACAACTGCTGGAGGGCCGCTTTGAGGCCGGTGAAGTGATCTTGATCGAGGTCGGCGAGGAGGGGCTGGTCTTCCATCGGCAGCCCCCCACCTCCCTGCCGGTCGAGTTATCAGCCGGGGTGACGCTCACCGTCGAACCGACCGGCTAGGGCGGGCCGCTGCCCTCAATTGACATCTAGCCGAGGTATGAGTTTATGCGCAGAACTGCCATCTATGTCTTTATCGTGGGCCTGGTGCTGGCGGCCGGCTGCGGTGGCAATGGACCGGCTCCCAGCGTCACCCCCTTTGCCACCTATACGCCGCTGCCCACCTTTACCGCCACCCCCAACGTGTCTCCCACAGCAGCGCCGACGCCAGCGCCCACAGTCACGCCCACGCCCGGCCGCCCGGCCGACGTGAACCCCTTCACCGGCCTCAAGGTTGCAGACCCCGCCCTGTTGCAACGTCGGCCCTTGCTGATCAAGATCGAAAACTCCAAAGAATCCCGGCCCCAGACCGGCCTGTCCCAGGCCGATCTGGTTTACGAGTATCGGATCGAGTATGGCCTGACCCGGTTTGCCGCCCTGTTTCTCACCGCTGACCCGGACCGGGTGGGGCCGATGCGCAGTGCCCGGCCCATGGACCTGGAACTGGCCCCACAACATGAGGCCGTCCTCTGCGATTCCGGGGCCTCCATGAAGGTGAACCAACTGCTCCGCGAGGCTCCCGACATCACTCGCATCAGCGATGCCAAATACGGCAAGCCGTATTTTTACCGGGTCAAGCGCGATCCCGGCATCGCCTATGAGCACACCTTGTATACCAACGTGGCCGAACTGCGGGCCTTGCTACGAACCCTGGGGGAAGAACGGCCGGTCCCCCAAAGGGGTTTCCAGTTCGATGAGACGCCGCCAGGCACCAGCTCAGCTCAGGGGATCAGGCCCGCCACTCATATCACCATCCCCTTCTCGGAAGTCAGCCTGGTGGAGTATACCTATGACCCGGCCACCAGGCTGTACAGGCGGCGGATGGACGGTCAGGATTTCCTCGACGAGGCCACCGGCCAGGCGATCACCCAGCGCAACGTGCTGGTCCAATTCGTCCAGGGCCAGGAGTCTATCCTTTCCGACAGTCCGGCCGGCAAGATCTACCTGTGGAAATACGAGATGATCGGCACGGGGCGCGCCCTCCTGTTCCGGGATGGGGTGATGATCGAGGGCACATGGCAACGGAGCCAGCGGAACGAGATGACCCGGTTCCTGGACCAGGCTGGCAACGAGCTGAAGCTGGCCCCGGGTCAGACGTGGCTCCTGATCGTGCTGGCCGATGTGGAAGTCAAAGCTGAGTGAGGCGTAAAGCGTTTACACAGAGCAGCACAGAGAAGGCACAGAGACACATAGAGGATGAAAGAGATTAACGGGGAGAAAGACATGAAGTACAGTGACGCGGGCGACAATGTCGAGTTGAACAAGCTA
>DAOTYG010000098.1:0-5482 GCA_034435155.1 Anaerolineae bacterium | reverse complement strand
CCAGGCTTGCCGGGATGAGCCGTTGGGAGTTTATAGATTTTCTGTCCGAAAACCACGTGCCGGTCATTGATTACAGCGACGAAGAGCTGGCAAGCGAGTTCGCCGCAGTTAGCGAGCTGGAAGCGGAGCTTCGCCGGTGATCGTCGTCTCCAATGCCACCCCGCTCATTGCTCTCGCCAAAATAGATCGGCTCGATCTTCTCCAGGAGCTTTTCGGCACGATCGTAATCCCCCAGGCAGTCTACGAGGAGGTTGTTGCCCATGCGCCCGATCGTCCGGGCGCAGCAAGGGTTCGCCAGGCCCACTGGATTCGCACTCAAGCGCCAACTGATCAGACAAAAGTGAATTGCCTTCGGACCGACCTGGATAGGGGCGAAGCAGAAGTATTGGTCCTGGCCGAAGAGTTGCATGCCGATTGGGTTCTTCTGGACGAGACCAAGGCACGTCTGGCGGCCCAGCTTCTTGGCCTTCGATTCACGGGTACGGTGGGCTTGCTTCTTTTGGCAAAGCGCGTGGGCAAGATAGCCGCCATTCGCCCTCTTCTTGATGAGCTCAGGGCCAAAAAGTTCCATCTCAGCGAAAAAGTGTATTGCGCTGCCCTTGAGCAGGCGGGCGAGAATTGACCGCTGCTCTCATTCCTTCTTCTCATTTCCCTGTCTTCCTGTCTCCCTTATTCCCTCTCCACTTGCATGTCCAGGGCAGCCGCTGCCAGATAGTACTACTGATCTTGGGGCTGCTGGATTGCCCGGTCAAGGGCACTCGCAGCCGTTCAACGACGCGTTCCAGGCTCTCCAGTTCAGCCTGCAATCGCCTGGCTAACAGGTGATAACGCGCAATCACAGCGGCACCCCTTCCTCCTCGATGACAGCCAGCAGTTCGGGCGAACAGCAAGCCACATCCACGAGATTGAGTTCGATCTCGGCAAACAGTGCTCTGACTGCCGCCATGGCCCTGAGCCAGTTAGCCGCTGTCAATCCCCAGGCTGCCAGGTCCACATCTGACCAGGAGGTGAATCGGTCCTGTTGGGTCAGCGAGCCAAAAGCGACCACACGTTGCACACCATACATGTTCTTGAGCAGCGCCGCTGCCTGCCGCGCCAAGGTCTGCCAGCGGGCAAGGGCAGTGCGTTTGTAGCGGGCCACTTAGCCGGGGGCTGCTCCCTGCCAGATGCGGCTACCTCGCCTGGGAGAACGTTGCTGACTTGTGGCTCGATCATCAACGACTCCTCCCTCTATACCACTGCTCGCAAGGTCAGGGCAATTCACTATACCGGGCCAGGCAGTGCCCCGCGCCCCCAGCCCACGGACGGCTTAGCACGGAAGTTCAGAATCATCGTACGCAGCGCCGAGGAACAATAACCGGTTCTGCAACCCCTCCGCCGAGAAGCAATTCAACAGATTCTCCATCCGTCGTAGCCAAATGCCAACAGTTGAATGCCCAATGAGAATGATGATACCCCAGTGCGCCCCTCCTGCCTCTATCCACCTGACATGCTTCCCCGGAAAGTCCTTGATGTTATGGGTGACCAGCGCCCGCTGCTGGCCGACGGCATAGGCCAGCTGCTCCTCGTCCGATGCCCCCAGCAGGCCAGCTTCGACTGTCGTCTCAACATCATAGCCGCGTCGCCGCAGGGCCTCCGCCAGTCGCGCGTCAGCATCCTCATCGAAGTAGAACCGGGCGGTGAGGAGTCCTGGTTCCATGACCATCGCCCACTCTTACCCCTTCGACACAGGCTCAGGATGACGCGTGAACGACTGCGACACCATTCGCCACTTTCTCGACCTTCAGACCCTGGGTGGCGATGACCCGCTCGGGCCGGCTCTCCTCGATGAGCTGATCGATCTCAGCCTGGTGGTCGTGGTAGTATGAGAAAGCATCGTAGACCTGGGCAGCGGTCAGATGAGGGAGGGCGGCCAGGATGTCATCTGCCGACTGGCCGGCCTGGAGCCGCTCAACGATGTGACGCACCGAGATGCGGGTGCCTCGGATGAGGGGTTCGCCCCCGCTTATGTCAGGGCGGCGGGTGATGCGGGGCTGCCCCTCCGCTGCCTGGTCAACCAGAGCGTTATAATCCTCGTAGCGGATCAGAACGGCCTTGGGGCGGCTGTACTGGGTGATAAAGTACGGCTCGCCGGTGGCCTCCAGGGTGGTCAGGATGTCTTTGAGTTTCTGTCTCACCTCACTGACGGGGATGATCTTGACGGCCATAGGATACCTCCCAACCTGTCTGTTGTACAACACAATTATATAATGTCATGGAGATCTGTCAAGCGAAGAGGATATTTGGAATTAGGGCCGGGTGCGGATGGGGGTGTAGGGGACAATGAACAGGATATGGCATCTCATTGCGATTCGTTCGGGCAAGTATAGACATCAAAGACCGCCACTCGCTGCCAATCCTGGTCGAGCGTGGCCACAGCCGATACTCCCAGCCGTTCGGCCTCGGCCAGGATCAACGCATCCTGGGACAACAGGTGGTAAGTGGTCATGAAGTAAAGGAGCCGCTCTTCCAGGGGCTCAGCACCGACAGAGGTTGTCAGGTCTTCCGGTTGCACCGGCGTCAGCGGAATGGTTGCCACGATTTCCCCGAACTCTGTCAGATCAGGAAACCCCACCTTCAGCAGTTCGGGCTGACGCTTATACATCGCCAGCCAGTTAGCCGGCCGGACAGCAGGATCCATCGCCGCCCAGGTGCGACGCAGGCTGTTGGCCAGGATGATGTGATAGCACTCCTGGAGTACGGGTAGGAGAAGCCAGACCACCATCTGGTAGGCAGCGATTTGCTCGCGCAAGCGTCTGACGAACCCCTGAACGGCAAGGGCATGCGGGTTATCGTCACCAGGACGGAGGGCCAGGAGCAGAGAGCTATCCAGCACCAATTGAGGTGGTAACGGAACAGACGGATCAGTAAGGTCGTAGATGGCCATCAACCGATCTCGTGGATGTCCACCCAGAAGCGGTCCCCTTCCGGCGGCAGGGTGCTGAGGAGTTTCATCAGTCGTTCCACCGGATCGCCCCGGCGCGCTTCCAGGCGCCGCGCCCGGGCCATGAGTGCCTCTTGTCGGCGGAGGAGTTGCGGGGGCAGGGGTGAAGGGGAGCCGCCGGCAGCCGGCCCCGCCAGTTCCTTCAAACGCTCGTATTCTTTCACGCTGATGAGCACGGCCATGGGTCGGCCGCGTCGTTCGAGGACGAAATGCTGGCCTCCATAGGCTACCTGCCCAACCAGATCGGCCAGCTTGCTCTTGGCTTCGGCCATCCCAATGGTGCGGGCCATTGTCCACCTCCAACAGGTCAAGATGACCTGATTATATCACCAACCGGTCTATTTTGCCAACTGGCAGCCGGTGGCCGAACCCAGATGAGGAATGCCCTCACCAGAGAGAGAAGAGGCGGCGGGCCAGGCGATAGGCCATCTCCCCGTCTCCTTATTTCTTCCGCTCCTCTGCATCTCCGTGTCGCCGCGTTTCCCCATCTCCCATAACCACCGGCCAGCGGTAGGGACCGGCCAGAGCCAGGCGGTGTTGGCGCCGGGCCGGACGAAGGAGAGCAGGGTGACCTGGTGCTGCCGGGCCAGGTGGCGCAGCGTGTAGTAAGCGCGGATCTTGGGCCCGGCGTCCAGGGGATAGGGCAGGACCGGGGTCAGGAAGAGGGTGCGCATTGGGTCAGTCTGCAGGTAACACGTATGACCCTGCCATCTTGAGCACCTGCCAGTTGCTGCCGACTTCCAGTCTGGCCTTGTCTCGACGGGTCGGCCCGCTCAAATACACAATCGCCCAGAATGCGCTCTTCACCAGGCTCACCCCTGTCAGAATCAGGCGCAAAGCCAGGCCGCGGGTCAGGTTGCAGGGGCGGGTGCGGATGGGGGTGGGGTGTAAGGGACAATGAACGAGGATGTGCATGCGGCGCGCTCCCCTTCGTCCTGCCACAGGGTCACCGGCGTCACCTGATGTCCGCGCCAGGCCGCGAGTCAGGTTGCAGGGCCGGGTGCGGATGGGGGTGGGGGTGTAAGGGACCAGATACAGAATCCGCAATGCGCTCGACTGGTTCAAGAAAAAAGAATGATCCAAGAACTTGCCCTCAAACGCAAGTGGTTTTATAATAGCAATGCTATGACCGAACGGATGAATGAAGCTGAAGTCCAACAATATATCTACCTGGCAACCGAAGATTTGACGGCTGCTCAGGACAACCTGCGGTTGGGCCATCTGCGCGCCGCCGTGTCACGGGCATACTACGCCATGTTCTATGCCGTCACAGCCGTGTTGGGCAGCCGGGGCTTGTGGCGCAGCAAGCATCAGGGGGTCATCGCGGCCTTCGGAGAACATCTGGTGAAGCCCGGACTGGTCGAGCCACAGTACGGCCGCATGTTGCATGACGCCTTTGAGACCCGGGTGGACAGTGATTATGCCCCTCAACCCGACCTGAACGAAGCGTCTGTCCGAAACCAGATTGCCAATGCCCAGGAGTTTGTGCGGCGTATGATTCAGATATTGGCAAAGTCGGGCGAGACCCAGGAGGACGATCGTGCCGTTGAATAGGACAGCCTCACGAGACGCGACCGCTCTGCAGGCATACGTGCGCGCTTTGCAGGGCCGCTTTGGCGCGCGGCTCGTGGATGTGTTGCTGTTCGGCTCCCAGGCTCGCGGCGACGCCGCCGACGGCTCTGATGTTGACGTCATGGTGATCCTGGATCGTCCGACCGAAAATGACCTCAGTGAAGCACGGGGCCTGGCCTTCGATATCTGGCTGATGCACGGGGTACTGCTCTCAGTTCGGGCGTTCAGCCGGCGGGGCTGGCAAGAGTTAGGGGCCATGCACAGCCTGTTTTACCGCAACGTCACTCGCGACGGCATCTCACTGCTGTCCGCCGTGGCCTGATTCCCCCTCTCTTCCTCTCCCTTCACTCCCTTTTCCCGCCTCTCTCAGCAACGCCGCCACGATCCGCTCCGCGGCGCGACCATCGCCGTAGGGGTTGACGGCGCGGGCCATGGCCGCATAGGCGGCGGGGTCATCCAGCAGGCGCTCTGCCTCCGCGATGATGCGCTGCGGGTCAGTACCCACCACCCGCGCCGCGCCCACTTCCACCGCCTCCGGCCGCTCGGTCGCCTCCCGTAACACGAGCACCGGCACGCCCAGGGTGGGGGCCTCCTCCTGAATGCCTCCTGAGTCGGTGAGGATCAGGGTGCTGTGTTTCATCATTTCACTATCGTATATACCTGATCCCACGCCCGGTAGACCGTCCGCCAGTCGTAACGCTGTTCGGCCCACCGTCGGCCGGCCTGACCGATCCGTTGTCCTTGTTCCCGATCCCGCAACAGGCGCACCACGGCCTGGGCAAAGTCGGCGGGTGTGTCGGCGAGCAGGATGTTCTCCCCCGGCCGGGTCTCGATCCCCTCGGCGCCAATGGTCGTGCTGACCACCGGCAGCCCCCACATCCAGGCGTCCACGATCTTGACCCGCATCCCGCCGCCGGCCAGCAAAGG